>JAYVUZ010000149.1:0-7970 GCA_043787415.1 Fimbriiglobus sp. | reverse complement strand
GCCAAGGCGGACGGGCAGTTCACCACCGCCGACGCCCGCACCAGGCTCCGCCGCCTGTACCCCGTACTGGCCACAGACTAGCTGCAACGGAGTACTAGGGGAGTGCGCGACGGGCGAGACGCCCAGCCTGGGCGACGAGATGCTGTCGCGGGGGCTGGCGGCACAGTATCGGGGCCGGCGATAACTCGGCTCACTTCCTGACCGATCCGGCGAACCGATGGGCACCGACCCCGTAAGCGGCCCACGAGGCATTCAAACAGGGCGGTGGCGATATGGGTAGCCAGACCCCGGCTCCCGCTGCCCTAACCCCCGTTTCCGTGGCGCGGCGGAGCATCCGTCGCTACCCCCTTCCCCTCAGTCACTCGACGCGACTCTTCCGGAAAGTTATCCACAGACAGTTGGTCGCGCCCGGAACAATTCCGACGGCCAGTTGGTCGCGCCCCGCACGTACAGTTGGTCGCGCCCGGTGTCCGGTTTCCGCGGGGTCGCAACGTACAGTTGGTCGCGCAAAACTATATACACCTATAATCAACCTTATAGTTGTCCGGTGGATAGCAGGGGGTAACGGGGACAACCGGCCGGCAGCCTACGGCGGGCGTGGCAAAGGTGCATTCAGTGTGGCTGTTGGCCGGGCTCAATCCCACCTCGGGCCGTGAGCTTTTCACTGTTTACGCGTCGCGCCCTTCTCTGCCCGTCACCCCTCCGAGCAGGGTGGGGCCTCAGCCGATGAGCAACTGGTCGGGGCTGCCGGCCACCGGCGGCGGGCTGTGTACGAGGGTGAGGCCGCGGTCGTAGGCCGTCAGCCGGGCCTGCGGGTAGACGGCCTGCACCTGCCGGAGGGTCTCTAGGAACCGGCAGCGGAAGTCCCGCACCAGGTCGTACCCGGGGCCGAACTGCTCGGCCAGCGACGCCCAGCCGACGAAGGCCGGCTTGCCGGGGGCGACCCGGTGCAGCTGCTGGGCCAGCCAGGTGTACACGTCGAGGGCGAGCGCGGACCCGGCCAGCGCCCCCACCGCCCGCCGGTCGAGCGGGACCGCATGTCGCTTCAAGCTGTTGAAATACTCGTCACTAAAGCGGACCGTCGAGGGCCACAACACCCGCTGGCCCGGCTCGGCCGGGTACCACAGGTCGAAGGCGGCGACGAACTGGCTGTTCACCTGCACCGCCCGGCCGTCCTCCACCAGTCCCATGCGGACGGTGGCCGCCGCCAGCCGGGCGAGTTGGTCCTTCAGGTGCTTGAGGTGTGGGCCGTTGGTCGGGACGCCGAGGCCGCGGGCGAAGGCGGTCATGGAGTCCTCCACGTCCACGACGGGGGAGCCGGTGCGAACCGCCTCGGTGGCCAGGTGGATGAGGACGAGGCGGGGCTTCTCCCCGTAGGGCAACCCGAGCCGGACGAACTCGCCGGTCGTCGGGTCGAGGGCGCTCCCGGCCTCGATCCGCAGGGCCGTGTGCCCCTACCGGCTGTCCCACTCGCGGACCTCGTCGCCGGGGTTCACGTACGGGATGCCGCACTGGCACTGGACCGTGTGCAAGAAGTCGATGCGGTCGGGCCGGTCGGTGCGGATGGCGGCGGCCGCGTCAAGCAGCCTCTTCCGGTGCCGGGTCAGGCCGCCGGGGGCCTTCTTGCCGGTCGTGGTGGTCACGACCCGTCGCCTTTGCGGGGGGTCGTGCCGTCGTGTTTCGGAGCCGTCCCGTCGGCCGGGAACCGGCGGTCGAGGAACTGGCGGACCAGGTCGGCGATGTACACCTCTTCCCCCACGCACCCGGCCTTCACCCGCCGGTGCAGGCCGAGCGGGATGTCGATGGTCAGCCGCTTGACCGGCTCGGCCGCGGCCGGCTTGTCGGCCACCCAGGCGTCGGCGGTTGCGCACGGGGTGACGGGCGGGCGGGCGCCGAAGGACACCTTCTTCATACCGCCAGCCCCAACACCTCGGCCGTCAGGGCGTCGATCTCCTTGGCCCCCGCGCTGCCCGGTTGGAGGTCATACACCGTCTGCCCGCGGGCCGCGCTCTCGGCGAACAGCACCCGCTGGCCGACGGCGGCGGCCAGCACCGGCAGCGGGTACTCGGCCAGGGCGTCGGCCACGTCCCGGCCGATGGCCGTGCCGACGATCTTGCGGTTGACCACAAACGCGCTCTTGAGCGCCGGCTTGAACACCGCCGCCTCGGCCAGCAGGTCCACAATCTCCTTGGCCGCCCACACGTCGTAGGGGGACGGCTGGACCGGGATGAGCACCAGGCCGCTGACCATGATGGCCGACCGGGCCACGTCGTACACCTGCGGCGGGCCGTCGATGAGGACGTAGGTGTAGTCGGCGGCCAGGGCCGGCAGCTCCTTATGCAGGGACGCCTTGGGCAGCCCCGCGACGGGGAAGAGCGCCACACCCTCGCGGGCGGCCGACCAGTTGAGGGCGCTCCCCTGGGGGTCGGCGTCGATGAGCAACACCCGCTCGCCGGCGCGGGCCAGGGCGGTGGCCAGGTGGACGGTCAGGGTGGTCTTGCCCACCCCGCCCTTCTGGTTGAGGACCGAAATGATCTTGGGCATGGGCCTCCTGCTGTGAAGTCGTGGTTGCGGTGGTCCGTGTTCCTGTGTACACAACCCGCCGGGACTGTCAAACGGTATTTGGGTGACGGCCCCGGGCTTGATCGCCCCGGCCCCCGCTCCGGGTTCTGGCCGCCCGGGGCGGTCCTCCCCCGGGCTGGCTCGCCGTCACCGTCGGAGTGTTTCGTCGCGGGGGTTCGCAGACCATCCCCCGCGGCGGAACGCGACCGAGGGGGCGGGGCTTGTCTCGTGCCTCGGCCCGAATCGCCAGAGCCGGAGGAGGCTTCCGAGCGGGCGGCGGCCTACCGGCCTTCGGCCCGGCCGCCCGGGGGCAGTCCCGCATCTGCCCGGATGGCGTCGGCGATCTCGCACGCCAGGCGCTCGGCGGCCAGTTGGCCGCTCGCCCGCTCGTCCCCGAGCTGCTTGGTCCACACGCCCTCGGCGTCCCGCTACTTGTACCCCTCGTCCCGCAGCCGCTGGCGGTGCGGTCCGGCCGGCTTCTCGTCGAACCGGCCGGCCACCTGTTTCATCCGCCGACTGCGGTACAGCCGCACCCGCGGGGCGTCGGCGCCGTCGGCCACGGCGACGGTCAGGCCGGGGAACGGGTCCGGCTGATAAGCACCCCCCGCGTCGGCTTGTGGGGAGTCGGTAACAGGCACTGGTGCCGGGATGGCGGCTCGGCCGGCGATGGCCCGGTCGAACACGTCCGGCTCGGGGGCCGCCGGGGGCGACGACGCGGTGGGGTCAGGGGCGGTGGCGACGGGCGGGGTGGTCTTGCGTCTCTTGGCGGGCATGGGCGGCTCCGGGCTGGGGTGGAAAGCCTCCAGCGGTAGCGCATCCCGCGCGGCCTGTCAAACGTCTCGGCGCGGCCGGACGCCGGGGTCGGCTCATCGGCCCGCCAGCCAGTCCATCAGAAACCCGACCGCACAGCCGCCGAGCAGAACAGGGTGTCGGCGACCACCCAGGGCGACTTCGGCTCCCTGTCGTTCAGAACCTCTCCCCCTCTGTTCACACCTGGCCGACCCGACCCACAGGCGGGCAAGCTGTCACCAGCTTCATGCACCGGGCACGACCGCGCCGGCCCATGTTGTGAATCCGTGGGTGTGATGCGTCGTGAGTGCGGAAACACGATTTCCTGTGCCCACGACGGCACGGCCCGGCCGGTCGCCCCGGAGTCAGTCGGCTGGCTCGCCCGTCGCTGGAACGGTTCCAGCGGACCGAGCTGCCGCATCGGGAAAACGCCTGTCCACTTCGTGTTCGAGCGGCGGCCGTCAAAACCGGGGGAGCGACCTCCGCTCGCCGGCCGTGATCGGGTCAGCCGGCAGCGGTGAGCGGTGAGCGGGCGATGGGGTCGCGGTGGGGGGACGAGCGACGGTCATGGAAGAGTGCCACGGCCACGACGGAGGATGGCGACCGACGTGGGCCGGACAAGAAGATGGTGGAGCGAAACCCGGCACCGATGTCGGGGGCATGGCCCCAACGGATCAGAATCAGCGGGCCCGGCTGTCGGGGTCGCGGTCGTTGACCCGGGCCTGGGTCCGCGCGATATCGGCGACGGCGGCCCGCATCCGGTCCGCGGTGAGCGTCCAGGTGTCGCCGGCAAGGGCCGCCACGACCTTGAACTTCAACCGCTCGTAGACGGCCCGTGCCCGGTCGTCGTCCCCGAGGGCGTCGGCGCACAGGGCCAAGGCGAGCTGGGCCGGGCCGCTCCCGCCGTACCCCCACTCGAACCCGGCCGGGCTGTGCCGCCGCAGGTCGAACTACGGGACGAGCGGCTGCTCGGCCGTGCCGTCCCCGACCGTGACCGTGCCGCCGTCGGTCGTCCGCGTTCCGCTGTACACCGTCATCCGTCTCACCCGTCGCTGTTGGTTCGTGGCGAGGGGTAGCACGAATCGAGTGGCGTGTCGAGCGGCGTGTTTGCGTCGGGCGGGTCGCCGGGGTGGCGCCGCTCGGCCAGGGCCGCCTCGTACAGCCGGTACGCCAGCCTGTGGGTGGCCTCGCTCGACGGCGGCCCGCCGGTGCGGGCCGCCGCCTCCAGGAACGCCGCCAGGGCGCAGCCGTGGAACAGGTCGTCGAGCGGGTCCGGCTCAGACACCGGCGTCCGGGGCCGGGCCGAACAGCTCCTCGGCCGTGTCTTCGAGTACCCGCCAGGTGATGCCGGTGTCGGCGTCCATCGTCCGCTCGACCTGCCGGAGCACGTCCCACGCCTGGTCGTCGGTCAGGTCCGGGCGGACGGCGATCACGTCGTCCACCCCCCAGAGCTGGGCGATCTGCCGGCGGCGACGGAGGATGGCGACCAGCCCGTCCCCGTCCGCCTGGGACAGGGCCAGCCGGGCGGCGGCCAGCACCGTCGCCGGGACCAGATCGGGGGCGACCTCGTGCGGGTGGTTCGGCTCACGGATGTCGCCCCCGCCGGTCAGGACGGCGTGGCGTCGCAGGTCGGCGGACAGGAGTACCACCCGGCCGTCGGCCAGGGCGAGCTGCCACGGGAAGCGGGGCAGGCCGGCGTCGTGGACGGCGTATTCGAGGTCGAGGTCGGCGGTGAGGGTGGCGGTCATGCGGGAACTCCTTTCGTGGGGTGTGGGGCAGGGGCGACGGGTCGGGTGAACAGCAGGCAGGTGTCGTGCAACCCCGGGATGAAGCTGGTCCGATACACCTTCTTGCCGCTCGACGCCCCGTGGCTGAAGCGGATGATGTCGGTACAGGACTGCACCAGCTCGGCCGAAAACGCAAGCCGTTTCGTGTGGCAGATGAGGGGCACGAACCCGGCCTCCCGGTCGGTGTAGTCGCCGATCAGGACCGCCAGCGTGCCGCCCGGCTTGAGGGAGCGGGCGGCGTTGCGGACGAACTGCCCGTACCGGCGGAGGAAGTGGCCGAGGGTGGGGGCGCGGGACAGGTCGCGGGGGTCGTCGGCGTACAGCTTCTGCCGCCAGAAAGCCGGGTGCGCCCAGACGAAGTCGAACGAGTCGGGGTCGGGGAAGGCGGCCGGATCGCAGGCGTCGAACCCGGCATGGAGGTCGAAGGCGAGACACGGGAGGTCCAGCTCCCGGCACACGTCGCCGCACGTGCCCGACCCGCTCATCGGGTCGAACACGAGGGTCGGGCGGAAGTAGAGCAGCAAGTCCTTGATCAGGTTGCCGCCGCAATTGCCCGGCCATTTGCGGTCGCCGTACTCCCCGGCCCGGTGGAAGTGGTGCAGGCTGGTCAGGTGCGGCACCGGGCTGGCTGTGACGGGGGCCTGCGGCAGCCGGGCGTACACCACCGGCGCGTCGTGTCGCCGTGTCGTCGTGGGTGCGGGGACACGACCCGCCCGGGTCGCGTAGAACGGGTTGGCGGGGTGGCGTGTTCGGTCGGTGTGGGTCATGGCTATGTCTTTTCAGAGGGGGTGAAGGTGGAGAGGTAGAGGTCGGCCGGCTCGGCCGCGCCGGTCTCGCAGGCGTAGTGCATCCGGCCGCGTCGCAGGTCGGCGTCGAACGCGGTGCCGTCGCGGTCGGCCAGGTGGATCAGGTCGCACAACAGGTCGGTGACGGCCGACTCGGCGTCCGTCCCGGTTTGAGACAGGAAGGCGGTCAGTGCGGAGGCGGCCCACTCAGCCCGGCGGTCATTCAACCCGTCCGGGTCCGGGGAAAGGGGCCGACCCCGAATCTCGGCCAGGCAGTTGGTGTTCGGCGAGTCGGTCGGTGTCATGGCGCCCTCCCACTCGAATTGGACGAGCTGGAGGCGGAGCTCCTGGAACTCGCGGTCGAGGTCGTCTCCGGCGGCGTCGAAGTCGGGATCGACCTCGGCGAACAGCCGGTCGGCCAGGGCGAGCAGGCGGGCGTTGACGGTGGAGCGGTCGTAGGTGGTGAGCATGGCGTAGTTCCTTTCAACGTGAGGGGTGAGGGCGGGCGTGGCGTCGGCCCCGCCCGGTCGGTCGTCAGGCTTTCTTGTCGGCGGCGACGCGGAGGCTGACGCGGCCGTCGAGCGGCACGGCGTCGAGCTGGACGGTGAACCCCTTGCCGTCGGCGTGCGGCCAGGCGCTGCCGACGCGGGTCTAGATGCCCTTCTGGCCGTCCCGGTCTCGTACTTGGTAGGCGACGTGGCTGGGCAGCTTCGAGGGTGTGAGGGTGGGGGTGTCGGACATGGCGGTTCTCCTTCTGTTGTGTTCCGGCCGCGACCACCGCGGCCTGATGGCACCGACCGGAAAGCCGATCAGTCCGGGGCCCTGCGCACTGGGCAAGCGGAAAATTGGCGGCGACCTTCAGGGGGAACCGATTTTCCGCTTGCCCGGCCCGGCGGCGGCTTTACAGGGGACAGCAAAAGGCCGTGGGTCGTGGCCGGCGACCGAGAGGAGAACCGTGGCCGGTGACCACCCGCCTCCGATGACGGCCAGCGTCCGATACCAGACCGGCCCCGTCCGGGGGAGCAGATGTGGCAACTCCGAGCGCCGGGGCGTCTCGTGCATCAGGCAGAAGAGTCAGTACTGGCGGGGTCCGCCCGCCGGGTGTCAGCGGACGTGTTCGGTCGATGGACGACCGCGGGTCACGGGCCGGGCGGAGCGGCCGGCGTCGCCGGGTCGAGGACGACGACTTGCGGGAAGCGGGCAAAGTCGCCCCCGTTGAACGTGACCAGGTGGGTCAGGCCGTGGGCGGCCAGGGCGGCCGCGTACCGGGCATCGTGGGCCACCTTGCCCTTGCAGTCGTGGTCCTCCACCAGCCGCCGCCACTCGGCGTACAGGGTGGGGGCGTCCGGCCGCACCGGGAACCGGGCGAGCAGGGGGCCCAGGCGGGCGGCACACTCGGGCACGCTCAGGCCGAGGCCGTTCTGGGCCAGCGGGCAGGTGGCCACCACCCAGAACTCGTACACCGACTGCGGCACGGTGACGGGTGTGTCGCCGGCCGCGACCAGCGCCCGCACGGCCGCCACCGCGGCCGGGTGCTGGGCAGCCTGCGGGTCGGCCAGCCGGAGCAGGACGTTGGCGTCGAGGACGGGCGTCACCCGCCGCTGCCGGCGGACATGGCCTCGCGGCTCACGTCCACCGCGTGCCCCGGCGGGCAGGCCGGGGGCCGGGCGCGGAAGTCGGCGATCAGGGCGTCGAAGTCGCGGAGGCGGGCGACCGCGTCGGCGGCCGGCAGGGTGTCGGTGGCGGGCGTGGACCGGGCGAGTTGGTCAAGGGCTGCGACCGCCAGAGCCTCGGGGGTAGTGGCCAGGGCGGCGGCCCGAGACGCTAGCCGGCGGTCGGTGTCGTCGGGGAGGGTGATCGAGGTCATGCGGTCACCTTTCCAAGCATTTCGGTTCGAGTATACCCCGGATCGGCCGGCCCGGTCAAGCGGGCCGGACCCCCGGTAGTATCTCAGTTTGGCGGGGCATTCCGTTTCCGCTCGAATTCGGCCCGGTCGATCAGCTCGACTAGTTCCTCAAAGCTCCAGATGTGATCCGTCACCTTCGCC
>JAYVUZ010000148.1:0-64331 GCA_043787415.1 Fimbriiglobus sp. | reverse complement strand
ACCTGCGGCATCGAGCGGTTCGGGTGTCCGGCCCGGCAGCGGTGCAGCCGACTGGTCCGCAAAACCCTGCCCTCTTCCAAGTGCGACCGCAACCACCTCGGTGCCCTGTGGTACGTCATCCGCCACTCCAACGTGTCACAGCGTTGAGGCCACTACCGGAAGGTGTTGGGGTGTCCGCCGCGGTGGAACGGGGGAAGTGCGAGTGGATACTGGTCAAAGGCATCTGCGACTGGGCGGACGGCAACAAAGACAACAAAGCCCAGCCGTTTGCCGCCGCGGCGGCAGTGAGTCTCGTCGAACACGTTCTCGCTCAAACCGGCGCGATCTGACCGGACTGGTAAGCAGAGGCACATCACCCCAAGTCCCACAACGGCGGCAGCCCGTTCACCCCACCCACCCACCCCCGCGTAGGGCAGTCGGTATCGCCACGGCCGGTCCCGCGTCCCCCGACCCTCCCGCACTGCCAGCCCCGTTGCCTCCGCGAGGGCGAGCCAGTGGTACAGCGTGCTCTCCGGCGGCGGCACCTCGGCCGGCCAGTCCGGGAGCAACTCCCGGCACGTCACCGCACCCCGGCACCCCCGCAACAGACGCGCCACCACCGTCCAGTTCTCGGCGAACTGCCGCTCCCCCGGGTCGCCCACCGCCCGGAACGCCCCGGTCGCCGGGTCCAGCTCGTCGGCCAGCCGGGCCGGCACCCCCGGCCGTCGCCCCTCGGCGGTGAGGAGTCGGCGGTTGGCGTCCGTCCCCAACTGGCTGTATCGGGTCAGCTCCACCGTCACGTCCACGAATCCGAGCAGCGCCCCCGACCCCCGGGCCATGCTGCCCAGGTCGGTCGGCCCCTTCCGCGGGTGGTGAAGCAACACTGCCGCCCCGCCGGCCGAAAGCCGGTAAAAGGCGGGTGTTGGCATCAAGCACCCGGGCGAAGGTTGACGGTGGGGACTGGCCCACGCTCGCATTCGCATCGAACCGCGAGCGTACCAACCCATGCGGTCAAGAGCAACGAAGATCGTCAGCAGATGCCGCACGGTCGAGTTTAGCTGCTGCCCTTCGCCCGCCGTCCGACGGCCAGCCCGGCGGCTCCGGTGGCCACCACCGCCGCCCCGGCGGCCAGCCCGCCGAACACGTCCCGCACCGGGTAGTACGTGGCCGCCAGCCCGGCCAGCAGGTGGCCGACGGGGGCGCTGGCGGCCAGGGTCATCGCCCACAGGGCCATCACCCGGCCCCGCATCTCGTCCGGCACGCTGAGCTGCACCGCCGACTGGCCCGTGGACAAGAACAGCACCAGCCCGAACCCGAGCGTCGCCCCGCCCGCCAAGGCCGCCGGCAGCGTCGGGGCGACGGCCAGGCCGAACAGCCCGGCCGCCACCAGCCCGGCCCCGCCGGCCAACAGGATTCCGCGCAGCCGCTCGCTGCCGACCGTCGCCGTGAGCAACGCCCCGACCAGCGCGCCGGCCCCGAGGCCACTCACCAGCAGGCTGTACTCCCGCTCGGCGTGGCCCAGCGCCCGGGCGGTGTACGCCGGGAACAGGCTGGTGGCCGGCCAGCCGCAGCAGCACAGCAGGCCGGTGAGCACCAGCACGGCGAACAGCGGCGGCCGGGCCGCCACGTACCGCAGCCCGGCCAGGGTGCCGCCCGCCCGGTTCGGGATCGCCCCGTCGCCCGGCACGGCGATGCGGCCGAGGGCGAACAGCACGGCGGCGAAGCTGACGGCGTTCAGCCCGAAACACCAGAGCGCCCCGACCCGCACCGGCCGGCCGTCGGCCAGCAGGAACACCACGCCGGCCAGGGCCGGCCCGACCGCCCGCGCCGCGTTGAACAGCAGCGAGTTGAGCGCCACGGCGTTCATCAGGTCGGCCCGCGGCACCAGGTCGGGCACGAACGCCAGCCGGGCCGGCAGGTCCACCGCCTGCACCACCCCGCTGCACCCCATGACGGCCAGCAGCAGCCACGGGTTGGCCACGTCCAGGGCTACGACGGCGGTCAGGGTGAGGGCCACGCCGAGCAAGGCGAGTTGGGTGGCGGCGATGAGCCGCCGTTTGGGCAACCGATCCGCCAGCGACCCGCCCCACGGGCCGAGCAGGAGTGTCGGGCCGACATGGGCGACCAGCAGCAGCGGCGGCCAGATGGCCGCGCGGGTGGCGTCGAACACCAGCCACATGAGGGCGGCCGACTGCATCCACGACCCGGTGAACGACACCAGTTGGCCGGCGAAGTACAGGCGGTAGTTGCGGTGCCGCAGCGAGCGGAAGGTGCGGGTGCGGAGCAGGGCGAGCGGCATGGGCCGATTGTAGGGCACGGTTCACCGTGCCGTCTGGGCCGCCGGCGGCACGGTGAACCGTGCCCTACGCCAGCCGCCGCTGCCGCGGCTTCGCCAGCAGGTCCGCCAGCTTCCGCTGCGGGGCGCTCACCGGCAACCCGGCCCACTTGTCGGCGGTCAGCCACTCGCCGGCGGCGTACTCGCCCGGGGTGAACTCGCCGCCCGCCCGCTCGGCCTCCAGCACCGTCAGGGTGATGCTCCAGCGGGTGACGCCGTGCTTGACCGTCGCCAGCTCCGGGCCGGCCGCCACCCGCACGCCGGTCAGCTCGGCCGCCACCCGCACCGCCGCGTCGTCCAGCGCCTCGCCGCCCGACACCTCGGCGTGCGGCAGCTCCCACATGTTCTGCCACCGCTTGGCGTCCGGCCGCCGCCGGCACCACAGCACCCGATCGCCGTCGCGGACGGCGACGCCCACCTCCCGCACCAGCGTCGGCACCGGCCGCACGGCCGGCGGCGGGATGTCGGCCTGCGTGCCCAGCCGCCGGGCCTCGCACCACCTGGCCACCGGGCAGTCGTCGCACTTCGGGGCCGTCGGCTTGCACACCGTCGCCCCGAGTTCCATCACCGCCTGGTTGAAGTCGCCGACCCGCTCCGCCGGCAGCACCGTCGTCGCCGCCTCCCACACCCACTTCTTGCCGGGGCCGGTGCGGGGGTCGCCGGGGTAGCCGAACCAGCGGGCCAGCACCCGCAAGCTGTTCGCCTCGACGATGGGCAGCCGGCGGTCGAACGCCTGGCTCAGCACCGCCCCGAGGATGTATCGCCCGACCCCCGGCAACGCCGCCCACACCGCCGGGTCGTCCGGCAACTCGCCCCCGTGGCGGTCGGCCAGTTGTTTGGCGGCGGCGTGCAGGTGGCGGGCGCGACGGTAGTAGCCCAACCCCTCCCACAGCTTCAGCACGGCCTGCTCGTCGGCGGCCGCCAGGGACTGGACCGTCGGGAAGGCCGCCAGGAACCGCTCGAAGTACGGCCCGACGGCGGCGACGGTGGTCTGCTGGAGCATCACCTCGGACACCCAGATGCGGTACGGGTCGCGGTCGGCCCGCCAGGCGAGCGGCCGCTGGTGGGCATCGAACCAGGCCAGCAGCTTGCGGCGAAGGGCGGGTAAGGTGCGGGCGATCCAGGGCGTCGGGAGCATGGGGGATTGTACACCGACTTTGACACGGCCGGCGGGTGTGGTACCGTCAGCCGGTCTGCATCCCCCGGGGGCGACCGTATCAGCCTGTGAACGGTGCCGGCCGGCCGGCTGCTCCGCAAGTACGCCGGCTGCCACGCCGACCGAGGCGGCAGGCTGGCTTTCTCCCCGGACGGTCGGCTGCTGGCCCAAACCGGCGAGAGGGTGCGGGTGCTGGAGGCGGCCCAGATGCGGGTTTCGGCACACTTCGACGAGACCGGGAGGGTGATCGGTATGGGCCTGTACGGTCGCCTGCCCGGCGACGTACACTGACCGTCGGAATTCCCGGAGCCGCCCATGTCAGCCGACGACCTGCCCCGCGCCCGCCGGGCCGTCCGCCGACGGCCGGCCGATCCGAAGTACCCGCTACCGCTGGTACTGGCCTGGGCAGCCGTCGCCGCCGGCCTGGGCGTCATGCTAGTCGGGCTGGCCGCCCTGCTTTGGTGGACGACCCGAGACGGGGAGCCGGCGGCGGTCGCACCCAGAGGACACGCGGTCGAGATGCCGGACGGGTTGCTCGGTCCGGCGGTTTATGATCCGAACAGGCCGAGTCCAGACCGTGCCCCACCAGGTGGTGGTTGGCAGATCGGCCAAGTCATCGTTGCCGCCCAGGTCGATGTGGATGCCGACGACCCAATACTGTTCCTCACCGTACAAGCCGCGACCGACAAGCCGGCCGGATCGTTCGCCGGGTTTCGGCGAACGATCAACACGGACCGCCCGACATTCTTGCTGCCGGATCGAGTCATCGTGTATCCGGACCCAGACCACCCGCTGCATCAACTCGTCGCGTGGGCGGGATTACTGCACCGTGACGACACCGGACCGGGCAAAATTTTCCGCAAGCTGCGAGGCGACATGGTGCCATTCGCCAAGATTCCGGGGGGCGAACGAATGGCCGACTTGGATGTGCCCGGCGGCCCGGTGGGCTTTCCGGGCAGCATATTTCGGCTCAGCGTGCGAATCATGCGACAGGGCCAAGAAAAGTGACGTGCTTTCTGACGGCCGGCGACTCGACCCGACGGTCGGCTCTGGCTCCCGTCGCAAGATCGCCGCGATCATCTCGTCGTTTTTTGAACAGCTCTCGCTTGAACCCTTCGATCTTGGCGACCGTCGGGGCGGCGTTCAGCCCGCAAGGACTGCAAGTCGGGTCGTGGGACAGCACAGCCCTGGTGGGGGAGCTGTCGGCCGGCGGGTCAGTCGTCCAGGCCGGCGCCGAACCCGCCGTCCTCGCCGGGAGCAGCCGGCGGCTTGGGAGCCTGGCGCCGCGGCGGCGGGCTGTCGGCCCGCGGCCGCGGCGGGGCCTCGCCGCGGGGCTTCGCCGGCGGCCGGCCGGCCGGCTTCTCGGCGGCCGGCTTGCGGGCCGGCGGCTTGTCCCCGGCCGGCTTGGCGCTCTTGCTCCGCTCCGGTGGCCGCACCGGCCGCTCGGCCGACTTGGCCGGGGCGTCCTTCCGCGGCATGTACGTCGGCAGCGTCAGGTCGTCGTCGTCGCCGAACTCCACGTCGTCGATGAGCGACCGGCCGAGCGGCACGTCGGTGGTGGGCTGCTGGGCGACCGGCCTGGGCGCGGCCGGCCGCGGGGCGACCGGCGCTCGGGGTGCCCGGGGCGGCGGGGCGTCCGTCCGCGGCGGCCGGGCGTCGCGCCGCGGCTCCGCCGGCTTGTCGGCGGCCGGCGGGAGGGGTTGCCGGGGTTCCGGCTGGCGGGCCGGCGGTGCGACCGAGGCCCGGGCGGCCGGCGGCGGGACGACCACCAGCCCGGCGGCCACCGGCTTCGGGTCGGCGCCGAACCGGGTGACGACGTACATGCCGCTCGGCTTGTGCCGGTCCAGCTCGATCAGCCCGAACCGCTGGGCGTCTTCCAGCAGGTCGCTGAACGCCCGGTAGCCGTGGTACTCCTCGTTGAAGCTCGGCTTCTTCCGCTTCATGGTGTCCTTCACCATGCTGGAATAAATCACCTCCTTGTTCTCCCGCCGCAGGGCCAGCAGGCTGTCCATGAGCAGCTCGAACGCCTTCTTCTTCACGTCCGGGGCGGTCTCGGCCCCGCCCATCGGGGCGGCACTCTTGCGGTCCAGGTCTTCGTAGTAGATGAACTCGTCGCAGTTGTCCCGCAGCAGGTCGGACGTGCTGTCCGCCAGCCCCAGGCCGATGACGTGCTTGCCCAGCTCCTTGAGCTTGGACACCAGCGGGGAGAAGTCCGAGTCGCCCGACACGATCACGAACGTGTCGATGTGGTCCTTGCTGGTGGCCAGGTCCATGGCGTCCACCACCAGTCGGATGTCGGCCGAGTTCTTGCCGGTCATGGACCGCTTGGGGATTTCCACCAGCTCGACGGCGGCCGCGTGCAGGCTGCCGGCGAAGGTGCCGAACCGGCTCCAGTCGGCGTAGGCCCGCTTGGCCACGATCTTGCCTTTTTCGACCAGCCGCTCGATCACCTTTTCGATGTTGAAGCGGTCCCGGCGGCCGCCGAACCCGAGGGCCAGGTTCTCGAAGTCGATGAACACGGCCAGGATGCGTTCCCCGTCCCCACTGCGATGCGCTTTCATGACACACTCGTTCCTTGTTCGTCGCACGCCTCCAGCCCGGGGGCGAGGCACGCAGTTGTTTCATGCCATCTTGCGGGCGCGGCACGGTTTCGGCAATCGGCACGGGCGGTAAACCCCGACTTGAGCCGATTGCCGGGGGGCCGCCGTCGGGCTAACGTGTCCCGACCTCACACTCGCCCTCACCGCGCCACCCCGGAGAACCCGCCATGTCTTCGCACTTCCGACTCGACGGCCGCACGGCGGTGGTGACCGGCGGCGGCCAGGGCATCGGCGAGGCGATCTGCCGGCGGCTGGCGGCGGCCGGGGCACGGGTCGGCGTGTTCGACCTGAACAAGGAGAATGCCGAGCGGGTGGCCACGTCGATCGGTGGCGTGCCGCTGGTCGGCGACCTGACGAGCGAACCGGACTTGGCCCGGGTGTTCGGCGAGGTCGGCCCGGTGGACGTGCTGGTGAACAACGCCGGGGTGGCCAGCCGCAAGGGCCGCGACTTACCCATCTGGGAGCTGGTGCGGGAGGACTGGGAGTGGGTGTTCGGCATCAACGTGGTCGGGCTGGCGCTGTGCTGCAAGGCGGTGCTGCCGGGCATGGTCGAGCGGCGGTACGGGCGCATCGTGAATATTGCCAGCATCGCCGGCAAGGAGGGCAACCCGAAGATGGGGCCGTACAGCGCCAGCAAGGCGGCCGTCATCGCCCTGACCAAGTCGCTGAGCAAGGAGTTGGTGGGCCAGGGCGACATCTGCGTGAACAGCGTGGCCCCGGCCGTCATCCAGACGCCGATCCTCGACCAATTGAGTCAGGCCCAGATCGACATGATGCTGAGCAAGATTCCGCTCGGCCGCACCGGCAAGCCCGAGGAGGTGGCGGCGCTGGTCCACTTCCTGAGCAGCAGCGAGTGCAGCTTCACGACGGGGCAGTGCCTGGACATCAGCGGCGGCCGGGCGACCTACTGACCAGTCGGTCAACTCGTGTCAGCGCCGGCTGATCGGTTGGCATGTCCCAGCGACCGCTCTCCCTCCCGAGGTGCCTGCCGATGACCCGCCGCAACCTGTTCTCGTCCGCCGCCCTGGCCGCCGCCGCCGTGGCCGGCGTGGGACTGTTCGCCCCGGACGTGTCCGCCGCCCCGCCGCCGGCGGTCGGGGAGACGGCCAAGGACTTCACGCTGAACGACCTGGCCGGCAAACCGGTCAAGCTGTCCGCCGAGACGGCCAAGGGGCCGGTGGTGCAGCTGGTGCTGCGGGGCTACCCCGGCTACCAGTGCCCGCTCTGCACCCGGCAGGTGGGCGAGTTCCTGGCGGCGGCCAAGGAGTTCGAAGACAAGGGCGCCCGACTGCTGCTGGTGTACCCTGGGCCGGCCGAGAACCTGCAGACGCACGCCAAGGACTTCTTCGGCGAGAAGGCGCCGCCGGCCAACGTGGTGCTGCTGACCGACCCGGACTTCACGTTCACGGAGGCGTACAACCTCCGCTGGAAGGCGAGCGGCGAAACGGCCTACCCGTCCACGTTCGTGGTCGGGGCGGACGGGGCCATCAAGTTTGCGGTGGTGAGCAAGACCCACGGCGGCCGGACCAAGGCGACCGACGTGCTGAAGGCCGTACCGGCCCGCTGACCGGCTCCGAGGGCGACGGCCGACCGCGGGTGGCCGTCGCTCACGCCCCCTGCTTGCGGTCCTGCCACTCCTCCGCCGACACCAGCACGTCCCGCGCGCTGCTGCCGTTGAACCCGCCCACCAGCCCGTCCTCGGCCATGAAGTCGATGAGCCGGCTGGCCCGGCCGTAGCCGATGCCCAGCGCCCGCTGCAACAAGCTCGTGCTGCCCCGCTTCTCCCGCACCACCACGTCGATGGCCTGCTCGTACAGCGGGTCGCGTTCCCGCAGCCGGTCGCCGAACTCGCCGGCCGCCCCGCCCGCGGTGTGGTCCTTCGCCTTCAGGTTCAACAGTTCCGACTCGTAGCACGGCTCGTACTGGGCCAGCTCCTCCACCACCCGGGCGATCTCGCCGTCGTCCACATAGGCACCTTGTGCCCGGACGATGGTGCTGGTGCCGGGCTGGAGGAACAGCATGTCGCCGGCCCCGAGCAGCTTGTCCGCCCCCTTCTCGTCCAGCACCACGGCGCTGTCGGCCCGGCTGGCCACCTGGAAGCAGATGCGGGCCGGCAGGTTCGACTTGATGAGGCCGGTGACCACGTCCACCGTCGGCTTTTGCGTGGCCAGGATCAGGTGGATGCCGGCCGCCCGGCTCTTCTGCGCCAGCCGGATGATGTGCCCCTCGACTTCCTTCCGCATGGACATGATGAGGTCGCCCACCTCGTCCACCACGATGACGATGTACGGCAGCCGGGTCGGCACCGCCTGCCGCTCCTCCTCCGTGTCCGGGTTCACCCGCCGCAGCACCTCGTCCCGGCCGAGGTCGTTGAAGCTGCCGACGTTCCGCACCCGCGCCCGGCGGAGCAGCTCGTACCGCTCCTCCATCTTGTCCACCGCCCACGCCAGGATGGCTTCCGCCTTCTTGTCGTCGGTCACCACCGGGTGCATCAGGTGCGGCACTTGTCCGTACTCACTCAGCTCGACCTTCTTCGGGTCGATGAGGATCAGCCGGGCTTCCTCCGGCGAGCGAGTGAACAACAGACTCAGGATGACGCTGTTAAGACACACGCTCTTGCCGGTGCCGGTGCGGCCGGCGATGAGCAGGTGCGGCATGGCGGCCAGGTCGTAGGCCAGCGGCCGGCCCTCCACGTCCTTGCCGAGGAAGATGGGCAGCTTGAACTTGTCGCACTTGCCGGCCGTGGCCTGGATCAGCTCCTTCAGCCGAACCGTCTGTCGCACGTCGTTCGGCACCTCGACGCCGACGGTGGTGCGGCCGGGCAGCGGGGCCACGATCCGCACCGCCGACACGCCCAGGCACAGGGCCAGGTCGTCCGCCAGGGTCGTCACCTTGCTCAGCCGCAGGCCCGTGTCCAGGGCGATCTCGTACTGGGTGATGACCGGCCCGGTGTGGATGCCGACCACCTTCACCGTCACCCCGAAGTCGGTGAACGTCTTCTCCAGCAGGGCGGCCCGGTCCCGCAACGTCTGCTCGTGGGCGTCGGCGGCGAACGGCTCGGGGTCGGCCAGCAGGTCGAGCGGCGGCAGCACGTAGCCGTCTTGACAGTGCGGAATACGGATTTCGGATTGCGGATTCGAAGCCGGAATCTCTACCGGGATGTGCAGCCGCAGGGCCGGCGGCGGCGTCTGGGACAGCGACGCCGGGCGGGTGATCGGCACCGCGTCCGGCGTCGGCTCGGCGAGAGCCGCGACCGCAAGGGAGCGTCTTGGCGGGGGCACCGGCCCGGCTGGTTGCAGTGCAGACATCGCCGCTGGGGCGCTCCCTTGCGGTCGCGGCTCTCGACGGAACGTGGTGATGACCCGCTCCCCGGCCCGGCCGACAATGACGTTGCCGCGAGCCGCCCGGCCGCCGGCCCATCGCACCACCCCCGGCAACGCCAGCACCAGCCCGAACAGCCCGGCGGCGAGCAGCCAGACCGTCGGCAGCGGCGGCTTGGCCCAGCCGGCGAGCGTCACCGCCAGGAACGACCCGACCGACCCGCCGGCCCCGTAGGTGGACGCCGGCCGGTCGATCACCCGGTCGGCGGCGGTGGCGACCACGGCCGTCAGCACCAGCCAGCCGGCCGCCCGACTGACCTGCATCGGCCAGCGGCGCCGCCGCACGTACCCCACGGTGAGTGCCAGCCCGCCGACGCACAGCAACAGCACCGCTACGCCGAGCGGTCGCACCAGCGCGGCGGCGAAGTCGTCGGCCGCCGGGCCGACCGGGCTGGCCAGTCCGGTCAGCGGGCGGTAGGTCAGCACACAGCCGAGGGCGGCGAGCTGGGCGGCGAACAGGGTGACGGCGACGGCGTCCAGCCGGTAGCGGGGGGCGGTCGGGTCGGGCACGGGAACCTCGCGTCGGCACGGCGGGTGGGGCCGTCCAGTCATTCTGGCCGCTGAACCGGGACTGACGGAGGGGGCGGCTGACAAGGTCCGTTGAGTCGGGGGGGGTGGGAGGTGTTGCCGCCGGCCTGACCGGCGGGACCGCTAAAGTCCGGGAGGGTTTGCCATGCCGCGGGAGTGGCCGCCGATCACAGTCGTGTGGGTGGCCGTCCTGCTCGTCGGGCCGCCACTGGGGCTGTGGACTTTCCTCGGCCCGAACGACAAGCCTAACCGGGCCGGGGTCGGGGCGATGGCTGCCGTTGGAATGCTGACGGCCACGGGCCTTCTCCTCGGCCGCAGGGGCGGGTATCTGGTCGGCTGGCTCGTGACGGCAGGTCATGTGTGGTTCATGTTGTCCCATGTCTGGGAACACCGAAATCTCTGGCCGGGGCCAGCACGGTTGGTGTTGATCCTGCCGGCGGGTGTCACCCTGGCCTATGTGACCAACCTCGCTGCACTACTCTGGTGGCCCGAAACCCGCCGCTGGTGCGGGCTGCTGCCGAGGGATGACGATGACTGAACCGACGAGCCGGCCGCGGGAGTGGCCGCCGATGAGCGTGTGGCTGCTGACCGGCAGCATGACGGTCTTGCCGCTGGCGTTGTTCGGCTGCTTCGTGTTCGGCATGGGTGTGGAGCCGGAGGCACTCTGTGGCGGCGTGCTCGGGGTGCCGGTAGCCGCCGCACTCCTGGCCGGCTGGCGGGCCGGGTGGTGGCTGGCCGCCTTCGGCACCTGCCAGATGGCCCTAGGCTGTCTGGGTGCGGTCAGTGCCATGATCGCCGGGCAGGGAAATGTCGGCGGCGTCATGTTCGCCGCCCTGCTCGGCAACGTGACGGCAACTCTGGCCGCCCTGCTGTGGTGGCCGGCCACCCGTCGCTGGTGCGGACTCCTGCCGGCAGACCCCTACGGCGAGTACGACGACTAACCCATGCTGCACGTCGGCCTGTACCAGCCGGAGATCCCCCCGAACACCGGCAACATCGCCCGGCTGTGTGCCGCCACCGGCTCGCGGCTGCACCTCATCGGCAAGCTCGGCTTCAGCCTGGACGACAAGTACCTGAAGCGGGCCGGCCTCGACTACTGGCCCCGCGTCGATCTGGTGACGCACGCCACCCTGGACGACTTCGAGGCGGCCGTCGGTCGGGACCGCGTCTGGGTGGTGGAGAACCCCGGCGACCGGCTGTTCACGCAGGTGACGTTTGCCGACGGCGACGCCCTACTGTTCGGCCAGGAGAGCGTCGGCTTACCGGCCGAAGTGCGGGCACGCTACGCCGGCCGGCTGATCGAAATCCCGATGCCGGGTAACGCCGTGCGGAGCCTCAACTTGTCCACCGCCGCCGGGGTGGCGCTGTACGAGGCGTTGCGTCAGGTGCACGGGTGGTGAGGTTCGGTGGGGCAGGCGTTTCGCCTGCCCGAATCTGAGCAGGCTAAAAGCCCGCCCTACTGACCGCCGACGGCCGATGTCAGACGGATGCCTGTCGCGCCGGAACCCGTCGTCGGCCTGCCCACGCTGGACGCGCTGCGGGGATACGTCCACAAGCTGCTCTGCGACCTGGACCAGCTCGACCCGGCCGCCGCCCCGCTGAAGGCCGCCCCCCTGCTCCGCGGCAAGACGCCGTGTGGGGTCCACTTCCACGTCGCCGGCCCGCGGCTGCTGCGGACCGCCGCCGTCTGGGCGGCCGACGAGGGCCGGCTGCTGGTGTACGACTCGACCGGCAAGCGGGTCGGCCAGGTGCGGCTCTGTGAATCGCCGGACATCTCCAGCATCCTGTCGAAGCCCGGCTGACCGCCCGGCACCCGCGTCCCCGACTCGGCGGTGGTGTAAACCGCGGCCGGCGGCCGTACTATATCCACACACCACCCGGAGTTGTTGTCGCATGTCCGCGCACGTTCAGAAGCCCGCTCCCGCCTTCGCCGGCACCGCCGTCGTGGACGAGGAGTTCAAGGACATCTCCCTGGCCGACTACGCCGGCAAGCACCTCATCCTGTTCTTCTACCCGCTGGACTGGACGTTCGTCTGCCCGACCGAGATCGTGGCCTTCAGCGACCGCATCGCCGACTTCCAGAAGCGGGGCTGCGAGGTGGTGGGCGTGTCCGTGGACAGCCAGTTCAGCCACCTCCAGTGGATCAAGACGCCCCGCGTCCAGGGCGGCCTCGGCGGGCTGAAGTACCCGCTGCTGGCCGACCTGTCGAAGAAGGTGTCGGCCGATTACGGCGTGTTGCTGGACGGCAGCGTGGCCCTGCGGGGGCTGTTCCTGATCGACACCAAGGGGCTGGTCCGGCACATCACCATCAACGACCTGCCGCTCGGCCGCAGCGTGGACGAGGCCATCCGGGTGCTGGACGCCCTCCAGCACTTCGAGAAGTACGGCGAGGTCTGCCCGGCCGACTGGAAGCCGGGGGCGGCCACCATCAAGCCGGGGGTGAAGGAGTCGAAGGAGTACTTCGAGAAGGCCGCCAAGCACTGAGGCGGGTGTTGGAACGCGGCCCGACGCGCTAGCGAGGGAGGATGTCCCTCACTAGCGCGTCGGGCCGCGTTCCAACACGTCCCGCTCATCAGCCGCCAGCGTCGGGTCGGGCAGGCCCCGCCGAGCCGCCTCACGGGCGGCCCGCGCCGGCCCCCTCTGGCCGAGCTTCTCGAACACCACGGCCAGTTGCAGGTTTGCACGGGCGTCGTCCGGCCGCTCGGCGACTGCCTGCCGCAACTCGGCCACGGCCCGCGTGCGGGCCCGCTCGGTGGCGTCCCGGTCGTGGCGGGCCGGGTCGGCGTCCCAGGCGTCGGCCAGCCGGGCCAGCCCGAGGCCGCGGTGCAGGTGGGTGCGGTAGCGGTCGCCGGCCTCTTCCGCCAGCGTCATCAGCCGGGTGTGGCAGTGCGGCAGCCGCGACGCGAGTGCCGGGCCGGCGTCGGCCGCCACCCGCTCGAACTCGCCCCGGGCCGCCGGGTGGCCGGTGCGGTACAGCGTTTCGGCCAGTCGGGCACGCACCAGCACGTCGTCCGGGTTGACCCGCAGGTAAGTCCGCAGGTGCGGCACCGCGGCGGCGAAGTCGTCCCGGTCGAGGCAATCGGCCGCCCGGCCGAGGGCGGCGTCGGCCGGGTCGATGAACAGCACAAGCAACACCGCCAGCATGGCGGGAGTATCGATGACCCGGGTGGCCCCGGCTGACTCGGAGTGCGGGCGGCCGGCGGGTTACGGCGGAAGGTGTAACGAATGGGCGGGTCGTGCGGATTCGAGCAATTCCCGGGGTGGTATGGCGGGCGTGGCTCGCAGCCATCCGGTTGTGCGTCTGCGAGACATTAGCCGTTGCCGGTGAACGATTTGCGAGTTGGTTTGCACGAGCCGATTGGTTCGCACGGGGGGTGTGGACGGCGTGAGAACCAAACGGCTTAGGCCAGCCGCCGGCCGACCCGCAGCAGGGTGCCGTCCGGGTCGATGACGGCGAACTCGCTGAACCCACGCACGGTGTCGTCGCGCACCCACTGCAGGCGTGGGATGCCGGTCGTCGGCAGGCCGAGCGTCTGCCAGGCGGCGTACAGCCCGGCGTCGGCCGTCCACAGGAAGGCCATGTGGTTGCTGGCACACGGGTCGAGGTCCGGGAAGTGGAAGAAGTGCAGCTCCCAGCCGCCACGCTTGGCGATCAGGTACGGCTCGTGGGCGTCCCGACGGACGGCGAACCCGAGCCGCTCGTAGAACGCCGTCGTCCGGTCGAGGTCGCGGGTCGGCAGGATCGGTACGGCTGATTCACTCATCGGTTCCTCCGCGGCAAGAAGCAGCTCACACCGATCACCAGCCAGCAGCCGGCCGGCACCCAGTCGCCCCAGGCGGCGTATCGCGACAGCCGGGTGTCCAGCGGCACCTCGGCCCGCACCACCTTCCGCGCCTTGACGCTCGCCTGCCAGTCGTCCGGCACCGGCAGCGCCACCACCCGGCCGTCCGGGTCGATCACCCCGGAGATGCCCATGTTCACCGCCCGCACCACACTGCGTCGGCACTCGACAGCCCGGAACCGGCAGATGGCCAGGTGCTGGCGGTGCTCCTCGGTGCCGTCGAACCAGCCGTCGTTGCTCGTGTTGACCAGGAAATCGACCCCGTCGCCGCCGGCCGCCGGGTTGTACCGCCGGGCGAACAGCGGGTCCGTGTCCTCGTAGCAGATCAGCAGCCCGAAGGTGAAAGTGCCGCGGTCGGCGGTCGGCAGCTCGAACCGGGTGAACCGCTCGCCGGGGGTGCAACTGTAGTCGTGGGTGAACGGCGTCAGCGACTGGAGCCAGGGGAAGGTCTCCTTCAGCGGCACGTACTCGCCGAACGGCACCAGGTGCCTCTTGTCGTACCGGCCGCGGGCGGTGCCGTCCGGGGCGACCAGCACGCCGCTGTTGAACCGGCGGAACCGCTCGCCGGTCCACTCGACGGCGTTCAGCCCGAGCAGGCTGTACGCCCGGGTGCGGGCCACCGTCTCCCGGCCGATCTCGCCCCGCAGCCAGGCGGACCGCCGCTCGAAGTCCGGGAACTGCTTCGGGTCGGGCACGCCGGGGGCGCATTCCGGCCAGTCCTCGCCGACACAGGTTTCCGGCCAGACCACCAGATCGGACGCCGCCTCGCCGACGCCCCGGGCGCCGGCCTGGTCGGCCAGCGCGTTGTACTCGACGGCCAGCGGCGGCGGCCGGCCCGGCTCGCCCGCCGGGATCGACTTCAGGTCTTGCGGCACGCTCCCTTGCAGCAGGGCCACCCGCGGGCCGACCCGGAACGCCGGGTGGTCCAGCCGCACTGTGCCGTAGGCCACGAACACCGCCGGCAGGCTGAACGCGGCGGCCGTCGCCCACAGCTCGCCCAGCGGCGGCGTGCGGTCCGCCCGCGGCGGCTTCCGCAGCAGCCGGCGGACGCGGTTCGACCGCTCGGCCCACATCCACACGGCCGCGTTCACCGCCGCCACCCCGACACTCAGCAAGTACACACCACCCAAGTCGGCGACCTGGATGAGCGGTAACACCCGGTGGAAGGCGTGGCCGAGCTGGTACCAGCCGAACCCGAACGACTGGTACTGGCACCACGTTGCCAGAAAGGGGAAGCCGGTCGGGAAGTGCGTCCGGACGTATTCCAGCCCGACCCACACGGCCGGCACGGCCACCACCGGCGGCACCCCGGCCCGGTCCAGCTTCCGCAACAGGAACAGGGCGAGTGGCCAGCTCAGCCCGCAGTAGATGGCCCCGCCCGGCCAGGCGAAGAGTGCCATCATCGGGTGGGCCACCCGCACCCAGTTGAGGGCCAGCCCGTAGAAGACCAGCCCGCCGACGAACGCCGCCAGGTATCGCCGGCGGCGTGGCACGTCGGCCCGCACGAGCGTCAGGAACGGGGCCAGGGCGACGGCCGCCACCGGCCCCCAGTCGAGGGGGAAGAAGGCGACCCAGAGCAGCACCGACGAGAGTACGGCCGGCAGGTAGACGCGGGGCATGGAGTCCTTTCCAAACATGGCACACGGATGACGCGGATCATCCGACCGCGGATCAATACCGGATCAGAACGAAATCTTGGATTGATCCCGGCCTTTGACCAGCGGTCGGATGACCCGCGTCATCCGCGTGCCGTGTTTTACAGAGGCAGTACATCCACCGGCGTGCCGGCGGTCAACCGCACCTCGCCCGGCGGCACCGCGATCAGGGCGTCGGCCGTGAGCAGGGCGTGCAGGTCGGCCGACCCGAACCACGGCAGCGGCTCGACGCCGGCTGGGGTCAGCCGGGCCGGGCGGAACGTCGGGCGGTCGTTCGTCGTGACGAGGTCTGTGGCCAACGGCAGGCGGATGCGCGTGTCGACTGTGGCGTGGCCGGCGAGGGCGCGGAGAGCCGGTTTCACGAACAGCTCGAAGGCCACGAACGCCCCGCCCGGGTTGCCCGGCAGGCCGAACACCAGGGTGTCGCCACGAGTGCCGAAGAACACCGGCTTGCCCGGCTTCATCCGCACCTTGTGGAAGTGGGCGACGACGCCGGCGGCGGCCAGCACCTCGGGCACCAGGTCCAGTTTGCCGGCGCTCACCCCGCCCGCGAGTAGCAGCACATCAGCCGATGAAAGGCCGTCGGCGACCAACGCGGCGAGGTGGCCGCGGTCGTCTCGGGCGATGCCGAGGGGGTACGGGACGGCACCTGCCCGAGCCGCCTGGGCGACCAGCATCGGGCCGTTGCTGTTACGAATCTGGCCGGGGCCGGGCCGGGCCGGGGCGTCCACCAGTTCGTCGCCGGTGGCCAGCACCGCCACCCGCGGCGGCGGCACACACAGGGCTTCGACCCGGCCGACGGCCGCACACAGCCCGAGGCCGGCGGGGGTCATGACGGTGCCCGCCGGCACCGCCACCGTGCCGGCTTTCAGTTCGGTCGCCCGCGGCAGGACGTTCACCCCCGGCTTCGCCGCCGGCACCGTCACCCGGTCCCCAAGTCGCCGGCACACCTCCACGGGAATCACCGCGTCCGCCCCCGCCGGCACCGGGGCGCCGGTGTAGATGGTTGTCGCCTCGCCGGCCCCGACCGGGCGAGTCGGCACCGCCCCGGCCGGCACCTCCTCGACGATCCGCCGCTCGCCGGGGCCGTCGGCGGACCGGACGGCGAACCCGTCCATCATGGCCTTGTCGAACGGCGGCGAGTCGAAGTCGGCGTGCAAGTCCTCGGCCAGCACCCGGCCGAGCGCCGCCAGCGGGGTCGGCACAGGTGCGAGCCGGCGAGCGTGGCCCAGCACGATCCGGACGGCGTCGGCGACTTCGGTCATGCGGTCAGCATGGGCGGGGCAAGCGGCGATGGCCAGCCCGGGGAGCGAGCGGTAGAGTGGGGCAGGTGAAGACGCTCCACTCGCTGCAAGCCCTCCGCGGCGCCGCCGCCCTGCTGGTGGTGGCCTACCACGCCGCCCTCTGCGAGGCCGACCGGGCGGCCGGCGGGCCGCTCTGGCTCGGCCCGCTGCGGTGGGTCGGGGCGGGCGGGGTGGACCTGTTCTTCGTGCTGTCCGGCTTCCTCATCGCCCACACCAACCGCGGTAACCTGGGCCGCCCGGCCGCCCTGCCGGGCTACCTGTTCCGCAGGCTGTGGCGCATCTACCCGACCTACTGGGTGGTCCTCGGGCTGGCCGTCGTCTACTACCGGCTGCTCGACCCGCGGCGGGTGACGGCCGGGTTCGCCGCCCCGGCCACGGCCGTCTACCAGTTCCTGCTACTGCCCATCCCGGCCGACCTCGCCGCCCGCGCCCAACTGCTGAGCGTCGCCTGGACGCTCAGTTTCGAGGTTCTGTTCTATCTGGTGTTCGGGCTAACCGTGCTGCTGCCGCGGCGGCTGGCCGGGTGGCTGGTCGGCGGCTGGGCCGGGCTGATCGTCGCCGCCACTGCCGCCCACGGCCGGCCGCCCGCGGACATTCTCGGGCTGCCGCTACTGAACCCCCTGGTCGGCGAGTTCCTGTGTGGGGTGGCCGCCGCCGCGTGGCTGCGGCCACTCAGTCGGCGGTGGCAGTTGCT
The DNA here is from genome assembly GCA_043787415.1 of Fimbriiglobus sp. Taxonomy (GTDB): domain Bacteria; phylum Planctomycetota; class Planctomycetia; order Gemmatales; family Gemmataceae; genus JAXMAZ01. The sequence continues at coordinate 46,858 of JAYVUZ010000148.1, read as the reverse complement.
GCTGCTACTCGCCGCCGGGGCGTGGACGGCCGTCGGCCTGTGGCTGACCTACGACCCCGACCCGCACCGGCTGTTCGCCGACGTGATCCGGCGGACGCTGGTGTTCGGCCCACCCGGCGGCACCGTGCTGGCCGTACTAGCCGGCCGGGAGCTGGCCGGCGGTCGCCCGGTCGGCGGGCGGCTGTTGCGTGGTGCGGGCGACGCCTCGTATTCCATCTACCTGCTGCACTTCCTCGGCTTCGGCATCGTGAACTTCGTCACGGACCGCTACCTGTCGGTCGCCGGCTTGGGCCGGCAGGCGCTCTACCTGACCGCCCTGGCGGTGGTCGGGGTCGGCGCCGGGGTCGGGATATACTTCCTCGCCGAGCGGCCGCTGTTGGCCCTCGGCAAGCGGTGGGTCACAGGCCGAGGCCGGCCAGCGGTCCGCCCCGCGCACACAACTCGTCTACCCGCCGCGTCACCGCCGGGTCTTCGACCAGCGGCGGGGCCATGTGAGGCTTGAGCCGGGCGTCGATGAGCAGCGGCCCCGGCCCGCCGTGGTGCTTCCGCCAGGTGCGGCCGCCGGCCACCAGCACGTCGGTCGCCGGGTTGGCCCGGGTGAACGTCTCCCACAAGAAGTTGTTCACGCTGGCGGCGGTGAACGCCGAGTCGTCCGTCAACACGACCAGCGGGAACCCGTCCCCGCTCATGCCCGTCAGGCTGGCGAAGGCCGGCTCGTACTCCCCGCTCCCGAGGCCGGCGTGTGGCGGCCCGCTCAGGGCCAGCACCCCCGGCAGCACCACCCGCGGCGAGTGGACGCCCGGCGGCAACGCGAGGGCGTGGTGCGGCAGCGTCGTCGCCAGCTCCCGGCGGGGCTTGCCGGCCGCCGCGATCACCAGCTTGCTGCCGACGTTCAGCCCCTCGCCGGCCGAGTAGTCGAGCGTGTCCAAGGTGGTGCGGGTGTGGAAGTGCAAGTCCCGCGACCAGTCCGCCCGCCGTAGCAGGTGTTGCAGGAACGCCGGGATGTCGTGGATGTCCAGGGCCGGGTCGTCCTCGTGGGCGACGATGAGCAGGAACTTGGCCAGCGACAGTTGCCCCTGCCCCAGGATGGCCGACGCCTGGGTGAGCAGTTCCTGCGGCGTCCGCTCGGCGGCGTAGGGGACGTACCGCTCGCTGCCGACGGCCAACAGTAGCGGGTGAACCCCCGCGGCGTCCACCGCGTTCACCCCCTTCACCCCCGGTAGCACGGTCGGGATGACCGGCCCGGTCAGCTCGTGGATGAGTTCGCCGAAGCTGGTGTCCTCCTGCGGCGGCCGGCCGACCACGGTGAACGGCCAGATGGCCCCCGGCCGGTGGTACACCGCATCCACGGTCATCACCGGGAAGTCGTGGGCCAGCGAGTAGTAGCCGAGGTGGTCGCCGAACGGCCCCTCCGGCTTGGTGGCCGTCGGATCGATGTGCCCGGAGATGACGAAGTCGGCGTCCGCGGGGGTGAGCAGGCCGTTGGGCGTCCGCACCAGCCGCAGCCGCCGGCCGCCGAGGGCGCCGGTGAACGCCAGCTCGGGCAGGTCTTCCGGCAGGGGCATGACGGCGCTCACGGCCAGGGCCGGCGGCCCGCCGACGAGCACGTTCACCGCCAGCCGTTCGCCCCGCTTGGCGGCGACGGAGTGGTGGACGCCGATGCCGCGGTGAATCTGGTAGTGCAGCCCGCACTCGGCCAGGCCGAACTGGTTGCCGCCGATTTGCACCCGGTACATGCCGAGGTTCGAGTGCCGCCAGCCGGGCTTGTCCGGGTGCTCGGTGTACACCTGCGGCAGCGTCACGAACGGCCCGCCGTCCATCGGCCAGCAGACCAGTTTCGGCAGCCCGGCGAGCGGCACCGTATTCGCCAGTATCGGGCCGGTCCGCACCACTTTCGGCCGCAGCCGCCACAGGACGGCGGGCAGGTTCCAGAACTGCCAGGGCGTTTTGCCGGCGGCGGCCGGGTCGGTCTTGAGCGTCACCAGTTTCCGCACGTCGGCGAGGGCGTCGCGGAACAGGAACCGGGTGCGGTCCATCGTCCCGAACAGGTTGGCCAGCATGGGAAAGGCGGTGCCCAGCGGGCGGGTGAACAGCACCGCCGGGCCGGCGACGCGGTACAGCCGCCGCTGCACCTCGGCCAGTTCCAGGTGCGGGTCGATGGGATAGTCCACCCGCACGAGCCGGCGATGCCGTTCGAGGTCGGCGACACAAGCGGTCAGGTCGCGGTAGCCCATGCCGCACGTCTCCGGGATAGCTCGACGCTAACCGTCCGGTGGTCGCCGTCACAACTTTCGCTTCCGGCCGGCGCGAACGATTCGGCTGACAGTCGCAGGTTTCCGCTTTCACTCAGACCGATTCGCCGGATGTGCGTTCGGCGAGCGTGCAACCGCCGGCCGGGAAGTTATAGTTTCAGGCTTCACCCCCTTCCCCACCCGGATGCCGACGTGCCGGACCCGTCCTCGCCAGTTCGCTTCGCCCGGCCGGCCCTGTGGGTCGGGGTGGGCATTGCCGCCGGGCTGGTCAGCCGGTTCGGGCCGCACGACTCGCTCACGGTCGCCAACTGTGCCCTGCTGATCGGGGTGTGCGGCGTGCCGCTGCTGGCCGGGCTGCTGCTCGGCCGGTGGGGCTGGCTGGCGGTGGCGGTCGGCGGGCTGGCCGGGGCGTGGCCGGCCGGCGAGGCCGAGTGGGTCGGTGTCGGCGCGGCCACGGCGGCGGCGGTCGCGGCCGGGCTGCGGTGCCGCCGCGGCTGGCCGTTCGACCCCGGCCTGGGCTGGCTGGCCGACGTCCGCCGGCTGGCCAACCTGGCGACCGAGGCGGCGGCGGCCTGCGGGCTGGCCACGGCCGGGCTGACGGCCGCCTTCGGGTTCCCCCACCCGCTGACCGACGGGCTGACAGCCGCCGGGATGTCGCTGGCGGCCAACGTGCTGGTCGCGGCCGTCGCCGGCGGGGTGCGGGCGTGGACCGGCCGGCCGTTCGTCGCCCTGTTGGCCCTGGCGATGACCGTCGGCCTCACCGCCTGGTCCGGGCTACCGGCCTCGGCCGTCGGCGGGCTGACCGCCGTCACCGCCGGCCTGCTACTGGTGGTCGCCGCCGTGACCCGAGAGCGGCTGGCCGAGGCCGCCCTGCGGGACCGCCTGCTGACCGACCTGAAGACGGTGTCGGCCGACCTCGTCCGCCGCCGCGGGGCCATGGAAGCCCTGCTCGACCAGTTGCCGGTGGGGGTGCTGTTCCTCGACGGCGAGGGCAACGTGGTGCGGCAGAACCGCCAGTACCGGGACGCCCTGCGGCTACCCACTGACTTCCCCGAACTGCGGCCCGGCGAGGTCACTCCGAGCGGCCGCTGGCACGTCGCCCGGGCCGACGGCACCGAGCTGCCGGCCGGCGATTGGTCGGTGTACCGGGCGGTGCGGGAAGGGCGGTCGGCCGCCGAGCGGGAGGCCCGGGTGCGGTCCGCCGACGGCACCTGGCGGGACGTGTCGGTGAGTTCGGCCCCGGTCACCGACCCGGACACCGGCGGCCCCGGGGCGGTGTTCGTGGTGGCCGACCTGACCGCCCGCAAGCAGGCCGAGCGGGACCGCCAGGCGGCCGAGGAGCGGCTGCGGGGCGGGCTGCACGCCGCCCGCATGTACGCCTGGGAGTGGGACCAGGCGACCGACCGGCTGGACATCTTCGGCGACTTCCGCCGGGTGGCCGGGTTGCCCCCGGACTACCCCGTCCCGGACTCGTCGGCCGCACTCTTACAGCTCATCCACGCGGAGGACCGCCAGGCCCGCGAGGCGGCAATCGCGGCCACGCAGGCCGGTAACCCGTCCGAGTTCGAGGTCGAGTTCCGGCTCGTTCGGCCGGACGGTAGCACCATCTGGCTGGCCTCTCGCGGGCAGGCGGTGTGCCAGCCGGACGGCACCACCACCGGACGGCTGGCCGGGGTGACGTTCGACGTGACCGCCCGCAAGCAGGCCGAGGCGCGGGCGGCCGAGGCCGAGGCGCAGGCCCGGTTCGCCCTGGCCGCCGCCCGCATGTCCGCCTGGGACTGGGACCTGGCCACCGGCCGGGTCACCCGGTCCGAGCCGATCCACGACTGGCTCGGCCTGCCCCCCGAGGTGCCGCTGAACCAGGTCGGGTCGCTGGCCCCGCTCATCCACCCAGACGACCGGCCGGCGTTCGACGGGGAGATGCCGGCCGCCCGGGCCGGGGAGGAGTTCGATACGGTCATGCGGGTGCGGCACGCCGACGGCACTTGGCGGTGGCTGCGGTCCCGCGGCCGGGGGGTGGTCGGGCCGGACGGGCGGGTGGAGCGGATCGCCGGCGTCCACCAGGACGTGACCGCCGAGAGGCGGGCCGAGGAGCGGCTGCGGCTGCTGGAGAGCGCGGTGGTCCACGCCCGGGATGCGGTCGTCATCCTGGGCGGCGACCCGGCCGGCGGAGGTGGGCGGCCGGTGCGGTACGTGAACGCCGCCTTCGAGCGGATGACCGGCTACCCGCCCGAAGACGTGATCGGGCGGTCGCTCAGCTTCTTGGGCGGGCCGGCCTCCGACCCGCACGCCCTGGGCCGACTGCGGGACGCCCTGGCCGCCGGCCGGCCGCTGCTGACCGAGCTGCTCAACTACCACCGCGACGGCACCCCGGTGTGGGTGGAGCTGAGCCTGGTGCCGGTGCCCGGCCCGGGCGGGGCGGTCAGCCACTTCGTCATGATCCAGCGAGACGTGACCGACCGCAAGCGGGCCGAGGAGGCCCTGCGGCAGAGCGAGGAGCGGTTCCGGTCGATGTTCGAGAACGCCGCCGCCGGGGTGTCCGAGACGGCGCCGGACGGCACGTTCACGGCCGTCAACCCGGCCTTCGCCGCCCTGCTCGGCCGCGCCACCAGTGACATCGTCGGCCGCACCCCGACCGCGTTCACCCACCCGGACGACTGGACCGCCCAACAGCCCCTCCTGGCCGGGGTGTGGGGCGGCGGCCGCGACGAGTACCGGCACGCCAAGCGGTACCTGCGGCCGGACGGCACGGTGGTGTGGACCGAGCTGTCGGCGGCCGTGCTGCGGGACGCCGCCGGCCGGCCGCGGTCCGTCCTCGGCGTGTCGGTGGACGTGACCGAGCGGCGGCGGCTGGAGGAGCAGTTGCTCCAGGCCCAGAAGATGGAGGCGGTCGGCCAACTGGCCGGCGGCATCGCCCACGATTTCAACAACTTGCTGACGGCCGTCCTGGGCCACCTGGGGCTGGTGGCCGTGCCGGCCGGCGGCCCCGCCCGGGAGCACCTGGCCCTGGCCGAGAAGGCCGCCCAGCGGGCCGCCGACCTGACCCAGAAGCTGCTCGGGTTCGCCCGCAAGAGCCAACTGCTGCTCATGCCCACCTCGGCGGCCGGGTGCGTGGCCGAGGTGCTCGACCTGGTGCGGCCGAACCTGGGCAGGGACGTCGCCCTGGCCGCCGACCTCGCCGCCGACGACCTGGTGCTGGCCGACCCGGCGCTGCTCGGCCAGGTGGTGCTCAACCTGTGCCTGAACGCCCGCGACGCCATGCCCGGCGGCGGCACCCTGAGCGTCGGCACGGCGGCGGTGGACGTGACACCCGCCGAGGCCGCCACCAGCCCGCACGGCCGGCCCGGCCCGCACGTCCGCATCCGGGTGGCCGACACCGGCACCGGCATGGCCCCGGCGGTGCTGGCCCGGGTGTTCGAGCCGTTCTTCACCACCAAAGAGGTGGGCAAGGGGACCGGCCTGGGGCTGGCGATGGTGGACGGCATCATCCGCCAGCACGACGGCTGGGTGGCGGTGCGGAGCGAGGTCGGGGTGGGCACCCGGTTCGACCTGTACCTGAAGCCGGCCGAGTCGTCGGTCACCCGGTCGGCGGTGATCAAGCGGTCGGCGGTCGAGCGGCCGGCCCCGGACCTGACGGCCACCCCGCCGCCGCCGGCCCGGGGCAACACGGTGCTACTGGTGGACGACGAGGAGATGATCCGGCTGCTCGGCCGGAGCGTGCTGGAGGCCGCCGGGTACACGGTGCTGGAGGCCGAGGACGGGGCCGACGCCCTGGACCTGTTCGCCGCCCGCCACGCCGACATCGACCTGGTGGTGCTCGACCTGACCATGCCGCGAATGAGCGGCCGGGAGGCGTACCAGCGGATGGCCGAGATCGCGCCGGCCGCCCGGGTGCTGCTCAGCAGCGGGTACTCGGCCGACGACCTGTCGGACGTGACCGGGGCGGTCGGGCTGTTGGCCAAGCCGTACCGCCCGGCCGAGCTGATCGCGGCCGTCCGGCAGGCGCTGGCCGGCCAGCCGGTATCCTGACGCCATGACCCCGGCCGACGAGTGGGACGTGGGGACCGACCTCTCACGGCTGTGCGAGCTGCTGGCGTTCGGCGACGGCCGACACACCCACCCGGCCGTCCGGCTGTTCCTCGCCGCGATGGGCCGCGACCTGTGGCCGCTACTCGTGGACGACCGCAGCCGCCGGGCGGTGGAAGCCACCGAGCAACACCTGACGGGACGGTTGGACCATTCAACCTGGGCGCGGGTGGTTCGCGCGGCCGACGCGGTCGCCGGCGTCGGCGACCCGGTCCTGCCGGGCCACTACGCCGCCGGTGTCGCGCGCTTGCCGGGGGCGCCGGACGCGCCCTGGTTTTCCCGGCTCCCGGTGGTCGCGCTGGACACGGCCGCCGAGGCGATCCGCCGCTCGCCGCAGGTGCCCGTGGCGTGTCGCTACCTCCGCCCGCTGGACGGGGCCGGCGAGCTGCTGTGCGGCCGGCTCCGCTGCCTGCTGGCCAACCCGTTCCGCCCGGCCCCGGCGTTCGACCCGGGCTGGCGGACGCCAACCGTCACCGCGCTAGCGGCGGCCGCGCTGGCCGACCGCGACCACTCCCACCTGCCGGTGCTGGCCGACGCCCTGGAGGACGCCGGCTGCGACGCCGCCGAGCTGTTATCGCACGCCCGCAGCCCCGGCCCGCACGTGTTCGGCTGCCGGGCGGTGACGGCGTGTCTCGGTTCGTAGCCCGACGCGCGAGCCAGGGAGAACGTCCTCGCTCGCGCGTCGGGCTACGATCCAAAACTACAATCCCTCTGTGCCCTGGACTCCTCGGAACAAGTGGCTGCCCTTCCCCGCCCTGCTCGCCGAGCGGGCACGGCTGCGGGCCGCCGGCCGGGTGGTGGTGTGGACCAACGGCACCTTCGACCTGCTCCACCCCGGCCACGTCAGTGGCCTGCAAGCCGCCCGCGGCCTCGGCGACGTGCTGGTGGTCGGCGTCAACTCGGACGCCTCGGTGAAGGCGTACAAGGGGCCGACCCGCCCGATCCTGACCCAGCACGAGCGGGCGACTCTACTTGCGGCCCTGGAGTGCGTGGACTTCGTCACCGTGTTCGACGAGCCGACTCCGGAGGCGGTGCTGGCGGCACTCCAACCCGACATCCACTGCAAGGGGGCCGAGTACGCCCCGCCGCACGGCCGGCCGGTGCCCGAGCGGGCGACGGTCGAGGCCTACGGCGGGCGGGTGGTATACCTGCCGCTGATGCCGGGGGTGTCGTCCACCGACGTGATCGCCCGGGTGAAGGCAGCCGGGTCATGACGGCACTCCTACTGCTCGACCGTGACGGCACGCTGATGGCGGATGTCGGCTACCCGAACAACCCGGACCGGGTGCGGCTGCTGGCCAGAGCGGCGGACGCCGTGCGGTCGCTGTCCGCGGCCGGGTTCGTGCCGGCGGTGGTGAGCAACCAGTCGGGGTTAGCACGCGGCCTCATCACCCCGGCCCAGGCGGCGGCGGTCCACGAGCGGTTCGCCGCCGACTTCGCCGCCGCGTCCGGCGTCACCCTGCCCTGCTGGTACTGCCCGCACGGCCCGGCCGACGGGTGCGACTGCCGCAAGCCGCTGCCCGGGCTGTTGCACCAGGCCGCCGCGTCCCTGGGTCTGACCGGCCGGCCCGGCGTGATGGTCGGGGACAAGCCGAGCGACGTGGACGCCGGCCGGGCGGCCGGGTATGACGGCTTCCTGTTTGCCGGCGACTGGCCGGCGACCGCCGCGGAGCTGATGCGTTGGCTGAGTCAGCACACGACCTGATCGCCCGGTTCGTCGGCCTGCCGGTGCTGCTGGTCGGCGACCTCATGCTGGACGAGTTCATTTGGGGGAGCGTCAGCCGCATCTCGCCCGAGGCCCCGGTGCCGGTGCTGGAGGTGCAGCGACGGACGGTCGCTGTCGGCGGGGCGGCCAACACGGCGGCCAACGTGGTGGCCCTCGGCGGGGCGGCCGTGCTGGCCGGCGTCGTCGGGGCGGATTCAGCCGGAGAGCGGATGCGGGAACTGCTGACCGCTCAGGGCGTGGGCGTCGGGCCGGTGGTCGCCGACCCCGCCCGGCCGACGACGACGAAGACGCGGGTCGTCGCCGGGACGCAGCAGGTGGTCCGCATCGACCACGAGTTGCCCGGGCCGCTCACCGATGCCGTCGCCGATGCGCTGCTGACCGCCGTCGGGCGGGTACTGCCGACGGTGCGAGGGGTGGTCGTCTCCGACTACGGCAAAGGGGTGGTGACGCCCGAGGTGGCGGCTCGGGTGATTCAAGCCGCAGTTGCCGCCGGGGTGCCGGTGGTGGTGGACCCGAAGGGCACGAACTACACCAAGTACCGCGGGGCGACGCTGGTCAAACCCAACCAGCTCGAAGCCGGGCAGGTGCTGAACCGTTCGCTCCGCACCGACGCCGACGTGGACCGGGCCGGGGCCGACTTGGTGCAGTTGCTCGGCGGGTGGACGGGCGTCCTCATCACCCGCGGGCCGCACGGCATGACGGCGTTCGAGCCGGGCCGGCCGCCAGTCCATGTGCCGGCCCGGGCGCGGGAAGTGTACGACGTGACCGGGGCCGGGGACACCGTGGCCGCCACCCTCACCCTGGCCCTGGCCGCCGGGGCGTCGCTGGAAGCCGCCTGCCACCTGGCCAGCCAGGCGGCGGCGGTGGTGGTCGGCAAAGCCGGTACAGCCGTCTGTACCGCCGCCGAGTTGCGAGCCGCCGGCTAGCACTGTCCCCAGCCGCTACCCCGGCCGGCCGCCGGCGGGTACTATGATAGATGACTCGCCGGCGCCCAAAAGGCGGTTCCGGACCACCCCGCCGGGGTCTCGCCGTGGCCTTCACCCCGCTCGACCGCGACCTGCTCACCCGCCTGATGGCTAAACAGCCGGCCTCGTGGAACGACTTCGTCGACCGCTACCTCGGCCTCGTCTACCATGTCGTCCATAGCACCGCCCACCTGCGGAGCGCCCGGCTGGCGCCGGAGGACGTGGAAGACATCGTCCAGGAAATCCTCCTGCAAGTGGTGGCCGACGATTACAAGGTGCTGCGGCAGTTCCAGCGGCGGGCCAGCCTGTCCAGCTACCTCACCGTGATCGCCCGCCGCACCTGTGTCCACGAGCTGACTCGCCGGCAGTCGGTTCGCGAGGACATCCGTCGGGGCGAGGTGAAGGCCACCAGCGAGGACGGCACCGACGAGTCGCCGGCCTTCCAGAAGAGCCTGGAGTCGCTGGACGAGGTGGAGCACCTGCTGCGGAAACTGCACGGGGCAGACCGGGAAATGGTACGGATGTTCTACTTCGAGGGCCGCACTTACGAGGAGATCAGCACCGAGCTGGCGGTGCCAGTGAACACCGTCGGGGCCAAGCTCAGCCGGGCGCGGGCCAAGCTACGGGAGATGCACCAGTCTACCACTGACGTGCCGGCGCTGAAGCGGATGGTGCAGGCCGAGGCGCGGGCCGACAAGAAGCGGAAGAAACGGTAGGGGGCGCGGGTTATGAGCAAGCGGTTCGACGGGGTGACGCCGGAGCTGGCCGGGTGGCTCGGGACGCAGCGGTTGTTCTTCGTGGCCACCGCCCCACTGGCGGCCGACGGCCTCATCAACTGCTCGCCCAAGGGGGCCGACACCTTCCGCGTGCTGGGGCCGCACGAGGTGGCCTACCTCGACCTGACCGGCAGCGGAATCGAGACGGTCGCCCACCTGCGGGAGAACGGCCGGGTCGTGGTCATGTTCTGCGCCTTCGATGGGCCGCCGCGGATCGTCCGGCTGCACGGGGTCGGCGAGGCCGTGCCGGCCGATGCCCCGGGGTTCGCGGAGTTGCGGTCGCACTTCCCGCACCTGTCGGGGGCGCGGGCGGTGGTGCGGGTGCGGCTGACCCGGGTGAGCGACTCGTGCGGGTACGCGGTACCGCGGTTCGAGTACGTCGGCGAGCGGGACACGCTCACCAAGTGGTGCGAGAAGAAGGGGCCGGCCGGCGTGGCCGTGTACCGGCGAGAGAAGAACGCCCGCAGCCTGGACGACCTGCCGGGGTTGGACCCGAGTTAACCCGCCACCCCCCGCACGCGCAGCCCGACGGCCGTCAGGTCGAACAGCATCAGCCCGGCCGGCTCGCCGAGCGTCACCTCGGGCACCGGCAGGCCCAGCAGTTCCCGCGGACGGACGGCCGCCGCCGTGATCGCCGCCGTCACCGACAGCCCGCCGAGCCGAACCGCCGTCGCCACACAGCCGCCGAGGAATGCACCGCTGCCGGCCAGGTACGGCGTGCCGGCCAGCCCCACCCGGCCGTCGGCCGACACCTCGCAGTCGGCCCCCCACAGCGGGTAGCGGCCCGGCGGCAGCCCGGCCAGCGGGCTGGCGTCGCTCACCAGGACCAGCCCGGCCGCCTTCAGCTTGCACACGGCCCGCAGTACGCCCGCCGGCAGGTGGTGGCCGTCGGCGATGACGCTGGCCCATAGCCGGTCGTCGGCGAGTTCGGCCCACAGCGGGTTGGCGTGCCGCGGCAGCAGCGCCGGCAGGCCGTTGCCGAGATGGGTCACCAACCTGGCCCCGGCGTCCGCGGCGGCCGTCACCGTGTCCGCGTCGGCGGTCGTGTGGCCGAGAGCCACCACCACCCCGGCGGCCGTCAACTTCTCGATGAGGGCGAGCGCCCCCGGCCGCTCCGGGGCCAGCGTCACCAGCCGGATGCGGCCGCCGGCGGCGTCCTGCCAGCGGGCGAACAGGTCGGCGTCCGGGTCGCGGACGTGGGCCGCCGGGTGTGCCCCGCGGTAGCCGTCGAGCGGGCTGAGGAACGGCCCTTCGAGATGGAACCCGGGCACCATCGCCGCCAGTCCTGGGTCGGCGTCAATCACCCGCGCTAGTGTGCGGAACGCCCGCTCAATGGCTTCTGCCGCGTCCGTGATGACGGTCGGCAGGAACAGCCCGACGCCACCCGCCCGGCAAGCGTCGGCAACGGTCCGCACGCCGTCGGCGGTCAGCCCGGGGTCGTTGAAGCCGACGCCCAGCGCCCCGTTCACCTGGAGGTCGCACAGGGTCGGGGCCAGCCACGGCAACCCGTCCCGGTCGGCGCCCGGCCCGAACCCGGCAACGCTCCCCTCCTCCAGCATCAGGGTGAGCGGCTGGCCGGTCTGCCAGTGGCGGGCGGGGACTCGCACGACTCGGCTCCGGACGGTTGACGGCGACTCGGCAACGTGGCACCATCTGTACCACCTTTCCCCGGAGTCCGCCATCATGCACCGCCGAACCTTCCTGGCCGCGTCGGCCGCCGCCCCGGCCCTGGCCGCCGCCGCCGATGAGCCGGTCCGCCTCGGGTTCGTCGGCGTCGGCAACCGCGGGTCGTCGCTGCTCGCCAACGCGCTGAAGCTGCCCGGGGTGACGGTGGCAGCCGTCTGCGACACCGACCCGAAGATGGTCGAGCGGGCGATGACAACGATCACCGACGCCGGTCGGCCGACGCCGGTCACGACGCCCGACTGGAAGGAGTTGCTGGCCCGCAAGGACGTGGCCGCGGTGGTCAGCGCCCTGCCCATCGACCGGCACGCCCGCAACTACCTGGACACGATCGCCGCCGGCAAGGACTTGTACGCCGAGAAGCCGCTGGCCCTGACGCTCGCCGAGTGCGACGCCGTCGCCGCGGCGGCCGGGCGGAGTGACCGCATCGTGCAGGTCGGGTTCCAGCGGCGGGCCAGCCCGTTCTTCGTCGAGAGCATGAAGGCGGTCCACGCCGGCGAGCTGGGCGAACTGGTGGAAGGCCGCATCGCCTGGTCGAACGCTTGGGGGCCGCTGGGCGGCTGGTTCGGTCAGAAGGCACGTAGCGGCGACTGGATGCTGGAACAGGCCTGTCACAACTGGGACGTGCTGAACTGGGCGCTGAAGTCGGTCCCGGTGCGGGCGATGGGCATGGGCCGCGCCGGGCTGTTCCAGGAGTTCCAGCCGGGCCGCACCGTGACCGACTACTACTCGGCGGTGGTGGAGTACCCGGGCGGGGTGATTGTGAACATCTTACACTCGTGGGCCGTGCCCGGTCAGCAGGGCAAGTTCAACCCCGCGTTCAACTTCGAGTACACGCAACTGGTCGGCACCTCGGCCGGGCTGGATTTTAACAGCGGCACCCTGAGCTACCGCAAGGAACTGAACAAGCCGGACCGCAAGCTGGCCGGGCGGTTCGAGTCCAACGAATCGACCCAGCAGAGCCTGGCCGCATTCCTGAGCAGCGTGCGAACCCGGACGCCGCCGGTGGCGTCCGTCCGGCACGGCCGGGACGCGGCGGCGGCAAGCCTGTTGGTGCGGGCGGCGGTAGACGGTCGGCGGGTGGTGACTCTGGCCGAGGTGACGGGTAAGGGTTGACACCCGCAGGGGTCCGAGTAAGATAAAAGTGCAGTGACGCCCATAGGCGTTGAGCAGAGTGAAGGGGATGTAGCTCAGCTGGGAGAGCGCCTGAATGGCATTCAGGAGGTCGGGGGTTCAATCCCCCCCATCTCCACTCGACCGAAACCCTTGCAACTGCTAAAGTTGCAAGGGTTTTTTGTTGCGCGGCTCTCTCGAATGGCATCACGGTAGACTAGGTTTGTGACTAGATTTGGGTGCTGTGCGAGTTGAGTAACTGTCACGCGGTAGCCGCATGTTGAACGGTGGAGGTCTGGCTCGGCATCGCCTTCACTACCCGCGGGCACCATCCACGCACAATCGACTGAGAAGACTACCGGACTAATGTCTCGGCGGAACCTTCGGGTCTCCGGTGATGGCATCAGCTGTTGGATGCCCAGACCCCTCGACGACAGCCGCAACGCCGGTTGGACGTAGCACCACGGCCGAGGTCAGTGAACCGGCCGTCACTCCCAGTCCGCGGTCCGGAAATGGAGCGCGGCCACGTTCTCGCTCACCGCCCGCTTGACTGTGTCGGAGACGCCGGCCGGGAAGTCGGCGGTGATTTCAACCGTCACACGCACCTTCGTGTCTTTGTCGGTCCCCAGCAGGTTGATCACCTCCTCGGCCAACTGCACCATCCGCAGCTTGGCGGAAGACTGCGGCACGTCTGCTGTGCCGTGGAACGCTTTCGGTCGGGTAGCACCTTTCGGCGGGGGCGGGGGCGATTCGCCGGGCCGGCCGCTGCCGGTCGGCAGCTCGGCAGGGCGGGCCTCCGGCGGAGCGACCGGCACCACCACGACGTAGTCCCGGGCGACTGCCGGCTCGATCAGCAGCAATGTGTCGTCCAACCCCACCTCGCCGTCGCCGAACCGGAACCCCTCGTACCGCTCCCCGTCCCGCCCGTGGGCCAGTCCGAAGAAGTCCCGGCTGACGGCCCCGGCCCGCACCACCTTGTCCAGCACCGCTCGGTCCCGCAGCCGCGGCAGGTACGGGTACTTCTGCGTATCTTCCCAGAAGGTGAACGCCAGCACTGCCGGCCTTTCGGCCGTCCAATATACCTGGGCCAGCTCGGTCCGCAGGTGGATCGGCGACCATTCGGTCAGCACCAGAGAGTTGTCTTCCCGCACCCGCTCGACGGCCGCCTCGACCGTCCCTGCGGCGGTCTCCAGCGGGTGGGCCTCGACCGCCACCTTGGCCGTCGGCGACTCCTGGGCCGGGGCCAGCAGCCAGCGGAAGCACTCGCGGGTGGCCCGGGGGACGGCTTTCGTGGCGGCGTCCCGCTCCTTCTCGGCCTGACGCCTCTGGCCCAGGTCGATATTCAGTTGCCCCTTGTCCACGTCGTCCACGATGGACGCCCACGCCAGAGCCACCCGCACCAGCTCCCGCAGCCGCGGCAGCGACCCAGCGTCGGCCGCCAGGAACAGTAGCCGGTTGGCCCGGTGCCGTGGCTGGTTGCCGTGCTGCCGCAGGTAGTCGTCCACCGCCGCCGTCGCCAGCCGGGGCTGCTCCCGGTCGTAGGCCGCCTCCGGCGGCAGCACCACCAGCCGGAGGTTGGCGTCGTCCGGCACGTCGGCGTGGGGGGTGAAGACGTGCAGCCCGTCGAACAGCCGCAGCCCGTCGAACTCCTTCCGTACCGCCCTCTCGACCGCCGGCCGGATAAAGGCCGCGTCGTCGAACCGCCGCTTGCGGTCCTCCATCTCCCGCCGCAGGTTCGCTTTCGTGTCGAACCAGAAGCGGGTGGCGTCCTGCGACTTCTCCCCGCTGGCGTTCAGGTAGTGCAGGCGGTCGGCCAGCCGGCCGAGGGCGTCCAGGTACACCCCGGCCGACTGCCCCGGCTGGAGGCACCCGAGCAGCACCCGCCCGCGGTCCAGCCCCCGCACCCCCGGTTTGACGGCGGCGCTTCCGGGGGCGGTGCCCAGGAACAGCGTCCGGGCCACCCGCCGCGCCGCCCCGATCTGACCGAACTTCGACTCTTTCTTTTCCAGCTCGGTCGTCTCCGCCCGGTCCCCGTCGATGTCCCCCTCGATCACCGGCGGCCAGCCGGCCGGCAGCACCTTGGTCATCTCCGCCATTACCTGCCGGTCGGCCAGTGGCAGGCTGCCGGGTAGGATCATCGCATCCGCGTTGCCATCGGCCCACAGCCGGTGGACGGCCGTGGCCATCAGCTTGAGCACGCCGCGGGTCCGCTGGAACCCGTCCAGGGTGGACCAGTCGCCGTACAGCCGGTCGAACACCTCCGGGTGGATGGGGTACGCCCGGGCCAGCCGGTCGGCGTACCGCCCCTCTTGCGTTTCGGCCGGCAGGCGGGTGCCCTCGGCCCGGTAGCAGTCGGCGAACGCCCGGCAGACCGCGTCCCGGGCTGCCGGGTCGTGGACCGGCTCGAACAGCCGCCGGCGGACGATCTCGAACGCCTCCTCGGTGGCCACCGGCCGCCACACCGCCTCCACCCGCCCGACGATCTGTTCCAGCGCCGCGATGGCCTTCGCCCCGCGGTCCCCGCTGCTCGCCTGGGCGCTGTCCGGCAGGCTGGCCAGCACCACCGCCGTCGGCACCTGCTTGGCCGCCTCCGTCAGCGCCTGCACGAACGCCAGGTTGCTGTCGTAGCTGCCGCCCGACTGATCCTTGCCCGGCTCGAAGTTCTTCATCCACACGGCCAGCTCGTCCAGCAGCACCACGCACGGGGCGGCGGCGGCGAGCAGTTCCCGGAGTACCTCCTTGCCGGGCGACGTGCCGGTCTCGTCGGCCAGCTTCACCCGGGAGTACCCGTCCGCCTTGCCGAGCTGGTAGGCCAGCTCGCCCCACAGTGTCCGCACCACCTGCCGGCCGGCCTTCCACGGCTGGCCGGGCGAGTGTCGCACCCCGTCCAGCACGGCCACGTTGGCCCGCGGCACGTCCAACAGGCCGGCCCGCTCGACCACCGCCGACACCCCGGGCAGCTCGCTCAGCGGGCAGTCCCGCGTTGCCAGGTGGTAGACGGCCAACAGGGTGTGCGTCTTGCCGCCGCCGAACGCCGTCTGCAACTGGATGACCGGCTCGCCGCCCTTGCCGGCCAGCCGCAGCGCCACCTGCTCCAGCAACTGGCCCATGCCTTCGGTGATGAAGGTGCGGGCGAAGAACAGACCGGCCTCCCGGTACTCGACCGGGCCGACCCCGCTCCGCACCGATGAGATGTCGGCGGCGAAGTCGGCCTGCACGGCCGTCCCCTTGAGCACGTCCGCATGGGGGACGATTACCTCCCGCCACGGCTTCAGCACGGCAGTCACTCCGGGGAAACGTTCCAGACCAGGTTCAGCATGTTCCTGCACTCGGCCACTTTGACCCGTGGGTCGATGGCCTTCACCAACTGTTTGAGACGTTGCAACACCTTGGCCGTGTCGATGGCCCGCGGGAACAGCTTCGAGTGAGCCGCCGGCTGCTCGACGTGCAGCACCAGCCGCACGTCCGCCGCGGCGAGGGCGTCCCGGGCGAACTGCCGTTCGGCTTCGCTCGCTCGCACCCGTCCGGCGGCCAGCCCGGCTAGCGTGTCCCGCACCTTCTCGGCAAACTCGTCGGCCAAGGCGCTCGGCTTAGTCCGCGGGTTGCGGCGGTAGTCCTTCACCTCGACCAGCCAAAGGCAGTTGTTCGCGGCCAAGACGGCCAAGTCCACGGCCTTCGCCCCGCCACACACCTGCTGAAACTGCTTCTGGTAGTACGTCCAGTCGTCGTACTTCGCCGCCCGCCAGCCGGTGGGGAAGTCGAACACCAGGCCATCGACCGTGACCGCCGGCATTAGTCGGCCTCCGCCGCCAGGTAGCGGTCGGACTGGCTCAGCTCCTCCTGCAACGCGTCGATCTCGCCGATCTCGTCCACCGTTGCCCCCTGGTCCACCCGCACACCGTCGTCGGCCGGGTGCAGGCCGGTGAACCGGGCAGCCACCCCTTTGAACTCCTCCTGTTTGAGCAGGAGGTCCAGCTCCCGCATCAGGAACAGGCTGTGGGTGGCGACGAACACCTGCACCCCGGCCTGGCACAACTGGAGGATGGTAACAGCCACCTTCTTGACCACTTTCGGGTTCAGGTTGGCCTCCGGCTCGTCCCAGAACAGACACCCCTTGCCGGTCAGCGAGCCGGAGGCGATGAGCCGGGCCAGCATGGCCAGCTTCCGCACCCCCTCGGCCAACAGGTGGGCTTCCAGCGTTCCGTCCGCCGTCTTCAGGTAGAACCCGCCGCTCGTCCCTTCCACCACCTTGCCGCCGAGTTGCTCCTCCAGCGGCTCAAGAAGTGGCTTGATTGTCTCCAGACGTGGCCCGCGGGCGAGTGGGACTTCCAGTAGCTCGCAGGTATCCCGCCACGTCTCCTCGAACTTCAGTTGGGAGTTCGCGTACAACGCCGCGAACCCCGGGGCGATGGTCAGCAGTTCCCGCGTCGGCAGGAACACCGGCTTCTTGTCCGACCAGTTGTCCGGCACCCGGTC
Source organism: Fimbriiglobus sp. (assembly GCA_043787415.1). Classification (GTDB taxonomy): domain Bacteria; phylum Planctomycetota; class Planctomycetia; order Gemmatales; family Gemmataceae; genus JAXMAZ01. The sequence goes on along the minus strand of JAYVUZ010000148.1, from coordinate 29,781 downwards.
AACCGACACCTCGGTTTTGCTGGACGAGTTGAACGAGAACCCGGTGTCTAGCCCGCGGTCCTTGAAACTCGCCTTCACCTCGCACCGGCTGCGGCCCTGCTGCCGACTCGCCAAGCGGCCGAGCTGGTCCGGCCGGAACACCCCGGTCAGCTTGCGGGCCAGCGCGGTCGCCAGATACCCCTTGGTCGGGTCGTCCGACCCGGAGCCGCGCTCCCCTTCGGCCAGCGTCGCCAGGACGGTGTACGCCAGCTTGAGCAGGTGGCTCTTGCCGGTGCCGTTGCCGCCGACGATGACGTTCAGACCGGCCGCGCACTCCAGGTCGGCGGCGGCGAACACGGTGAAGTTGCGAACGCTCAGCTTCTTGAGCATCACGCCCCCGCGTCGTCGATGGTCAGTTGCCGGCCGGCCGGCACCTCGGCCGCCTTCGCCTCGATCTCGGCCCAACTGGTCATCAGCTCGTTGTACGCCCGGGCGTCCTCCGGCCACTTCCGCCGCTCGCACAGCGTGTACAGCCGGAACGCCAACTGCCGGGCCGGGCCGATCTTGTCCGGCACGGCCGCCAGCACCCGGCCGGCGGCCCGCTCGTCCACGGTCCGGGCCAGCCGGATGAGCTGGTGCAGCACCTCCCACACCGGCAGCCGGTCGTCGGCGGCCGGGTTCCAGTCGGCCGGGTAGTCGGCCCACTTGAGCAGCCGCACCGTCCCGCCGCCGGCCGCCACCACCCCGGCCGCCTGCACCCCGGCCACGCTGGTGCCCTTGGCCCGGGCCAGCACGTCGGCCGAGCCGAACGGGCCGGCCTCCCAGCCGTGCTGGTCGAACCAGTCCAGGCAGAAGCCGGTGTCGGCGTCGAAGTCGTCGCCGGCCAGGAAGCGGTTGATGAGCCGCAGGGCAGTGCGGACGGTCATCGGCTCACCGTTGGCCTCCAGCACTTGGGCGTACCGGCTGAACACGGCCATGCCGGGGCCGATGATGGCCTGCGACAGGTCCACCGGGGCGACCGGCGAGTGGTCCGACTGGTCCTTGCCGGTCATGGCCGCCAGGGCCGCCGGCAAGACGCGGTTGAGCTCCTGCTGGAACTGCCGGCGGCTGGCCACCGGGGCGTCGGCCGCCCGCCGCCGGCACACCAGGATGATGCTGCTGGCCAGGGCACCGACGGACTTTTTCAGACTCGTAATAAGCTCGGTTCGCATCGGCCAGGTACCGACGATCGCCAGCCCAGACCGCACCACAGCATCGAGAAAGGTTTCCCACCCTGTACTCGACGTGATGTCGTCCAGGGAGGTTTCTGATTGCTTGAAGGCGTAGAAGATTGTCGTCGGGTAGGCGGGATGGGCCTCCACCGCTAGGCGGCGAATGACCTTTGTCATACCGTCGAGAAAGAAGGCTTCCGCTTGGACCCTCCCCCCGTGCCGATGAGGGCTGGCGATCAACTCGGCTTTCTTTGGCACTGTGATGGTGCCAAAAATCGAGGGGTAGATGGCCTGAGAGGGCCTTCGGAGCCAGGCGTAAAAGTAGTCCGAGAGGTCTGCATAGCCGATATTGTCGTAGTAAGGCGGGTCGGTTGAGATGATGCGGTTTATACCACTTAAGTACTCGACCGCGTCGCATTGATTAGCAGCACCCATGGCCATCCCGGATGGGAGTCGCTCAAGCACTTTGCCGATGGCATGTGGGGTGATGCCGATTCCGCCCCCGGCCTCCGAAAGCGGGTTCGCTTCCGCGAAGTCCCAAGTCATAGGGAGTGCTTGCCGACTAAATGCCTGGGTGAGTCGATCCGGGTCGCGCTGCCAAGTCGCCTGCGTCGTGTTGGTTAGCGTTCCTTTGTCCACACAGAACGACAGGTACACACTCACCGCCTCGGCGTAGGCGGTGGCCCCGGTGCCGCCAGCATCGAGGCCAGGGCCGTCGTCCGGCCGGCCGGCGGCGATGGCGTCCGCCCGCACTCTCGCTCTAGTCTCGCCCACCAAGTCGCTGAATGTTGTCAGCGCCACTAGCTGACGCGGGGTGAACAGATCACACCACCGCCGCATCCCATACTCCTGCACGCGGAAGCTGAGGGCTTTCTCCGGCAGCGGCGTGTCAGGCTTCCATGCCGGTTCAGCCGATTCGGCAATTGCCTCCATCTCAGGCGTAGGTGTGAGATATACCCTGCCCCGTGTACCCTCGGTCACAATCGCCATTAACTTCTGCCCCATCCGCCCTGCTTTGGCCTCCTCCCGCGCGAAGGCGTAGCTGATCGGCGCCTCCGACATTAGGCAGCGAAAACCACTGAACCGACCGGTTGCCGTCGTCCCCTTCTTCACCTCCGGCGGTGGGGTGCCGGTCCGCACCTCGAAGCGGTAGCCGCCGCCCGCGACCACCGGCTGCACCCACGCCTCCTTGCCGGCCTTGCTGCTCAGGATGAAGGTGCTGGCCAGCGGCACCGCCACGCCCCGGAAGGCCGGGTTCGGGCTGGCCACCGTCCGCGCCCACAGCCAGGCGATGACGGTCAGCTTCTCCCCCACATACGGCCGCAGGTCCGGCCGCCCCGCGGCCATCGCCTCGGTCACGGCCACCGGCGGGTACAGGTGGCCGATCCGCTTGTGGGCCTCGTCCCGCATCCACGCCCCGTACCGCCGCACGTCTTCGGCCAGCCCGCTCGCCCCCGGCCAGTCCTGCATCGTGTCGCTGCCCCGCTGCGTCGCCGGCCGCGGCCCGACGGGGGCCTGCCCGGCGAACTTCGGCGGGATTTCGATCATCGCCTTGTTGATGAGCACCGCCACCGGGTTCAGGTCGCTGGCGTGGGCCTCCAGTCCGAGCCGCTGGGCTTCGAGGGGGATGGTGCCGCCGCCGGCGAACGGGTCGTGCAGCCCTGGCAGCCGGTCCGGGTCGAACAGGGTGGCGGCGTCCGGGTGGTCGCGGTTCAGCTCGCACGTCTCCCGCCAGCTCTGGCGGATGGCCTCCCGGGCCTTGCCGAGCACCGTCTCGTTGGTGGTGTTCTCCCACTGCACCAGGTCGGTGATGAGGGCGAACAGGTGGCGGCGGGCGTTGGCCCAGCCGCCCTTCTGCTGGCGGGTCGGCTCCTCCCCGGGGTGCGTGAGTTCCCACACCGCCGCCGGGTCGTTCACCAGTTGGCCGAACAGGACGGCCCGGGCCGCCGCCAGCGGTCGCCGCGCCCACCACAGGTGCAGGGTGGACGGGTGGCCGTGGCGGATGGATTTCTCCCGGGCCGCCGCCACGTTGATGGCGTCCAGCGGCAAGGCCACCTCGATCAGCTTGCGGGGGGCGCGGACGGGGTGTGTCATTGCGGGGTGGCCCGGGCCAGCAGGTGCGGGACGGAGTAGTTGACCGACACCTCGCCGGGGCCGGGTTCGCGGTCGAACGGCCGGCGGACGTAGTGCGGCCCGTCGGTGGTATCGTCCGGGTTGACGAACACCAGCGCGAGCAAAAACTTGTCTCCCTGGTTGTAGGCGTACAGGATTTCGTTGGCGGTGACGGTGGTGGTGGTGGCGCCGGCGGCGCGGCCCTTGACCTCGATGTGCCGCACCTCCGGGTGGACGCCGTTGACGGCCGGCGGGTGGCTGGTGAGGTCCCAGCCGCACTTGGCCGCCTGCACGTCGGTGACGTGGCAGCCGCGGGCCTGCTCGGCGGCGGTCACCGCCGCCACGGCCAGCCGCTCGACCCGCCGTCGGGCGGCCACGTCGGCGGCCGTCCAGGCCGGGCCGTCGCCGCGGAGCAGGCCGACCAGCCCGGCCGGCACCACCAGCGCCGCCCCGAGCAGCACCGGGGGGCCGCTCTCGACGTGCCGCTGGGCGAGCAGCTCGGCCTTGCGGGCGGTCAGCCGGGCTTGCAGGTCTTCGACGGACTTCCTGGCCTGGTCCAGGTTCAGCCGCACGTCTTTGCCAGCCCGCAGGTCGTCGGACAGGCGGATGTAGCGGTTGCTCTGGAAGTCGATCTCCTGGGTGAGCCGGCGGTGGACCTCGGCGTGGGTCTTGTCGATGTGGGCGGTGCGGCGGTCGCTCACCTCGCGGAAGTGGTCCGGGGCCAGCTCGGCGGCCGCCCAGGCGACGGCCCGGCCCTCCAGCCCGGCGGCCAGCCAGGGGGCGGCCAGGGCGTCGGCGAGGAGCGGCAGGTCGGCCGCCGGCATCGGCAGGAGGTCGAGGTGCGGGGCGTACCCGGCGAAGGTGGTGGCGTCGTCCGGGTGCAGGCGGACGAACTGCAGCCGGCGGGAGAGCGACTGGCCGGCCCCGTCCTTGATCTCGTGCAGCAGCAGGGCCAGCACCCACGGGTCGGCGGCCGGGTCGGCCGGGTCGATGAGGGTAGCCCCGCGGCGGAGCAGGTCGGCGTGCCGGTCCAGGGTCATGTCGGTGACGGTCATCACCAGCGGGTGACCGGGGTGCAACAGTTCCGCCTGCTCCGGCCCCGGGCGGACGGCCTCCTCCTTGCTGAAGCACACCCGGCTGTACTTGCTCACCACCGGCTGGCGGTGCCGGGGGTTGCGGCCGACCAGCCAGCGGCTCCGCTCGCGGACGGCGGCCGGCACATGCGTGATCTCGGCCCGGCCCTGGGATCGCGGGTGGAGGACGCCGCCGACGGCCTCGAAGGCGGTCTCGAAGAAGGCCCGGACGTAGTGCGGCTGGAGGCGGCGGGCCTCGGCCCGGTCCATGTCGTCCTTCACCTGGAACAGCCGGTCCGGGGTGAGGGCCTCCGCGGCCAGGGCGTGGCGGTCGAGCAGGGCCTTCAGGTGGCCGTCGTCCAGGGCGGCGTCCATCTTGGTGAGCAGGAACTGCTGCCGCTCCGGCTGGCCGTTAAACTTGATGGCCTCCAGCAGCAGGTCTTTCAGGCTCCGCTCCTCGAACACCTCGCCGAGGACATCGAACACCCGGCCGTTGAGGGCGGCGGACTCGACCTGCAGCTTTTGCAGCAGCCGGTGGTAAACGGCCCCCTCGCGGGTCTCCTTGGCCACCAGATTCCACAGGTGGCAAGCTTGCGACTGGTTGATGCGGTGGATGCGGCCGAACCGCTGTTCCAGGCGGTTCGGGTTCCAGGGCAAGTCGTAGTTGACCATGAGGTGGGCGCACTGGAGGTTCACCCCCTCGCCTGCCGCGTCGGTGGCGACCAGCACCAGCACGTCGGCCTGCTGGCGGAACTCCTCCTGGGCCAGCCGGCGGGCGTCCCGGGGGGTGCCGCCGTGGATGGTGCGGACGGCCGCCGCCGAGCCGATCACGCCGGCGATCCGGTCGGCCAGGTAGGCGAGGGTGTCGCGGTGCTCGGTGAAGATGATGAGTTTCCGCCGGCCGCCGCCGGGGGCAACCATCCGCGGGTCGTGCTGGACCAGCTTGGACAGCTCGTCCCACTTGCGGTCCAGGCCGGACGCTACCACCGCCTGGGCCTGCCGCTCCAAATCTGCGAGCAGCAGGATTTCGGCGGCCAGTTCGGCCTCAGTGCGGGCGGCCGTGGCCCGCTCGATGAGGGTCTCTTCCAGCTCCTCCTGCTCCCCCCCGGCCAAGTCGTCGTCATCGTCCGGCGGGCTGCCAGTCGGGTCGTCGGGGGTGCGGCCCAGCCGCAGATCGTTGAGCCGGGCGGCGAGGCGCTCCTTACGGCGACGGATGGACTGGTGGATGGCGGCCGGGCTGGACGCCAGCCGGCGCTGCAGGGCCGTGAGGGCGAACCCGACCGACCCCTTGCGGGCGCCGCCGACCGCGTCGGCCTTGCCCATCTCGGTCTGGACGTACCGGGTGACGGCCTCGTACAGCCCCCGCTCGGCCGGGGACAGGGTGTAGTTGACGGTGTACGCCCGCCGCTCCGGGAACAGCGGGGTGCCGTCGAACCGGACGAGCTGCTCCTTCACCATCCGCCGCATCAAGTCCGTCGCGTCGGTCGGCTTGGCCTTGTCCCGGAACTTGCCGTAGAAGCGGTCGCCGTCGAGCAGGGACAGGAACAGTTGGAAGTCCTCCTCCTTGCCGTTGTGCGGGGTGGCGGTCATGAGCAGCAGGTGGCGGGTGTGCCGGCCGAGGGCCTCGGCGGCCTCGAACCGATGCGTCTTCTTCACCCCGCCGGGGCCGTGGTGGGCGGCCAGCTTGTGGGCCTCGTCGAACACCACCAAATCCCATCCGGATCGGCAGGCGCGGTCGCGGAGGTCGTCGTTGCGGGCGAGCTGGTCCAGCCGGACAATGAGCTGTGGGTGGGCGGCAAAAGCGTCCTCGCCGACGGCCGACTGGTCGAGGGCCGGCGAGTAGACGGGGAAGTCGAGGCCGAACTTGGTGGCCAGCTCCTCCTTCCACTGCTCGACCAGGCCGCCCGGGGCGACCACCAGCACCCGCCGGGCGTCGGCCCGCAGGAGCAGCTCGCGGAGGTACAGCCCGGCCATCACCGTCTTGCCGGCCCCCGGGTCGTCGGCCAGGACGTACCGCAGCGGCTGGCGGGGCAGCATGGCCTCGTACACGGCGGTTATCTGGTGCGGCAGCGGCTCGACGGCCGAGGTGTGGACGGCCATCATGGGGTCGAACAGGAAGGCCAGGTCCATCCGCTTGGCCTCGCAGCACAGCTTGAACGCGGCCCCGTCGCCGTCGAACGCCCACGGCCGCTCGGCGACGGCCAGCCGGAGGGTCGGCTCGTCGGCCGGGCCGAGCAGCCGACTCGTCACGCTCCCATCGGGGAGTTCGTAGATGACTTTGACGGACGTGGGCGAGAAGGCGCTGACGGCGGCCACGGTCGCTACGGCCGAAGGGTGTAGGCCGACCACTAATTGGCCTGGCTTGATGTCACTAAGGGGCAGCACGCGGCGCCTCAATTGGGAGCGTCCCGGGGGTACGCGGCCGACCGACGGGCGGCGGTGTTCGGCTCCCGACGGACGGAAGGGGGATTGTACCGGCCTACGCTCCTGTCGGCACGGCCGCGGCCTTCCGAGTGGGGCTGCCATCCTGTCCGCCCACCACCTGCACGACGCCAGCAGGCCGGGCAGCCTAAGCCGGCGGACGGCCGCAAGGGTCTTGAGGCTGGCTAGCAGCCGGCAGTGGGCGGCCAGATGCGTCGTTCGTGGAACTCGTGGCCCGTGTCGGACCGGGACTTATCGAGTGACGAATAGTACAGCAGCTCGTACTGGTGGCAGGCCGCCCAGCACACCATCGCCCGCTCGGCCAGCAGCAGCGCGACCGGGGTCGGGTAGACCCCGGCCAGCGCCAGCCACAGGCCCGCCTCCTGCGCCTTGACGGCGGCCGACGCCAAGAAGTTCTGCCCGCCGCTGGCGTCGGCCAGCCGGGCCACCCGCCGGGACAGGTCGCCGTACAGGGCCACCGCCGCCGGGTGGCCGGCCAGGTACGCCGCCACCGCCGCCGGCTTCGGCTTGCCTCCTTCGGCACCAGCACGGCCGGGATGTCGCCGTTCCGTGCCCACAGTGTCGTCGTGTCCCAGGTGACGAGCGGCCGCCGCCCGGCCAGCGTCACCATCTCCCCGCCCATGATGAACCCCCGTTTCCGCCGCCGCGCCCCGCGGTTGAGGCGGTGGAACCTGGCCGCCGGCATCCACACGCCCAGCACCGCGTCGGCCGTGGCGGTCGCCCTGGCCACCGTCGACACCCAGGACCGGCGGGCGGCGGCCAGGTCGCGGTCGATCCTGGCCCACTTCCGCTTGTCGGCATCGAGGGCGTTCAGTTGGGCAACTGCGTCGGGCAGCGGGCCGGCGCCGGTGTACTTTTTGACCACCCGGCCGTTCACCCGCTCGGCCTCGTAGTAGTATCGCCGGCCCTTCCTCACCTCCCATCCCACGCGGTCGCCCTCCGCAGAGTGGTGCAACACCTGCGGGTGATGCACCACTCCCAACCGCCCAACCGCCCAAGACGGAACTAACTCTGTCCACCGCCCGACCGTTCCCCAGGCGACCCGACGCTACCGGCGGGTGTGAAGAACCTACACGATCCGGTCGCGGCAGGGATTGGCCGTCGGGCCGCCAGCCGGCAGCCGAACCGGGCGAGCCCCGCCGAGGACAAAAACCCTCCCCCGAATCCCCCAGGACGGGGGGTGCCGCCGTCCCGCACGTCAGCCGGCCAGGGCGGGTTGCAACCGGGCCAGCACGGCCGGGGCTTGCAGCCGCCGCACCCGGGCCAGCTCGCCGACGGCCTGGGTCATCCGCCGCTGGGACCGGGCCAGCAGCCGGTCCAGCCGGTCCTGGAGCTTCGGGTCGGCGGCCACGGCCAGCTCGATCTCGACGGCGTGGGTGAGCAGCCAGCCGTTCAGCACCCGCCGCACCAGCAGCGTCTCCAGCACCGTCGGACTCGCGCCGGCCAATTCCGCCCACAGGTCGGCCAGCTTGGCCTGGAGGCCGGCCTTCAGCACGGGGTCGGTCTTGGCCACCCGCCAGACGAGCTGGTGCGACGCCTGCCGCCCCAGGTCGCCGACCCACTCCACCCACCTGCGGTCCCGGATCAGGGCCGGCAGCCTGGCCACGGCGTCCGCGTCCCCGGCCCGGGCGGCGGCGAACACGGCCACCGCCTCGGCGTCGTCCGACGGGGCCTGGTAGTCGATCAGCGGCCGGGGCTTGCGGGCCGCCTCGACCAGTGCGTCGATCTGCCCGTTAAGAGCGTTCCGTCTGTGTCGCATCCGCCACTCCCCCCGGCGGTGCCGGTGATAGCCCAGCCCGACCATCAGCCCGTGGCCGACGGCGGCGAGGGTGTCGTCGCCCGCCAGCCGCTCCAGCTCGGCCATCCGCTGCCATGCCGCGTCGCGGGCGGCGTCGGCGTCGAGCCGGGCCAGGGCCGCGTCCAGCTTCTTGAGGTGCCACTCGGCCGCCATCAGCCGGCCGAAGTCGTCGTCCCGGCCGAGGTACTCCCGCACCACCCGCCCGCCCCGGCGGACGCTGCGGTACAGGTAGCGGCGGCCGCCCGGCGTCGTCACCCAGCCCATGATTGTCGCCACTCGCCGGTGTACTACGCGCTTCGCGGGTGCCCCGCTCGGATCGTACCCGGGGCGACAAGCCCCTCGTGGCGGTCTGGCGGGCCTCCTGTCCGTTCGAGTCGTCCGGCGACATTTCCTGTCAATGGTGGACAACTGACCATTTCTCGGGCTATTCTGTCCCTGGGTCGTCACGGGCGACGGCCGGGGGCCGCGGCATGGGCCACAAGCGATTCGGCGGAAACTTGCCCCGCACCCGGAAGTGGGTGCAGGTGGTCAGGCTGATGCGGAACGACGCCGGGGCCGCCCAGGTGGCCGGCGCCACCGTCGAGGCGGCTGGCCGGTCGCTGCGGGCGGCGGCCGACGACCCGGACGTGGTCGAGGCGGTTTGGCTGCTGGTGCGGCTGCCGTGGGCGGCGCGGGCGGACGACTTCGCCACCGCCCTCAACCGCTGCGGGGTCGAGGTCGGTGGCGACCCCGGCCTGTTTGATATTGTCGGCGGCGTGTCGGACGCCATCGACGCCCGGGCCGCCGGGCGGTGCCGCTCGGACTTGGGGGAACTCGCCCAGGCGGCGGTGTGCGAGACCCTCAACGCGGTGATGCACGACCACCTGGACAACCTGTTCGGGTCCAGCCCAGCGGAGGTGCGGCAGGCGTTCGCCCGGCACGCCACCGCCAAGCAGTTCGGCCGGCTGGCCCACGAGTTCTTCAGCCGGCTGATGGCCAAGGCGCTCGACACCTTCATCAGCCGGACGGTGTGCGACACGGTCGGGGCCGGCCAGCGGTTCCCGACGGTCAAGCAGCACGGCGAGTTCTGCCGCCAGCTCGACACCCACTGCCGGGAGGCGGCGGTCATCGTCGAGCGGTTCGCCGGCGAGTGGTCGGTGAAGCACGACTACGAGTCGGACGGGCGGATCGGCCGGGAGGAGGTCGGCCGGTTCGCCGCCCACGCCGCCACCAAGCTGCTGGACGAGTTGCGCCTGCGGAGCAGCCACTGATGCCCACCGACCGCAACATCCTGTGCGGCGGGGCCGACGGCCCGCCCCCGTTGCCCGAAGCCGGGTGCGTCCGGCTGGACATGTTCGGCCCGCTCGGAAACGCACGGCTGCGGATCGAGGACATCCGCGGGCCGCTGGTCAAGGAGGTGCCGGACCCGCTGCTCGACCTGCTGGACGTGGCCGCCTACGTCTACGTCGCCGACCAGGCGGTGCCGCGGGGCCGGCCGGACGACACCGACCTGGGCGCCCGCTGGCGGCGGCGGCTCCACTTCGTCGTGCCGGTGCGGGTGCCCGACCTGTGGAACAGTCCGGCGCTTCGCACGGAGTTGGAAGTCACCCTCGGGTTCCTGTCGGACGACGAGTACCACTTCGCGTTCGTCCCGCTGATCGGCGAGCGGCCGACGGTGCGGCGGTACCTGGACTTCGACGGGCAGACCCCGCTCCACGGGGCGGTGGACGAGGTGGTGATGTTCTCGGGCGGGCTGGACTCCCTCGGCGGGGCGGTGGACGAAGCGGTCAACCACCGCCGGCGGGTGCTGCTGGTCAACCATCGGTCGTCGCCGAAAGGGTCGCCCCGGCACCACCGGCTGCTGGAGCTGCTGGGGGACAAGGCTGGCGCGGCGCGGCCCGAGCACGTCGCCGTCTGGGTCAACAAAGCTGAGGGGTTGGGACGGGCGTTCGAGCAGCGGGCGCGGTCGTTCCTGTTCGCCGCCTTGGGGGCCGTGTTCGCCGTCCAACTCGACCTGCCCCGGTTCCGGTTCTACGAGAACGGGGTCATCAGCCTCAACCTGCCGGTGTCGGGCCAGTTGGTCGGGGCGCGGGCCACCCGCACCACCCACCCGAAGGTCCTGGCCGGGTTCGAGCGGCTGTTCGGGCTGGTGTGCGGCCGGCCGGTGGGCATCGACAACCCGTTCCGCTGGCACACCAAGACGGACGTGGTGCGGCTGGTCGCCGACGCCGGGTGCGCCGACCTGATCGGGCAGAGCGTCAGTTGCGTCCACACCTGGGGCCAGTCGTCCGTCCAGACCCACTGCGGCCGGTGTTCCCAGTGCATCGACCGGCGGCGGGCGGTGCTGGCCGCCGGGTGCGAGGTCCACGAGCCGGACGGCCTGTACGAGGTCGAACTGTTCACCGGCCCCCGCGAGCGGGCGGACGAGCGGCACCTGGCCACCTCCTACTTCCAGGCGGCGGCCGGGTTCGAGCGGACGACCCCGGCCGAGTTCGTGACCCGGTACGGCCAGGTGGCCCGGGCACTGCGGCACGGCGGAGAGGACGCGGAGTCGGTTGCTCACCGCGTCTACGACCTACACCAGCGACACGGGCGTGAGGTCGGCCAGGTGCTGGACCGGGCGACGGGCCGGCACGCGGCGGCGCTACGCCGCGGCGAACTGCCGGCCCACTGCGTCCTTCGCCTAGTGGTGGACCCGGGCGACCCGCCGGCCGAAGACACCCCGCTGGAGGAGCCGCCGAACTACTTCCGCCGCCGCGGCGAGGTGTGGGAGGCCCGGTTCCGCGGCGGGCCGAAGGTGATTCTGACCAACCGCAAGTCGGGCGGTGTGGTCCGCCGGCTGATGGCAGAGCAGGGCAAGTCGGTGCCGGCGGTTGAGCTGACCGACGACACCGGCCAGTCGGTCACTACGGTGCTGCCGACAGCCGGGCATCCGGTCCTGGACGCAAATGCCAGACAGTCCATCGGCGAGAAATACGCCGAACTGCGAGCGGACCGGGAGGCGGCCGGGCGGGACGGGAACACGCTCTTGGTGGCCGAACTGGACACGGATATTAACACCCTGGCGACTCATCTCCAAGCGGCTACCGGCCTGGGCGGAAGAGACCGTCAGATGGGCGACCTGGCGGAAGCGGCCCGCAAGGCCGTCCGGGGCAACGTGGACGCGGTGGTGAAGGCTGTCCGCGTGGCCGACCCACAGTTTGCCGACCACCTGAAGCAGTCGATCCGTGGTGGCAAGCTGTACCGATACGCCCCGGCCGAGCCGGTCGAGTGGGATCTGTAGCCCAGCCTTTGTCGTTCTGAACTTGGCCGCGCCATGCGGAAAGTGGCGCCGCCACGTCGAACCTGGCGCCTTGCCGGTGCAGGCAAGGCCCGGCACGAACTGACGCCTGCCGTCCACCCCGGGCGGCACGCCGGCCCCGAAGACCCAACACCGCCGGGTCGTCTTCGGGGCCGGCCGCCGCCGCATCACGCGGCACCCATGACCACCGACACCGCTCCCTCATCGCCGCCGGCTGCCGACACGCTGGCCCGGCTCGACCCGCTCACCTACTCCGTCGCCGAACTGGCCCGGGCGCTCGGCTGCTCCGAGCGGCACGTCTGGCGGCGGCACGCCGCCGGCGAGCTGCCGGCGGCGGTGCGGATCGGCCGGCTGGTCCGCTGGCCCCGCAAGACCATCGACCGCTGGCTGGCCGACGGTTGCCCCACCCGGCCGGTCAAGGCGGCCCGCTGACACACCGACGCGGGCCGGCGTTGCCGCGCCGGCCCGCACCCACCCAACACACTCACGACACACTATGACCGATCCCGATGCCGCCCGCAACGGCGGGGGCGGGCTGCTGCCCACCCACCTCGACGACTTGGCCCGGTCCGGACTGACCCCGGCCCACGCCGCCACTGCCGGCGTGTACTCCGAAGGCGATCCGGCCGCCGTATCCAAGCTGCTCAACTGGAGTCAGCCGGCGGCGGTCCTCGGCCCGGCGCTGGTGTTCCCGTACCTCGACCCCGCGGGGCGGCCCACCGGCTACGTCCGGCTCAAGCCGACCAGCCCGCGGGCCGACCCGGGGGCGGCCGGCAAGCGGATCAAGTACGAGGCCCCGCGGGGCCAGCCCAACCGGGCCTACCTGCCGCCCGGCACCCGAACGGTGGCGACCGACCCGGCGGCGCCGCTGCTCGTCACCGAGGGGGAGAAGAAGGCGCTGGCGGCCGACGCCGCCGGGTTCCCCTGCCTCGGCCTGCCCGGGGTGTGGGCGTGGCAGGCGAAGCGCACCCGGGACGCGACCGGCCGGGGCGCCGGGCCGCGGGAGCTGATCCCCGACCTGGCCGGCCTGCCGTGGGCCGGCCGGCGGGTGTGGCTGGCGTTCGACTCCGACTCCGCCACCAACCCGAGCGTCCGGGCCGCCGAGCGGGCGCTGGCCGCGGCGCTGACCGCCCGCGGGGCGGTGGTGGCCGTGGTGCGGCTGCCGGCGGCCGCCGCCGGCGGCAAGCAGGGGGTGGACGACTTCCTGGTGGCCCGCGGCCCGGACGCCCTGCGGGAACTGCTGGCGGCCGGCCGGCCGGCGGCCGCGGCACCGGCCGGCTGGGGGCCGCCGGTGCCGTTCGGCCGGGACGTGGACCCGCCGGACTTCCCGCCCGACGTGCTGCCGCCGTGGCTGCGGGACATGGCCGCCGCCGTAGCCACCGCCACCCAGACCCCGTCGGCCGCCGCCGGTATGCTCGCCCTGGCCGCCGTCGCCGGCGGGCTGGCCGCCGCCGTCCGCTACCGGGTGCGGCCGGGGTTCGGCAAGAACGCCAACCTGTACGTGGTGGTGGCCATGCTGCCGGCCGAGCGGAAGTCGGCCGTCTTCAAGGCCGTCTTCGCCCCGGTGTTCGCGGCCGAGCGGGCGGCGGTCGAGCGGGCCGCCCCGCTGATCGCCGAAAAGCTGGCCGAGAAGGGGGTGCTGGAGGCCCGGCTCAAGCGGAAGCAGACCGAGGCCGCCCGGGAGGACGACCCCGGGCTGCGGTTCTCGCTCACCACCGAGGCCAAGGAGCTGGCCGGCGAGGTCGAGCGGTTCGCCGTGCCGGTGCCGCCGGTGTACGTGGTGGACGACGACACCGTGCAGATGCTGGCCCGGACGCTGGTCGAGCAGGGCGGCCGGCTGATGCAGGCGGCGGCCGAGGGCACCGCGTTCGAGATCGCCGGCGGCCGCTACTCGGACGCCGAGGACTTCGACGTGTACCTGAAGGCCCACGACGGCGACCCGCTGCGGGTCGGCCGGGTGGGGCGGGGCCGGACCGGGCACGACGACCCGCGGCTGACGTGCGCCCTGGCCGTCCAGCCGGACGTGCTGGCCGGGCTGGGCCGCAGCGCCAAGGCGGCCGGCCGGGGGTTCCTGGCCCGCTGGCTGTACGCCGTGCCCGCCCCGATGGCCGGCCGCCGCCTTATCCGCCCGGCCCCGGTGCCGGCGGCGGTGGCCGCCCGGTACGAACAGGTGATGGCTCAGATTTGGTCACTTCCGGCGCCGGCCGACGGGCCGTCCGTGGTGGAGTTCAGCCGCGAGGCCGACGACGCCCTGGCCGCCTTCGAGGCCCGGGTCGAGCCGCAGTTGGCCGACGGCGGGCCGCTGGCCGGGCTGGCGAGCTGGGGCGGCAAGCTGGCCGGCGAGGTGGCCCGGCTGGCCGGCACCCTGCACCTGGCGGCGGCGGCCGACCGGCCCGGCGGGGTCGCGGCCGCCGGGCCGGTGTCGGCCGAGGCGGTGGCGGCGGCCGTCCGGCTGGCCGACGAGTTCCTGGTGCCGCACGCCAGGCTGGCTTTCGGGGTGATGCACGCCGACCCGGTGGAGGAGCTGGCCCGGCGGGTGCTGGCCTGGCTGGCCCGCCGCCCGGAGCTGGCCCGGGTCACCCGCCGGGACTTACACCAGGGGCTGAAGGGCGGCGGGTCGGACCTGAAGGCCGACGACCTGGTTCCGGCGTTCGCCCTGCTGGCCGACCACAACAACCTGCGGCCGGCGGACTCGGTCGGCGGGCCGGGCCGCCCGGCCGAGGTTTGGGAGGTGAACCCGCTGTGGGCGCGGACCGGGCCGCCCGCTCCCCCGAATCCCCCGGCCGAGGGCAGGCACGCCGACGGCCCCGGCGCCGGGGTGAGGGATTCGGGGGAGCCTACGCCCGATGGCGGGGCCGCCGAGGTGGAAGCCGCGGGGGATTCGGGGGGGGTGTCGGCCGGTGTGCGGTACGGCAACGACGACCGGGAGGACGCCCCGTGACCTCCGTCGAGCTGCTGAAGGCGTTGGCCCCGCTGCGGCCGGCCGTGGACGGGAGCGAGTTGGTGCTAGCGGCGGCCCCGCCGGCCGCGCTTGCGGCCGCCGTGCGGGCGCTCCAGACCGGGCTGCGGGCGGCGCTGACCGGCCGGCCGTGGTACGCCTACGGGGCGGACGGCCGAGGAGTCGGGCCGCTGCGGGGCGGGGCGCTCGACCCGGCGGCCGTCATCCCCTGGTCAGCCTCCCGGCTGTGCGTGGCCAGAGACCACCAGTGGGACGTGGTGCGGTCGGCCTGGCGGCTCGACCTGCCTCACCTGTTCGGCCCGCCGCCGGCCCGGCCACCGCGCCGGTCGGCCACCGCCGCCTGCCGGTGCCCGTACCTGCCGCTCCGGGCTGACTGAGTTGTCGCCCCGGCCGCTCAGCCCGTCGCAGCCGCACCCCCGGCCGCGGCCGGCGACCGGGTGACGGCCGCGTCCAGCTTGCCCATGAGCTTGACCACCGGCCGCAATTCGTGGCCCCGTTCGTCGTCGTACACGGCCGTCATCAGGTCGGCCGCCGCGTGCCGCAGGAACCGCTGCCGCAGCCGGGCCGCCACCCCGCGGCGGCGGAGGTGGCTGTTGGCCGTCTTGCGGAGGGCGTGAACGTCGGCGAACCCGGCCGGCGTCCGGTAGGCCACCCCGGCGTGCTTCAGCATCCGCTGGTGTAGCCGGCTCATTGCCCGCGCGTCCGGGACGAACAGCAGCCGGTCGGCCGGTCGGCGGCCGGCAGCCGTCAAGAAGTCGGACAGATCGGCCGCCAGCCGGGCGGGCACCCGGATGGCGACCGGTCTGCCGTTCTTGGTGACCGGGCCGGGCAGGCTGATTGTTCGCCGCCTCGTGTCGAACATGCCCACCGTCACCCGGGACAGCTCGCCCCGGCGAAGCCCTGTGGCCAGCCACGCGCGGTAGACGAGCTGACGCTCACGGCCGAGTATCACGAACCCTGTCACGGCGTCGGCGGATAGGTCATTCGTCGGCGACTTGTAGCGGACCGGCTGGCCGTCCCGTCGCGGCCGACCGCCTTGTGGCCGGCGAGCTACGTCTAGCGGGTAGGTGATCGCGGTCGCCACCAGCGCCCGCAGCTCGGCCAGGGTGTAGGCCCGCCTCTGCCGTCTGGCCGCGGCGTCGGCCGCCTTCACCTTCGCTGCTTTCACCCGCTCGACCGGGTTGGTCGCTAGCCGGTCCTGCTCGACCAGCCACTTGCAGAACGAGTACAGGTAGCTGCGGGTCTTGTTCTTAGTGGCAGCAGAGCAGGTCAGACCGCCCAGGTAGGTCTGCACCGCGAACGGGGTCAGGTCGCGGAGGACGGTCGCTCTGCACCCGTCGAACAGCTTGGCCAACGCCCGCCCCACCTCCTTCGGGTAGCCCGGGTAGCGGCTCGTCTCGCGGAGGACGGACAGGTAGTCTTCCAGGTGCCGTTCGAGCGGCGCATTCTTGGCCGCCTTGTGCGGGTCGGCTAAGCCGACGGCCGCGAGCTCCCGCTCGCGGATGTGATTGGCGATCCACCCGACCAGGGCGTCCAGCGAGGTGCAGCCGGTGTTGGTGTAAGTGCAGGTGCCGCCGGCGAACGACCGCCGGTAGATGACCTCCGACCGCTTGCCCCGCTGCACCCGGTAGCAGTACCCCCTCGGCAGCTTGGCGGGCTTGCGGGGCGGCATGGCGTCACCTCGGCGGGGGGCGGATGAGACTAGGTTGTAGACTAGGTTTCCCGGCAGGCACAGTCAACACGAGTCGGCGTCCGGCAGTGACCCACCAGACGGACACGACATCTTAGGTCTATTTTTATGTGTTTTTCAAGCCGTAACAAGAACTGGCAACTGGTGTCAGTCGCCCTCTAGAACCTGCCGTCCCGCATGGCATTCAGGAGGTCGGGGGTTCAATCCCCCCCATCTCCACTCGAAGAAGCCCCGGGGAAACCCGGGGCTTCTTGCGTTCCCAGGGGGCCAGTTTCCTACACCGCCGGATGGCCGCAGCCGGCGTCACGCCGCCGCTCGCACCTGGCTCCGCCCGGACAGCCCGGCCGCGTCGGTCAGCGTGAACCCGGCCGCCGCCACCGCCTCGTGGAAGGCCGGGTCGCGGAGCAGTTCGTACTCCCGCTGTCTGCGGTGCAACTGGCCGTCGGTCAGGCTACCGTCCCGGCCGGCCAGGGTGCCGTCCAGGTAGCCGGGGTGGCAGGTGAGTTCGACCACCCGGCCCGGGGCGGCGGCCAGCCAGCGGGCGAAGAACCGCGGGTCGCTCACGAACGGCGGGTCGGTGACGCCGAGCAGCCAGTCGGCCCCCGGCAGTCCGGCGGCTTCTTGCCTCACCGCCGCCCGCTTGCCGTACACGGACAGGGCCAGCCGCTTCACCCGCGCCCCCGGCACCCGCAGGGTTCGCCACGGTTCGACCACCCGGCGGACGAACGGCCGCGGATGGACATCGGCCAGCACCGCCCGAAGGGCCGCGCCGACCGGGCCGAAGATGTGGACGTGGTGGTGGGTGTTGACCGTCGCCGGCGGGCGGCCGACCAGGTCCTCGAAGCGGCGGAGCTGGGCGCGGAACTCGGCTTCCACCTCGGCCTGGTCGATGCGGCCACGCACCAGCCGCTTGAGAAACCCGCCGAGCGGCCGGAAGGTGCCGTCCTCGCCGACCAGCGACGGCACCTTCTCCGGCGGCAGCACCGGGGCGTCGAGGGTCAGGCACGGGTGCCAGCCGAGTTCGACACACCCGCCGGCCCGCCGCCACAGGCCGACGCCCTCGGTGGCGAACGGCGAGTTGACCAGCAGCACGGTGGACGTGACCGCCCGGCGGGCGGCCAGGTCGAGGATGCCCCGGCTGGTGTCCGGGCCGATGCCGAAGTCGTCGGCGGTGACGACCAAGAGCCGCGACATCAGGCGGCCTCCGCCGTAGGTCCGGCTGTGCCGGACATGCGAACGCGAACGTCCGGTACAGCCGGACCGACGGGGGCCGGGAACCCCACCGCCGGCCACCGCCGCCGCACCCACCACAGCTCGCGGAGCATCCGCACGGCCGTTTTCAGGCCGCCGGTGCTGGTGGCCGCGTCGTCGTACCGCACCGTTACCGGCACTTCCGTGACCGGGATGCCGTAGCGGGCACAGGCGGTGAGCAGCTCGCAGTCGAACCCGAACCCGTCGCAGGTCAGGTTGGGCAGCACCGCCTCGGCCACGGCGGCGGTCATGCCCTTCAGCCCGGCCTGGGTGTCGTGCAGCGTGAGCGGCAGGATGCGGCGGGCGATGGCCCCGAACCGCCGGCTCTGCGCCCGCCGGGCGGCGATGTATCCGAGGTGCCGCACCGGCACCTGCACCAGGCTGTCTGGGTGGTCCCGGCTGCCGACCGCCACCGCGGCCCCGTCGGCCACCTCGTCCGTGAGGCGAGCGATGTCGTCGAAGCGGTAAGCCAGGTCCACGTCGGCGAACACCCGCACGCCGCCCCGGGCGGCCAGCAGGCCGGTGCGGACGGCGTACCCCTTGCCGCGGTTCGGGCTGTAGCTGATCGCCCGCATCCGGGGGTCGCCGGCGATGAGCTTGGCCAGCCGGTCCGGGGTGCCGTCGGTGCAGCCGTCGCACACGAACAGCACCTCCCACGGGTCCGGCCGGGCGCGCAAGAAGTCGCGGGCGGCGGACACGGTGGCGTCCACCGCCGGGCCGGGGTTGTACGTCGGGAAGACGAGGCTGGTCACGCGCGGGGGTTCCTCATCCACCCAGTCTATGCCTTCAATTCGGCCACAGAGGGCGACCCCCTGTGGATGTCGTCCCAGCCGGCGGCGGGTGCAGCCTGCTTCCCTTCGACGACGGTAGCCATGAAGTTGAGAAAAGGCAAGCGGAGCCGGGCACGGGCCGTTCCGGCGAGCGGCCGGTGTGAGCCGACCGAGGCGCATCGGGTACGAGGCCGTGTCACCCGTCCCGCAGGTTGTCGGCCGGCTCACACCGGCCGCTCGCCGGAGCTGTCCGTCACTTCATCTGCCCCGTGTGCCCGTTCACCTCGCCGACCGGCTCGGCCCGGCCGCCGACGTGCTTGGCCAGAAACTGCTCGACCAGGCCGTAGAAGTGCAGCCGGTTCTCCGGCCGCTGGAACCCGTGACCCTCGTCCGGGTAAACCACATACTCGACCGGCTTGTTCCGCTTCCGCATGGCCGCCACGATCTGGTCACTCTCGGCCTGCTTCACCCGCGGGTCGTTGGCCCCCTGGCCGATGAGCAGCGGCTTCACGATCTGGTCGGCCTTGAACAACGGCGACCGGCTGTCCAGGAACTCCGGCTCCTTGGCTTCGTCGCCCACCCGGGTGGTGAACAGCGCCTTCATCGGCCCCCAGTACGGCGGGATGGTTTTCAGCAGCGTGCGGATGTTGCTCGGGCCGACGATGTCCACCCCACAGCAGAACACGTCCGGGGTGAAGGTCAGCCCGACCAGCGTGGCGTACCCGCCGTAGGAGCCGCCCATGATGGCCACCCGCTTCGGGTCGATCACTCCCTTCTTGCCGACGTACTCCATGCCGTCGAGCAAGTCCTGGTGCATCTTGCCGGCCCACTCCCGGTTGCCGGCGTTCAGGAACCCTTTGCCGTACCCGGTGCTGCCGCGGAAGTTCACCTGTAACACAGCGAACCCGCGGTTGGCCAGCCACTGCACCATCGGGTTGTACCCCCAGGTGTCCCGCGCCCACGGCCCGCCGTGGACGAGCACCACCGTCGGCAGGGTCTTCGCCTCCACACCCGGCGGTACGGTCAGGTAGCCGCGGACGGTCAGCCCGTCCTTGGCCGGGAACTCGACGGGTTCGGTCGTGGCCAGCGTCAGCTTGTCGAGCTTGCTGTTGTTGCTGAACAGGAACTCGGCGGTCTTGGTTTTGCGGTCGTACAGGTGGAACGTCACCGGGCCGTCGTCGGCGGTGACGGCCACCACCCAGAGCTGGTTGTCGGCCGTCTTGCTGGTCACGGCGAAGTCGCCGCGGCGGAGCTTGCCGATGGCGGCCAGGTCGGCCCGCACGCTCTCGTCGAGCACCTGCCAGTCGGTACGGGCGCGGGTGAACGAGATGGCCAGCGGCACCCGCCGGTCGTCGTCCAGGATCGCCCCGCCGATGTCGTACTCCTTGTCCCCGGCCACCACCTCCTCATGCCCTGTGGCCGTGTCCAGCTTGACCAGAGTCATAGCGTTATGCCCCTGGTTGTGGGCCACCCACAGCTCGGTCGGCTTCGGCCCGAATGCGATGCTCGACACCTGCTCGTCGGCCGTGACTTTCTTGAGCGACCGCCACGGCTGGTCGGCGGCGTCCCGCACCATCAGCTCGTACCCGCCGGCCGGCAGCGCCACCGTGCAGGCCCGCACCCGGAAGTCGGCGTCCGTGGTGAACCCGACGGCCGTGCCCGGGTTCTGCGTGTCCAGCGTCTCCGTGCCGTCGGCGAGGCGGACGCGGTGCATGTCGAACGCCATCTTGGACCGCTTGTTCAGCCCGACCAGCACCTCGCCGGGGTGGTGCTTGTCCAGCTCGACGCCCTGCACCCGGACGCCCGGGAACGGGGTCAGGTCGCGGGTGGTCGTGGTGGCCAGGTCGGTGGCGAACAGGTGAAAGTTTTCGTCCCCGCCGGCGTCCTGCAAGTACAAGAGGTGCTTGCCGTCGAACGCCCAGTAGTACTGGCGGACGCCCCGCTTGGGGTCGGCCGTCAGCGGCCGGTCGTCGGCCTGGCCGCGGGTGCGGACCCACACTTGGAGCACGTCCTTGTCGTCCGGCTTGAGGTAGGCGAGGAGCTTGCCGTCGGGGGAGATTTGCGGGGCGGTGCGTTCCGGGTTGCCGAACAGCACGGCCCGGGGGATGAGCGGCGGCAGGTCGGCGAGTGCCGGGGTCGCGGTGAGGGCGAGCAGCAGCAGGCAGCGCATGGGGCCTCCAGTCCGTCGGGATGGGACGCCTGTGGTTCGCCGGGGCGGCTGTTGTATTTGCGGGCGGTCGGGCGGGCTGCGCTCGGTCCGGAACCGCGGAGCGGCGGCAGCCAGTAGCTAGAGGCGCAAGCCCCTGGCGGAAGTAGTTAACAGGCAAGCCTCGCAGGGGCGACAGACCACGGCGACGTGCCTCAGCCTATCGCCCCTCCGAGGCCGGCGGGTGTCGGTCACGGGGACCATGGGTTTACACCCCTGCCTACCGACTGCCGCCGCTCCGGACCGCAGCGGGACTCGATGATTGCCCGAAGCTCCTCGACCGTCCGCCAGGGCCGGCGGTGCAACATGCGGTGGCAGTTGGCACACACCACGGCTAATTCAGCCAGCTTGGTGCGCCGCTCGCCGCCCTTCGAGATTGGCTGCCGGTGGTGGCACTCGGCGAACCCCTCGCCCAACTCGCCGTTTACGGCGGCGAAGTCGAAACCGCAGGCTTCGCAGGTAAACCCACGCGGTCTGTCAGAAGCCTGACGCTTTTTTCGGGCAGTCAGCCCGCGGTTGAGTTCCTTCCATCAGTGCCGCCGTAGCAGTTCTTGCCCATCAACGGCACACACTTCCACATCGGTCGAGATAGTCTCGCCGGTCGCTGTCGGCAACACGAGTGCATCGGCCGCACGCACATACCCGGTAACACTGAAATGCCTGGCCTAGGAACGTTCGTCTGCTTTCCGATGCTGAATGGGGCAGCAAGACAGTCCGACTCCGTTGCAAAGAATAGGTAGCTGTTCCGGTCGAACAATGCAGCCGGGAAGTGATTTAACCTTGCGTACCAGTGACCATCATCGCTGTAGCGAACCTGAGCGGCACCCACATGCCATGCTTCGTTGAGTTGCGGCGCGCGGGTGCGATTCAGTCGGCGCTTCTCTTTGGTGTCCATTTCACCCCGCGCCGTGTGGGTGCTTCGTCACCGTCGGCAACAGAAACGCCTGCAAGAACGGCCGCAGCACGCTCTCCGGGTACAGCACCCAGGCAAAGTCCCGCCGCCGCAGGACGGCGTTGGCCGCCGCCTCCTGCTTCGCCCGCTCCAGCCCCGGCGTGCTCACGGCATCCGCCCGCAGGGCCTCGCCGACGGCCTGCATGTTCCGGAACCACGCCCGCCGCCCGGCCTTGTCGGTCGGCTCGGCGGCAATCAACTCACGCTTCTTCGCCACCAGCGCCGGGTCGGCCGGGCCGTGCCGCTCCGGGTTCCAGTGGGCATCCCGCGCCTGGTGTTCTCGCGCCCGCACGGTGCTGCCGTCAGCCGGGAAGCCGGGCAGCGGCAGGTGCTTGGTGGCGCTCAGCACGCCGTAGGCCGGCGGCTCGCAGCGAAAGTAGCTACGGATGAGGGCATCCGTCACCTCGTCGTACTTGCCGCCGCCGATGCCGTGGAGAAAGAAATCGCCCAGGCACAGCCGGGCGAACAGCGTCAAGGTGAGCGCCCGCGGTCGCACGTCCTCGCCCGACGCGGTGGCCCGGCCGCGGCGGCCGTTCGCGTCGGTCGGCCCCCAAAACGGGGCCTCGCCCTCGGCCAGGTCGGGCACCGGGTGGTTGGCCGAGCGGATGCCGTGGCGGGCGCGGTAGCCCCGCACCGCCGCGTTGTAGGCGGCGCGGAACCGGGGCAGGTCGTCGCCGATCAGGCGGACGAACCGGCGGAAGGCGTCGGTTCGGGCCAGCCGGCTCACCGGCAGGTCGAGGACGTGGCAACCCCACTGGCGTTCATAGCACTTGCGAGCGGCCGAGAAACGGTCGCCGATGGTGCCGGGCCGGTGGGTCACGCACGCCCAGGCGGCAGGCAGCAGCGGTTCGGTGCCCCAGTTGGCCGTGAGGGCGGCAACGCGGTCAGGGAAGCTGCGGAACAGGGACTGGTCGTGGACGGTGCGGGTCTCGTAGAGGCTCTCGCCGTCCAGTTTGTCGAACGGCACGACGTGCAGGCGGACGGCCGCAGGGTCGGTCGGGTGCCAGGTCGGCACGCGGACGGACACCGACTTCAGCGTGTCGTGGTCGGCGATCAGATTGAGGCCGACGCCGCCAATCTCGGCGGCCAAACCGGACAGGGCGAAGGTTTTCACCCAGACGCCCGGGTGCATGAGTTCAGGCTGGTGGCCGGTGACGAGGAGGGGAACGTCCACCCCAAGCCCGCCCGTTGCAACGGGCAGGCTTTCGCCCTCGCATTGCTCCCGGATCGCGGCGAACACCTCTGCCCGTGCCTGCCGCTTCAGCTCCGCCAGCGGGTTGCTCAGCCCGCGGTTTCGCATCACGGCCGCTGCCCAGTCGGCGCGGGGCGGCTCGGCCAACACCCCGCCGTCGGCGGCCGGCGCCTGGTACCGCATCAACAGCACTCCGGCACGAGGCCGCACTCGGACACGCTGGCCGCCGGGAACCGGGCGTCGGCCCGGGCCAGCACCTGCCGGTAGTGGGCCAGCCGGGTCGCCGGGTCGTCCAGGGTCGCCCCGAACGACCGGCTCGGGTCCAAGTACACCCGCGGCACGCCGATCTCCTTCACCCGCAGGCCGAGCCGGGCCGCCTGTACCCAGAGTTCCAGCGGCATCCCCCAGCCGGCCTCGGTCGGCATCAACCGCTTCAACGCTTCGACGCGGTAGGCTTTGAACCCGCAGAACGAGTCGGTCAGGGTCAGGCCGTACTTCTGGTTGATCTCGCGGGTGAGCGTCTGGTTGATGAACCGGCGGTCGGTCGGCGGCACCGTGTCCTCGCGGAACTCGCGGAAGTACCGACTACCCGACACGATGTCGGCGTCGTGGATGGCTTCCAGCAGCACGGGAATCCGGTCCGGCTGGTGCTGGCCGTCGCAGTCCATCGTCACCAGCACGTCGTAGCGGTGGGCGACGGCGAACCGGAAGGCGCTGGCCACGGCCGCCCCGTACCCGCGGTTCACCGGATGGTCCACCCGCAGAAGGCCGGGTTCGGCGTCAAGGACTTCGCGGGAGCCGTCGGTCGAGCCGTCGTTCACCGTCAGGATGTCCGGGCTGTGCCGCCGCACCGCCGCCAGCACCTGGCGGATGTGTGACGCCTCGTTGTACACCGGGATGGCGGTCAGCCAGCGGGGGGTGTCCATGCCGTCTCGTCGGTGTCGTCGGGGGAGGTAGCGGGCTCATTGTAGGCTCGTTAAGAACCCTCGTGCAAACGGTGAGCCGTCGCTTGTGCATACCGACGATCGGCCGGTCTCTTTCCCCTACTTCACGACCCGCAGGTTGGGCGGACCCGTATACGTCCTCGGGGCGGCGGCAGACCCGGCCGGGTTGTACGACCCTATAGCCGTCTGCCGCTCGAACGCCTCGTAGAACACCTGCTGCTCGGCTTTGCCGTTGAGGAATATTACCCGGCCGTCTGGGAACACGGCGTAGGCTCCGCCGTTGACGAACCCACCGTATTTGCCGGCATTCTTGATGTCCGGGAAGAAGTCCTGGGCACCGTGCAGCACCCGCGGCCGGTCCAACCTGCGGTTGATCGCTTTCATCGCCCGATCCCAGGCCGCCCCCATCCAGTCCCCCTTGACTGGGTCACTCGGCACCAACCCGATGTTACGACCGGGCGAATCCAGTGACCACGCCCCGAGGCCGTCGTAGTCGCCGACGACGGGATTGCCGGCCGCGTCCAGCACCTGGCCCTCCTCCACCTGCCAGTACGGGGTGCCGGGATACGGCTTCAGTTCGGCGCCCAGCCGCATCATCGGCTTGCCGTTCTGCATCTCCAGCAGGTAGTAGCGGTTGGTCGTGACTACCTTGATCTGCTCGGCCGTCCTGGCCGTCAGCACGCCGGTCGTTTCGCTGCTACTGAACCCGGGAATGCTCAGTGCCTTGGGTTTGCCGACCGCCCCCTTCTCGATCAGGTCGATGGCCGCCTCCTTGTTGGCCCGGAGTACGATGACGGTGTTCGTCTCCCGTGCGGCTTCCCGGACAGCCTGTAAGTGAGGCGGGGGGATGCCCATCCGCCGTTCATATCCACCGAATTTCAGCCCCCGCGCGGCCATCGCCTCGTCCAGCCCGACCTCGCGGACCGTGGGCAGCACCCCGGCCAGCCGCTCGCTCTTGATGAACAGGGCGGCCACGTCCTCGGTCGGCCCGGCCATGAGCATGCGGGTGGCCTGGCTCTCGGCCGGGGCCGCTTCCAGCACCCGGAACACCTTGAGGGCACGGGCCGCCCCCACCGCCACCTCGATCAGCGCGTCGCCAATGACCATGTCGCGGACGAACTCGACGGGGCCGTCCTCGGCCTCCGCGTCTGATCGCCATGTGCTGCCGTACACCGCGAGGAGTCGGCCGTCCACGGCGGTTAGCACGGTCAGGGTTTGGTCGGACACGCCGACCGTGTCCCATTTGGGCGACGGGGTCTGCTGCCTCGTCCGCATGACGAACACCGGCACCCCCAGGGCCAGCTTCTCCTGCACGAATAGGCCCCGGCTACCCTGAGGGGCGATGAGTTCGTCGCCCCTCACCGTCCCGTGATGGCCGACGACCGTGGCCATCCCGACGCGACGTAGGAACGGGGTTTCGAGGGCCACCGGGGTCATCGCGGTCCAGCCGCCCCGGCTGCACAGGATACTGCGGTCCATCTCCCAGGGGGTGGCGGCGTCGCTGAACTTCAGGTCGGAGAAGGTGAGCAGAGTGTCGTTGACCAAGTGGCCGGCGACCCAGAGCTTGCAGTCGAACTCTTTGGACGATTGGTCCGGCGCGTCCCCCATCGACGGCGGACGCGGTGCGAAGTCGTCCGCCGTGAACGTCCGCCGCGTCACCCGCTGGCGGCTGGCGAGCAAGAACCCCCGCTTATACTCGATCGCGGATTGGTTGTCGGCCACGACCGCTCCTTTGTGGGTTCGGCTTCCGGAGTGCCATTTCGGGCCGCACTTACCGCTAGCAGTGTAAGCGTCATTTGATCGATCTGCCGGACAATTTCCCGTGGACCGTTGGCAGGGGGCGTCGTCGGGTGGACTGGTAAACTACTCCCATGCTGCTGCTCTCCTGCACCGACCTGGGCTACGGGTACGACGCCACCCCGCTGTACGAGGGGGTGGCGTTCGAGCTGCACGCCGGCGACCGGGTCGGGTTTGTCGGTCCCAACGGGGCCGGCAAGACCACCCTGTTCAAGTGCCTGGCTGGGCAACTGGAGCCGGACGCCGGGGAGGTCCGGCGGCACGCCGGCGCCCGCCTCGGGGTGCTGCTGCAAGTGGCCGACTTCCCCGCCGGCCGGACCCTGTTCCACGAGGCCAAGTCGGCGTTCGACGAGCTGTTGGCGACGCAGGACGAGTTGCACCGGGTCGGCGACGAGCTGGCCGCCGTCACCGACGAGACGGTTCGCAAGCAGCTCAGTGCCACCTACGACCGGCTGAGCGAACAACTCGCCACCAACGACGCCTACGCCCTCGACCACCGGGTGGCCGACGTGCTGACCGGCCTCGGCTTCAAAGAAGCGGACTACGGCCGCGAGGTCCGCACCTTCAGCGGCGGCCAGCAACGCCGGCTGCTGCTGGCCAAGCTGCTGCTCAGCGCCCCGGACGTGATGCTGCTGGACGAGCCGAGCAACCACCTCGACATTGCGACGACGCGGTGGCTGGAAGATTACCTGACCCGCCAGCCGCAGGGCATGATCGTCGTCAGCCACGACCGCTACCTGCTGGACAAGGTGACCACCCGCACGTTCGAGCTGCACAACAAACGGGTGACGGCGTACCCCGGCAACTTCCAACAGTACGTGCGGCTCCGCGACGAGAAGTTCGACCGCCAGATGAAGGAGTACACGGCCCAGCGGGAGTACGTCGAGAAGCAGGAGGAGTACATCCGCCGGGCGCACTACGGCCAACTGGCGAAGCAGGCCCAGAGCCGGGCCAAGGCGCTGGACAAGGTGGCGGCCGTCGAGAAGCCGACCAGGGTGAGCGGCCCGCACATCCACTTCGGGGACGTGACCCGGGCCGGCGACATCGTGTTCACCACGGACGACCTGACCAAGCGGTTCGGCGACAAGCTGCTGTTCGAGAACCTGAACTTCGCCCTGCCGCGGGGCAAGCGGCTGGGCATCGTCGGACCGAACGGCTGCGGCAAAACCACGCTGCTCAAAACCCTCAACCGCCTCATCGAGCCCGACGGCGGCACCATCGAAATCAACGGCCGCGACGTGCGCCAGCAGCGGCCCGAGGCGCTGCGGCGCGGCATCGGCTACGCGATTCAGCAGGTGGGGCTGCTGCCGCACCTCACCGTGGGCCAGAATATCGGGGTGGTACCCGGCCTGCTGGGCCACGCGCCGGCGGCCATCGCGGCGCGCACCGCGGCGCTGCTTACGCGGCTGCAGCTGCCGCCGGCCCGCTACGCCGGGCAACTGCCGGCCCAGCTTTCGGGCGGGCAGCAGCAGCGCGTGGGCCTGGCCCGCGCCCTGGCCGCCGACCCGCCCATCATCCTGCTCGATGAGCCCTTCGGCGCGCTCGACCCCATTACCCGGGCCAGCATCCGGCGCGAGTTCCGGGAGCTGGAGGAGCTGAAGCGCAAGACCGTGGTGCTCGTAACGCACGACGTGACGGAAGCCTTCGAGCTGGCCGACCGGATACTGCTGCTCGACGGGGGCCAGATGCAGCAGCTCGGCACCCCGCGCGAGCTGCTGTTTCGGCCGGCCAACGACTTCGTGCGCCGGTTCTTTGCCGCCGAGCGGCTGGCTTTGCAACTGCGCACCCTCACTCTCGGGGATGTTTGGCCAGCGGACGCGCCAGGTCAGCCGAAGAATGTAACAAGTCAGTTGAGGTACACGTCAGGTTTAGTGCAGAACACAACAGGTCGGGCGCAGGACGCGACAGGTTCAGTACAGGACACGTCAGGTTTAGTGCAGAACACGCCAGGTCGCGCGGTAGACACGCCAGGTTGCGCGGTAGACACGCCAGGTCGCGCGGCAGACACGCCAGGTTGGGCGGTAGACACGCCAGGTTGCGCGGTAGACACGCCAGGTCGCGCGGTGGACACGCCAGGTCGCGCGGTGGACACGCCAGGTCGAGTAGAAAATACACCAAGTTGGCTGCGAGATACACCAAGTCGGCCGGAAAATGCACCGGGTCAGTCAGGGGAAGGGGCGAATCAACCAGGAAAAGGAGTGTTTATGCCCGAAACCACCGTGCACGAGGCGTTGGATGCCCTCACCAGCGCGACTACGGCCCCGGCCCCGTTCACGGTGGCCCAGCTGATGGCGGCCTTCGGCGAAGCCCTGCAACGAGAGGAGGCCGCATGGAAACGCTAGCCGCCCTCTTCACTTTCTGGCGCGAGCAGGCGGGCAAGCTGGGCGAGCAAACGGTGCAGCACATGGGCCTCACGGCGGGCTCGCTGCTGCTGGGGGTGCTACTGGGCGTGCCGCTAGGGCTTTTTCTGTCGCGGCGGCCGCGCTGGGCCCCGGCGGTGTTGGGCGTGGCCGGCGTGCTCCAAACGGTGCCCAGCATCGCGCTGCTCGGCTTCCTGATTCCGCTGCTGGGCATTGGGCCGAAGCCGGCCATCTTCGCGCTGTTTCTGTATTCGCTGCTGCCCATCATCCGCAACACGTTCGAGGGAATCCGGGGGGTGCCGCCGGCCGTGGTGGAGGCCGCCCGGGGCCTGGGCCTGACCAACGGGCAAGTGCTGCGCCGGGTGGAGCTCCCGCTGGCGCTGCCGGTGCTCATGGCCGGCATCCGCACGGCTACGGTGATAAACGTGGGCGTGGCCACGCTGGCGGCCTACGTGGCAGCTGGTGGCCTGGGTGAGTTCATTTTCGGCGGTATCGCGCTCAACAACCCGGTGATGATACTGGCCGGGGCGCTACCTGCCGCCGGGCTGGCCCTGGCCTTCGATGCGCTGCTGGGCGGCGTGCAGCGGCTGAGCACGCGGCGGCTGGGGTGGGCGGGCGCGGCGCTGCTGGTGGCGCTGCCGCTATTGGGCGGGCTGTACCTATTGCCCCGCGCCACGGGCCGGCTGCTGGCCGGCTTCAGCCCCGAGTTCGTGGGCCGGGCCGATGGCCTGCCGGGCCTCACCAAAAGCTACGGCCTCACGCACCTGCCGAGCGTGGTGCTGGCCCCCGCGCTGGTATACGAAGCCGCCCGCCACGCCGATGTGGACGTGATTGACGGCTACAGCACCGACGGCCGCATCCGGGCTTATGGCCTACGCGTGCTGCGCGACGACCGTCGGGTATTCCCGCCCTACTACGCCGTGCCCGTGGTACGCCCCGCCCTGCTGCGCGCCCACCCCGAGCTAGCCGCCGTGCTGGCCCGCCTCGATGGCCAGATTTCCGACTCGGTGATGACCGACCTAAACTATCGCGCCGATTACCTCCACCAAGACCCCAAGGCTATTGCCGAAGCCTTTTTGCGGCTACGCGGGCTGTGGCGCGCCCCGCGCCCGGCCGTGGCGGGCGCGGTGGTGGTGCGGCTGGGCTCGAAGATTTTCGCCGAGCAATACATCCTGGCCGAAATGTACGCGGCCCTCATCCGGGGCAATACCGACCTGGCGGTGGAAACCAAGACGGGCCTGGGCGGTACCACCATCTGCTTCGAGGCGCTACGCAGCGGGGCCATCGATATGTACCCGGAATACACCGGCACGGGGCTGCTGGTGCTGCTGCAACCCCGGCCGGCGGTAGTCGACTCGCTGGGCGGACGGCCGGCGGCGGTGCTGGGCTACGTGCGGGCCGAGTTCCGGCGGCGTTTCGGGCTGGAGTGGCTAGCCCCGCTGGGTTTTAACAATACTTATGCGCTGCTGATGCGCGGGCAACAGGCGCGGGAATTAGGGATTGGAAGCGTGTCGGATTTGGGCGGGTATCTGCGGAAATAGCGGGAGGCAAAAAGAACGTCATGCTGAGCGCAGTTTCCTGGCGGGCTTTTTTGCGGGCTTTTTGGCGGCGAGGCAAAAAGAACGTCATGCTGAGCGCAGTCGAAGCATCTCTACCGCAGTAGTAATCACTTTTACTTGCGCAGTAGCGATGCTCCGACTGCGCGGACGCCAGATGGAGCATGACGTTCTTTTTGCCTCCCGCTACTCCCGCAGGTACCCGCCCA
>JAYVUZ010000147.1:0-33657 GCA_043787415.1 Fimbriiglobus sp. | reverse complement strand
CGGCGTAGCCGGCCTGTTCTGGGCGTTCGCTGCCCTCGCTCGTCCGGCCTGAGCGACCAAGAAGCCGCTCACCAGTCCCTACGCTGAGGCCACTACCTGAAACCGACCGTGTACCTCGAGACCACCATCCCGAGCTACCTGACCGGGTGGCCGAGCCGGAGTCTAATCCGCGCGGCCGAGCAGCAACTCACCCGCGACTGGTGGGCGGTGCGAGACTAGTACGAGCTACGGGTGTCATCACTGGTCATCGACGAGTGTAGCGCCGGCGACCCGACCGCGGCGATCGACCGTCTGGCGACATTTCAGGGTGTGGTCGTTCTGGCCGACCGGCCGGAGGCCGATGCCCTGGCGGCCTCACTCCTCCGGCAGGTGCCGCTCCCGGCCAAGGCGGCGGCCGATGCCAACCACATCGCACTGGCGGCGGTACACGGCTGTGAATTCCTGCTAACGTGGCACTGCCGGCACATCTCGAACGCCGTTCTGCGGCAGCGGATCGAGGCGCTGTGCCGGCTGGCCGGCTACGAACCGCCGGTCATCTGCAACCCCGCCGAACTGCTCGGCCTGGAGGACGGGTCATGGGCGATGAACGAGACATCTTAGCCGACATTCGAGCCTGGCGGGACGAGTTCGCCCGACGACACAATTACGACCTGTCGGCAATGGGCGACACGCTTCGGAAGCGGGACGCCGAGTTGGCGGCGGCCGGTTGGACTGTGACATCCGGCACGCCGCGACCGCCGGCCTACGTGCCGGCCGTGCTGCCGCCGCTCCACCTGCCCGGCTCGCACCGGCCGGCCGCCGAGCCACCGCAGGTCGCCTGACCTCACGCCCCGACGCGGAAGTGCAGCACGTCCCCGTCCCGCACCAGGTACTCTTTCCCCTCGACGCGGAACGTGCCGGCCTTGCGTGCCCCGGCCTCGCCGTCGCCGCTCACGTAGTCCGGGTAGCTGATGGCCTCGGCCCGGATGAACGTCCGCTCGAAGTCGGTGTGGATGACCCCGGCCGCCTGCGGCGCCGGGGTGCCGGCCGGCACCGTCCACGCCCGCGCCTCCTTCGGCCCGACGGTGAAGTACGTCACCAAATCCAGCAGCGTGTACCCGGCCCGGATGACCCTTGTCAGTCCCGTCTCGTCCAGCCCCAGCGACTGCAAGAACTCGGCCTTGTCGGCCGGGGTCGGCAGCAGGCTGATCTCCGCCTCGATGCGGGCCGACACCACCACGCACGGCACGCCCCGCTCGGCCGCCATCGCCTGAACTACGGCCGAAAGGGCGTTGCCGCCGGCGGCGCTGGCCTCGTCCACGTTGCAGGCGTAGAAGGTCGGTTTGGCCGTGAGGAGGTGCAGCCGGCCGAGCGCCGCCCGCTCGGCCGGGTCTTTGCCGGCCACCGTGCGGGCCGGCTGGTTGGCGTTTAGCACGGCCAGCACCTTCTCCATCAGCGGCACCTGCTCGGCGGCCGTCGGGTCGCCGCCCTTGGCCTTCTTCTGCGCCGCCGGCAGGCGTTTTTCCAGGCTCT
Organism: Fimbriiglobus sp.; assembly: GCA_043787415.1. Classification (GTDB taxonomy): domain Bacteria; phylum Planctomycetota; class Planctomycetia; order Gemmatales; family Gemmataceae; genus JAXMAZ01. Next base: position 32,145 of record JAYVUZ010000147.1, on the reverse strand, counting down.
CCAGGTCGGCGAGTAACAACTCCGTCTCGACCACGTCGGCGTCCCGTAGCGGGTTGACGGACCCGTCCACATGCACCACGTCGTCCCCCTCGAAGCACCGCAGCACGTACAGGATGGCGTCCACCTCGCGGATGTGGCTGAGGAACTGGTTGCCCCGGCCCTCCCCCTTGCTGGCCCCCTTGACCAGCCCGGCGATGTCCACGAACTCCAGTTGGGTGGGGATGAGCTTGGCCGACCCGGCGATGCGGGCGAGCGTGTCCAGCCGGTCGTCCGGCACGGCCACCCGGCCGACGTTCGGCTCGATGGTGCAGAACGGGTAGTTGGCTGCTTCGGCTTGCTGGGCGGCCAGCAGGGCGTTGAACAGGGTGGACTTGCCGACGTTCGGTAGCCCGACGATGCCGCACCGGAACCCCATCAGACACGCTCCACAACCGGGGAAACCACGATTGTAGCAGACGCCGTCGGGCGGCCAGCGGCGCGGGTCGCGGTACCGGAGGGGCGGGTCATTTCGCCGGCGGCTCCAGCCGTTCCAGCAGGCGCTTCAGCGAGCCGTCCAGGTCTTCGGCATCCTCTTGATTGTCCACCTTGTCGGCCAGCGCCGCCAGTCGTGCCAGCTTGAGCTTCGCCGCGGCGGCGAGTTGAGCGATCGCCGCCCGCTCCTCGGCCGACTCCTCGTGGAACCGCGGACTCAGCGAGCGGCTCAAGGCGAACACCTCGCCGCCGCTGCGGCTGATCAGGCACCGCAGGAGCAGTTCGGACAGGTCCGGCTTCCAGGCGTGGTACGACCCGTCAACGAAGGTCGTGTTGATGAGGTTGGTGAACGGCCACCGCACCGCCGGGAACGGCTTGCCCGCATCGTAAGGCACGTCGGCCGGTTGGGTCCACGGTACCAGCGGGCCGACCTCGGCCACCATCAGGGTGTTCGACGTGCCGTCGGTGAACGAGACGATGCCCAGCTTCTGGCCCGGCTCGAAGGCGGTGCCGGGGCCGGCGAACCCCTGGTAGTAGGTGGCGGTGGCGTCCTTCGGCTGGAAGGCGAGGCGGTACACGTCCGGCATCTCGGCCAGCAGCGGCTTGTTGGTCGGCCCGTCCCACGGCTCGTCCAGGTTGAACCGCTTGTACAGGCCGGTGTACTTGGCCTCGTCGCCGGGCGCGGCCCCGAACGGCGACTGGTGCAGGTACGGCAGCAGGGCCACCCGCCAGCTCAGGAACGGCTTGCCCGAGTTGCCCCGGGAGTCGGCCGGGAAGTGCTGGTTGGCCGACTCATAGGCGTGCATGGCGAACAGGATTTGCCGCAGCGCCTTCATGCTCCGCTGCCGCTGGGCGTAGTCGGCCGACCGCTTCGGGTCTTCCGGTATGCCGGGGTTGGACACGGCCGGGGCCGGCTCGACCGGCGACCGCACCATCGTGGTTTTCGTCTTCGCGCCGGGCGGCTGGCCACTAGCAACCAGTCCGACTCCGGTGACAGCGGCCATCGCCGCAAACAGCCCGGCGGCGCTCGCCCACTTGGTCACGATCATGGCACGCACCAGCCCTTTCGCCAGGTGAACAACGGACGGAGACACGCCGGCGACGCCGCCGGCCGCGAAGGATGTCGAAGCCGTCGCGGTGGCCGACACCCAGCCGCCGCCGACGACCGGGGCCACGGTCAGCCCGGCCGTAACGCCGCGGCGGGTGAGCCGGTCGCGGAGCAAAGCCTTCGCCCGGGACAACCGACCGGCGACGGTGCCGACCGGCCAGCCGAGGCGGGCCGCCGCCGCCGGGTGGGTGAGGCCTTCCATCAGGCACAGCAGCACCGGCAGCCGGTAGCGGTCCGGCAGGCGGGCCAGCTCGCCGTATCTGGACCGCCGCCCGTCGTGCCGTGCGGTGCAGCCAGCCGCTCGGGTTGGTCCGCACGCTCGCCGCCCGCCGGGCCAGGGCCAGGAACGTCGCCTGGGCGGCGTCCTCGGCCAGGTGGCGATCCCGCAGCACGGCGAACGCCGCCGCCTGCACCATGCCGGCGTGCCGCCACACCAGCAGTTCGAAGGCGGCCTGGTCCCGCGTCGCGGCGAACCGCCGCAACAACTCGGCGTCGGCCGGCCCGGGGTCGAGCGACCGCAGGAACCGCGCCACCGGCTCGGGCATCGGGCGTCTCCCTTCACCCATTCAGAGGGGTGACAACCGACAACCCATACGAAAATGTCCTGGGGCGTCCAACCGGACCGGCCGGCCGGCCGCGGCTACATTAACACCGCGTTCCCCGGAGTGCCGCCGATGTTTAGCCTGCCCCTGTTCCGACGCACGCCGGCCAGCCCCCAAACCGCGGCGAAAGCGTCCCGCCTCCGCGGGGCCACCGTCACCGACGGCGTGTGCCCGTACTGCGCCGTCGGCTGCGGCCAGCTCATCTACACCAAGGGCGGGCAGCTCATCGACATCGAGGGCGACCCCCGCTCGCCGATCAACGAGGGGACGCTGTGCCCGAAGGGGGCCAACGCCTTCCAACTGGCGGTGAACAGCAACCGCGTCCGGCATGTCCTGTACCGCGCCCCGTACTCGCACCAGTGGGAGCGGAAGCCGCTGGCCTGGGCGGTGGACGAGATCGCCAAGCGGGTGAAGGCGGCGCGGGACAAAGACTTCACCCACCGCGACGCCGCCGGCCGGCTGCTGAACAACGTCCGTAACCTGGGGACGCTCGGCGGGGCCACCCTGGACATCGAAGAGAACTACCTGCTGAAGAAGCTGTTTAGCGGCGGGCTGGGGGTGGTGAGCGTCGAAAACCAAGCCCGCATCTGACACTCCGCCTCGGTGCCCAGTTTGGGCGCCTCGTTCGGGCGGGGGGCGGCGACCAACTACACCCAGGACCTGGCTAACAGCGACTGCGTCCTGATCATGGGGTCGAACATGGCCGAGGCCCACCCGGTGGGCTTCCGCTGGCCCATGATGGCGAAGGCGAAGGGCGCCCCCCTCATCCATGTCGATCCGCGGTTCAGCCGTACCTCGGCCCTGTGCGACCACTTCGTCGGCATCCGGGCCGGCACCGACATCGCCTTCCTCGGCGGGCTGATCCGGCATGTGCTGGCCGAGGGCAAGTGGTTCGAGGAGTACGTCCGGGCGTACACCAACGCCTCGGCGATCATTGAGGAGGGGTTCGGGGATACGGAGGAGTTGGACGGGCTGTTCAGCGGGTACGACCCGGCGACGGACGCCTACGATCCGAAAGCCGGTCATTGGCAGTCCGCCGGCACGGACCCCACCCTGCAACACCCGCGGTGCGTGTTCCAACTCCTGACGCGGCACTTCGCGCGGTACACCCCGGAGGCCGTCGCCGACGTGTGCGGCTGCACCGCCGCCCAGATGACGCGGGTGGCGGAACTCCTGTGTGCCAACAGCGGCCGGGAGCGGACCAGCGCCATCGTCTACGCCGTCGGCTGGACGCACCACACCACCGGCGTGCAGATCATCCGGGCGGCCGGCATCCTGCAACTGCTGCTCGGCAACGTCGGCCGGCCGGGCGGCGGCATCATGGCCATGCGGGGGCACAGCTCCATCCAGGGCAGCACCGACGTGGCCACCCTGTACGACACCCTGCCCGGCTACCTCCGGCAGCCGACCAGCCACCCCGACCACGACACGCTCACGAGCTATCTGAAGAAGGAAACGGCGCCGACCGGCTACTGGCACAACCTGCCGGCGTTCGTGGTCAGCCAGTTGAAGGCGTGGTACGGCGACGCCGCCACCGCGGCGAACGAGTACCGCTTCGGCTGGCTGCCGCGGGTGGACGCCGACCACTCGTACCTGCCGACCTTCGACCGCATGAGCCGCGGCGAGCTGACCGGCTACTTCCTGTTCGGCCAGAACCCGGCCGGCGGTGGCATCAACGCCGGGCTGCAACGCGCCGGCCTGCGGAACCTCGACTGGCTGGTGGTGGCTGACTGGTTCGAGACCGAGAGTGCGGTGTTCTGGAAGGACGACCCGACCGGCCCGCCGGCGGGCGACATCCGCACCGAGGTGTTCTTCATCCCGGCCGCCAGCCACACCGAGAAGGACGGCACGCTCACCAACACCCAGCGGCTGCTCCAGTGGCACAGCAAGGCGCTCGACCCGCAGGGCGACTGCCGCTCCGACGCCTGGTTCGTGTACCAGCTCGGCAAGCGGCTCAAAGAGCTGTACGCCGGCAGCACCGACCCGAAGGACGCGCCGCTGCTCAACCTGACGTGGGACTACGAGCCGGCCCACCCGCACGGCGTCGAAGGGGAGCCGGACGTCGAGCGGATACTCATGGAGGTGAACGGGCGGTTCGCCGATGGCCGGCAGTTGCCGGACTTCACCCACCTGAAGGCCGACGGCTCGACCGCCTGCGGCTGCTGGATTTACAGCGGCGTGTTCCCGGAGGCGGGCCGCAACCGGGCGAAGGACCGCACCCGCGGTGACAACCCGCTGTCACCGGACTGGGGGTTCGCCTGGCCGCTCAACCGCCGGGTGCTGTACAACCGCGCCTCGGCCGACCCCGACGGCAACCCGTGGAGCGAGCGGAAGAAGCTGCTGTGGTGGGACGCCGCGGCGAAGCGGTGGGCCGGCGACGACGTGCCCGACTGCGAGCCGACCAAGCCGCCGACTTACCGCGCCCCCGATGGGGCGACCGGCTTGGACGCCATCGGCGGCGACCAGCCGTTCATCATGAAGACCGACGGCCTGGGTTGGCTGTTCGCCCCGACGGGGGTGAAGGACGGCCCGCTGCCGGCCCACTACGAGCCGCAGGAGTCGCCGGCCGGCAACCGCTTCCACCCGCACCACCCGCGGGCGCCGGGGGTCCGCACCTTCCCCGGCCCGTACAACCCCACGGTGATCGGCCCGTCGGCCGACTACCCGGTGGTGGCCTGCACCTTCCGGCTGACCGAACACTACCTGAGCGGGCCGATGAGCCGGTTCAACTCCTGGCTGAACGAGCTGATGCCCGAGATGTTCGTGGAACTCAGCCCCGAACTGGCGGCCGAGCGGGGGCTGGTCAACGGCGGCTGGGCGACGGTGCGAAGCCCGCGGGGGGCGATCACCTGCCGGGCGCTGGTGACGCGGCGGATCCCGCACCTGCTGGTGGCCGGCAAGACCGTGCATCAGGTGGGGCTGCCGTTCCACTGGGCGTTCGCCGGTGAGGTGGTGGGCGGCAACGCCAACGACCTGACGGCCCTGCTCGCGGATGTCAACGTGTCGATGCACGAGGGCAAGGCGTTCGCCTGCCAGGTGGAGGTCGGGTCGCCGCCGGACCTGACGCCGACGAAACGGGCGGTGCCGTGGCCGACCGGGGCCGGCACCCCCGAGACGCCACCGGCGGCGCAGCCGGAGGGTGGATACGCACATGGCTGACGCCGAACACGCCGTCACCGCCCGCCCGCAGTCCGCCGACCGGCCACGCCCCGGCCTGCTCGGCCGTGTCCTCGAACACCTCGTCTACCCGCTGCGTCGTGGCGTGCTGCCGCCGGTCGGCGAAGCGATGGGTTTCTACACCGACACTTCGGTGTGCATCGGCTGCAAGGCGTGCGAGGTGGCGTGTAAGCAGTGGAACCAACTCCCGGCCGACGGCTTCCAGTTCAGCGGTAACAGCTACGACAACACCGGCGCGCTCGGGGCCGAGTCGTGGCGGCACGTCAAGTTCGTCGAGCAGTTCACCACTGACAGGCGGCTGTCACTGGACGTGGTCGCCGCCCCGGACCCGGCCCCGAACCGCTGGCTGATGATGAGCGACGTGTGCAAGCACTGCGAGGCGGCCCCGTGCGAGTACGCCTGCCCGACGGGGGCGATCATCTACAACGAGTTCGGCAACGTGTACATCCAGCCGGACATCTGCAACGGGTGTGCGTACTGCATCGCGGCGTGCCCGTTCGGGGTCATCACCCGCAGCCACTTCGACGGCCACGCCCACAAGTGTACCCTGTGCTACGACCGGCAGAAGGACGGGCTGGTGCCGGCGTGCGCCAAAGCCTGCCCGACGGCCAGCATCCAGTTCGGCCCGGTGAGCGAGCTGAAGGCGAAGGCCGAGCGGCGGGTGGCCGACCTGAAGGGGCGGGGCGAGAAGACGGCGTACCTGTACGGCGACCAGCCGACCGGCACCTACAGCCGGCTGCACTCGTTCTACCTGCTGCTGGACGCGGCCCCGGTGTACGGGCTGCCGGCCGGCCCGGTTAACCCGTGGCGGCACATGGCCGGCGACTACGCCCGCAGCGGGGCGGCGCTGCTGGCCGGGCTGGCGGCGGTGGCGGCGGCTGTCCTACGGTGACGGCGGGTGGCCAGCAGGCCGGCGGCCGCGAGGGCGAGCAGTGCGGCCGGCTCGGGCACCGAGGTGACGAGGACGCTGAGTGAGCCGTTGAAGGTGGTGTATCCGCTGAGCGTGTCGTTCAGGTCGTTCCCGTCGAAGTCCACCATGCCGGCCGGGGTGGGGCTGGCCGTCAGGGTGAACACCCCGTCGCTGGGCAGAGTGAAGTCGATGTCAGCCAGCCGGATAGCCCGCACCCCTGATGCCGACGTGGCCGCCGGTGAAGCGTTGGACACCTTGTCCACTATTGTTGCAGTGTTGGCGGTCAGCGTCTTCGAATCGGCGTCGTCGAACACGGTGTTGTTCGACTTGAGGGCGGCTGTAGTCGCCACCTGCAGTGGGCCGCCGTTGCTCCCGGCGTTCAGTTGGAACCCGTAGCCGAACAGCCCAGGCGAGTTCAGCGTGTCCGACCGGGGCGACTGGCCGGCAGCGTCTTGCAGGAAGTACAATTGCAGGGTGACCACCGTCGTACTGCTCGGGTCACGGTTGAACGTGGCCGTCGCCCCGAGAGGCGTCCCGCCCTGATACCAGGCGAAGCGGTACGTCTCGGCCGCCGGCGTGGCCCCGCCCCACGCCCCGGCCACTATCAACACCAGACCCAGCCGCACCGACAGACCGCGCCGCATGAGAACCCCTCGGTTAGTAATCAAATGCTCGTCCCATACTGCCGGTTAAACTAAAGCTGATCGATGTTATCTATCAAACAATTGATATTATAATCGAACTTGGCCCGGAACAGCGGTTCGGCCGAGTTCCGCCCATAGGTGTTCCGTAGCCGCAGGCTGTCGATGTTATCAACAGTCGCATTTCCGTTACTGTCGCCGAACAGCCGGAAGATGCGGCCGGTCCCACTGGACGGGGTGGCGTAGTCGGAGGCCATGCCGACGGTGGTGCCGGTGGCCGACACCTTGCCGGCGTACACCCGTAGCACCCACACCCCGTCGTTCAGCGACAGGGACTGTACCCCGCCCCCGCCGCCGAACGTCAGGGTGGCGACGGACGTCCCGCCCACCAAACTGGTGACGACGCCCACCTGCCCGCCGGCCGCACTGCTGATGGTCAGCCCGTCCGACTGGCGGGTGAGGGTGAACGCCCCGGCCTGGAGGTCCACCGCCCCGGCGAACGTCACCTTCAGCTCGGTGACGCGGCTCCGCTGGGCCGCCCCGCCGTTCACCTGCACCCGGCCACGGTCGGCCGGGCCACCAGCGTCACCGGCGACGAGTAATCCGTGAACGCCCCGTCCGTGTCGATCACCCGGGCCGTCACCGTCCGCGTGCCGGCCGGCAAGCTCACCCCGGCCGTCGGGTCGGCCGGCGACCCGGCGTAGGTGCCGTCGCCCACCTCGAACGTGCCGTCGCCGTTCCAGTCGAAGGCGAAGTGCAGCCCGGCCGCCACGTCCGCCGACCCGGGGTCGGTGGCCCCGGTGACGGCGAACAGGTACGGCTCGCCGGCCGGCAGGTAGGCCGGCGGAGCGAACACCCCGGTCGGCGGCCGGTTGGTGGCCGTCACCATCGTTACGGCCGTGCTGCTCAGCCCGGTGCCGGCGTTGGTCAGCGTCAGGGTGGCCGTGTACGTCCCGTTGTCCGGCGGAGCGAAGCTGGGCGACAGCCCGTCGAGGGCCGCCACCACCGCCCCGCCGGCGTCGGTCACGGTCCACCGGGCCAGCACCGTCGAGCCGTCGGCCGGGTCGCGGTAGCCGCTGGTCAGGGTCAGCGGGGCGCCCTCCGGGGTGGCTCCGCCGGCGGCCGTCACCTGGCGGGAGCGGAGGTTGCTCACCGCCAGTAGCTTGTCGGCCGGCGTCACGGCCGCTCCGTCGTCGTCCGTCACCGTGGCCCGGACGGTGTAGCTGCCGCTGTACGCCGGGGTCCAGTCGAAGGTGAACGGTGTGCCGGCCGTGGCCGCCCCGCCGCCGCTGGCCACCACCGTGCCGCCGGCGTCCCGCACCTGCCAGGCGACGGCGTGGGTGTCGGCCGCCCCGCGGTCGGTGAAGGTCAGCGCCCAGGTGCCGGGCTGCTCCTCGGTCAGCGTGGTCGGGCCGGCCCAGCCGGTCACCACCGGGGCGGCGTTGGCCGCGACGAACGGGTAGCTGGCGGTGGCCGTGGTCGGCCCGGGGTTGCCGACCGTGTACCGGGCGGTGAAGTGGCCGTTGTCCCGCGGGACGAAGGTGAACTGCCGGCCGGTGCCGTGGGCCACCTCGGCCCCGCCGGCGTCCAGCACCTGCCAGCTTTCGGCGTGGTCGTCGGTCGGGTCCGGGTCCACGTAGCTGCCCATGAAGCCCCAGGTGTCGCCCTCGTACTGGGCTGACGACGGCGTCTGGCCGAGGGACGGTACGGCCGGCTTGTCCCGCACCGTCACCGACACGGTGCGGGCGAGCACCACGTCCGGGTCGGCCGGGTCGAACGCCCGGACGGCGAGCACCGTGGGCACGGCGTCGTCGTGCGGGAAGGGTTGGGAGTACGTCGCGTAGCCCGTGCCGATCCCGCCCCAGGTCACCGGCTGGTCGGTGCCGTGGGTGACGGTCCAGTCGTACCGCAGCCGGGGCAGGTCGGCCGGGTCGGTCACGCCGGCCGGCACCAGCAGGGTGGTGCCCTCGTCCTCCACCCGCGTCTCGTCCGCCAGCGTCAGGGCGATCGGCACGTTGCGGCCGTACACCCGGCCGTAGATGACCGCCTGGGTGCCGCCCCCGTAAGTGACGGTCAGCGTCACCCGGTAGGTGCCGTCGTCCGGCACGGTCCAGGTGAACGTCGGGCCGGTGCCAGAAGCGATCAGGGTGCCCGGGTCGCCCAGCCGCGTGACGGCCCAGGCGTAGCCGGTCGGCGTCACCGTCAGCGTCGGGGTGTGGGTGACTTGCGCACCCTCGTTCACCGTCTGGTCGGCAAGCGTGCCGACCGGCGAGCCAGTGAGGGTGACGGCCGGCCGGCTGCCGTCGTCCAGGAAGACCGTCACGGTGCCGCCGGCCGTGGCCGCCGCCGGTGGCGCCTGCGGCACCAGCTCCCGCACCGTGACCAGCCCGCCGGGCACGTCGGCGAAGGTCATGACCCCGTCGGCCCCGGTGACGCCGAGCCGGTCGGCCGGGTCCAGCGTGCCGTTGCCGTTCAGGTCCAGGTAGGCGGTGGCACCTTCCACCGGCTGGTCCTGAACGTCCCGCCGCGCGACCGTCACCCGGCCGTCCGGCTCGAACCGGCGGGCGAACACCCCGTAGGTGTTGGTGGCGTCCAGCCCGTGCGTGGCCCACACCCCGACTAGGGTGTTGCCGCTGTACACCAGCTTCGGCTCGACCTGGAGGTAGCCGGGGTTGCTGCCGAGCAACTGTTCCGGCCCGACCGCGACCGGGGTGCCGTCGGCCGCGAACCGTCGGAACACCACCCCCGTCACCCCGCCGTTCTGCCCACCGGTCGGCTCGAAGCTGGTGTACCCGGACTGCCAGGCGACGGCGTACCGGCCGGCCGCGTCCACCGCCAGCGACGGGCTGTACAGTCGGACGCCGGCGTACACGCTGACCACCACCTCGGGGTCTTGTCCGGTGAACGTGCCGTCGGCGTTCAGCCGGCGGGTGACGACGGCGTTCTGGCTCTGGTCGGCCCAGGCCAGGAGGAACTCGCCGGACGGCAGCGCGGCCACGGCCGGGTCCTGCTGGGCCGTGAAGGTGGCGACTGTATTGGCCCGCACCGCCGGCAGGGCCGAGGCGATGCTGCCCGGGGCGGCGGCCACCCGCCGCACGTACACGTCGGTCCCGGTGCCGGTCTGGTAGTTGTCGGCCTGCCAGGCCACCACCAGGTTGCCGGTCGTGTCCAGGGCGATGGCCGGCCGGCCCAGGTTGCTCACCAGCGGGCCGCCGTTCGGGTCGAACGACCGGGCCACCTCGAAGCCGCCGGCCTCGCCGGCCAGCGGGGCGCCCACCCCGTCGAACCGGGCCGCCCAGACGGCGGTGGTGCCGTCGTTGTCCGACTGCCAGGCGATCGCATAACGGCCGGTCACGTTCATCGTCACCACCGGCCGGGTCTGCGAGCCGGGGGTGGCGGCGGCGTTCACCAGCACCGGGTCGGACGGGTTCCCCGGCACCCCGGTGGCCAGGTCGATGGGGTACCGGGTGGCGTAGATGTCCACCCCGTTGCCGCCGACCCAGGCGACCACCAGCCGGTCGTCGATGGCCGCCACCGCCGGCCGGGCCTCGTAGTACGGGCTGGTGGCCACCTTCACCGGCGGGGTGATCGGGCTGCCGTCGGCCCCGGTCACCTGGAGGTACACGTCGTACCCGCCGGCGGTGAGGTTGTCCGACTGCCAGACGGTGTAGGTGCGGCCGTTCGGGCTGCTGGCCGCCGCCGGGTACTGCTGGTTGCCGGCCGTCTGGTTGGTGTTCACCACCTGCTCGCGGTCGGTCGGCCGCAGCAGCCCGTCGAAGTGGTACTGCCGGCGGTACACCCCGTCGGCGTTCTCCGACCCGTTGTCCTGCTGGACGCTGGCCCAGGCGACGACGACATCACCCGACGGCCGGACGGCCACGCTGGCGACACCCTGCGAGACGGGGTTGGCCTGGTTGATTTGCGTTGCCGGGGTGGACCAGCCGGACCGGCCGAGCCGGCGGGTGAGGACATCGTTGTTGCCGGCCGGCGAGTAGGACTGGTAGGCGACGGTGGCCACCCCGTCGTCGTCCAGCCCGACGGCCGGCAAAGTTTGGTCGTTCGCCGACTCGTCCACCGACACCAGCGGGCCGGGGGTGCCGTCGGCGGCGTACCGCCGGGCCAGCACGTCCTGCCCGTGGCCGCGGCCGTCGTCCACCCAGGCGACCACCGACTCGCCGAGCCGGTTGTACGCCACCCGGGCGGACGTCTGGGAGCCGGCCGTCGGGCTGCCGCTGACGGCAACCGGGGCCGACAGGGTGCCGGTGGCCAGGCTGCCGCGGCGGGCGAACACCCCGAGCGAGAACGGGGCGTCGGCCGCGTTGTACGCCACCGTGAAGTTGCCGGCCGCGTCCACCGCCACGTCCGGGTACGACTCCTCCTGCCCGGCGAAGGTGGACACGGCGATGCGGTCGCCGGCCAGGGTGCCGGCCGCGGTCAGCCGCTGGGCGAACACGTCGTAGTCGGCCTGGTCGTTGCCGAACCCGACGAGTTCGAACCAGGTGACGACGGACCCGCGGCCGTGCGGGGCGGTCGCCACCCGCGGGTAGAACTGGTCGTTGGCCGGGTTGGTGGTGGTCACCAGCACCGGGCCGGCCGGGGCCGACCCGTCGGCGGCGAACCGCCGGGCGTACACGTCGTACCCGGTGCCGGTGGACTCGTAGGCGTGCCACACCACCACGAAACTGCCGTCGTCGGCCATGCTCACGTCCGGCCGCTCGCGGACCGACGCCGTGTTCGGGGTGAGGTTGGCGAACGTCTCCCCGTCGAGCGGCTTGCCGAACTTGTCGTACCGCTGGAACAGCACGTCGATGCCGCCGGCCGGGTTGTACTGCTGCCACACCGTCACCGACCGGCCGTCCGCCGCGACGGCGGTCTCCGGCAGCGTCTGACTGCCGGCCACCGTGGTGTTCACCAACTGGTCGCCGGCCGGGTTGCCGGTGTCCAGGGTGCTGGCGCTCGACCGGCCGAGCCGCACGTCGAACGTCTGGGTGGTCACCCGCCCGCCGTCGCTCGCCCGCACCGTCACGGTGGAGTTGCCGGCGGCGCCGGCGAGCGGGGTGAGGGTGAGCACGCCGCCGGTGACGGACGGGGCGGCGAACAGCCGGGCGTCGGCCGCCACCGTGTAGGCGAGCGGGCCGCCGACGGTATCGGTCACGCCGAGCGGGATGGTGACGGGCGTGCCGTTGAAAACGACCGACACGGTGCCGATGCCGGCGGCCGGGAACGCCGGGGCCGGGTTGGCGTCATACCAGACGCCGCCGCCGGTGCCGACGCCGTTCGCCACGCCCGCCCCGAGGGTGGTGGTCAGGGCAACCTGGGCGTAGTCGAAGAACTCGTTGCCGAGGGTGGCGTTCCCCCGCACGTCCACCAGCTTGAGCTTGGGCAGGGGGCGGGTGAACCCGCCGCCATCGGCCGGCGCCCGCCGCACCAGGCGGATGCCGTCGGCCACCAGGCTGCCGACCCCGGCGTTGGTGACGACCACCTGCACCCCGTAGGCGTACCCGGCCGGCAGTTTAACAATGCCCAGCCGCTGCCACGGCCGGCCGCCCAGGGTGAGGTCGGCGGCCGGCTCGCTCGTCTGGCCGGCGGTGAAGGTGGCGTTGGCGGGCACCACCGGCGCCACGACCGGCGGCCGAGACGGCGACACGGCGTACACCGCCCGGTCGGTGTGTGCGGCCCCGGCCGGCCAAGTGGCGTACACGTCGTATTGTGTTTCGGCGGCGAGGGTCTGGCTCAGGTCCAGGTGGTAGACGACCGACCCGGCGGCCGTGGCCGGCAGGATGCGGTAGTCCCCGCCGAACGCGCCGGCGTTGGCCCCGCCGGCCCACGGCCCGGTCTCGGAGACGGTGCCGAGTTTGGAGTTGGAGTACTGGCGGTCGTCCAGCACGGCCGTGCCGGCCAGCGGGTCGAGGACGCTGCCCACGCCGAGGGTGCCGTCGGAGGTGGCGGCCACGGCCCCGCGGAGTTCCACTTCGATCAGGCTGTCGGACCGGCCGAGGGCCTGGTAGTCGGGCGTCATCGGGGTGCCGTTCAGGGCCAGGTAGCGGAGCTTCGGCAGCGGGGCGGTGAACGCCGGCAGGGTGAGGGCGGCGAACGTGCGGCCGACGGGTTCGATGTACCGCAGCTTCTCCAGGCTCAGCCAAGTGAGGGCCGGCAGGGCGGCGACGGCGGTGACGAAGGCGGCGTCCACCTGGGTGCCGGGGGTGCGGTTCGACACCGTCACCCCGTCCAGGTTGAGGTATTCCAGCCGGGTGTCCCCGCGGAGGGCCTCCCACGGGTACAGGGCGGTGTTGGTCACCTGGCTGACCCCGCGGCCGAAGGCGTTCTTGCCGGAGAAGTCGAGGAACCGCAGGCTCCGCAGGCCGAGCGGACCCTGGGCCTCCCGGTTAAGCCGCCCCCCCGGTCTCGAACGGGGCCGGGTCCACGTCGGTGCCGCCCTGGAGTATCCGCAGGTACTCCAGGTTGACGGCGTACTCCAGCCCGGTCAGCGGGGGGGCGTCGGTGCCGCCTTCCCGGCCCCCGCCGGATGGCACCGGCCGTAGGGTGAGTTCGACCAGCCCGGCCAAGTCGGAGGCGGTGATCGGCCGGAGCAGGTCGTACAGGGTGCTGGGCTGGCCGTTCAGGGGGTTGACCCCGGTGTACGTGACCAGCAGCCCGAGTCGGGCGGCGAACTGGTTGGCCAGGCTGTCGGCCTTCGCGCCGGCGGCGGTGAACACCGCCACGTCCTCGCTGGGCACAGCATTCCGCTGGGTCTGGTCCTCGCCGGTCGGCGGGTTGAGGCGGACGTCGGCGGTGCCGTAGGCCCCGCTGTCCGGGAACTCGGCCACCGCCCCGGTGACGGTGTCCCGGCCGTCCCCGCCGTAGAAGTGGTCGAACCCGTCGCCGCCGCTCAGGACGTCGTTGCCCGGGCCGCCGCGGACCTCGTCCCGGTCCGGCGGGGCGTCGGCCTCGCCCACCTTCGGGGCCTCGATCTCGAAGCGGTAGGCGACGGTCCCCGGGCGGATGTACCGGCCGGTGTTCTGGAACGGGTCGTACACCCGCACGAAATAGTCGCCGGCCGGGTAGTCCCGCAGGTCCACCACCGTCTGGCCGACCGCCAGCCGGCCGCCGGCCGCGTTCGACACGTCCACCAGCACCCCGCCCCGGGCGGCCGTGGTGACGGACAGCCGGTTGACCCACGGCTGCGGGCCGGCGGCCGGGAAACGGACCGTCAGGGGCGAGCCGGCCGGCCCGCCGGACAGCTTCAGGGCGATGTGAGTGCGACCCCGTCGGAGGGCGTCCCGCACCACCTGAGTGAGGTCGGCCTGCTGGGTGTTGAAGACGCTCACCACGTTGGCCGTCACCGGGACGGTGAACGCCCGCTGGTACGGCCCGGCCACGTTGCCCGGGGCGGCGTCGGCGGCCGTCGGGGTCAGCCCCGGCTCGGCGTCCTGCACTTCGAGCGTCAGGCTGCCGGTGTACTCGGCCCCGGTCGCCGACCCGATGGCCAGATAGGCCGACTCGACCAGGTCCGGGGTCTCCACGAACCCGAGCAAGTTGCTCAGGTCCAGGGTGAGAACTTGGAACCGGCCGGCCGGCCCACCGACCTCGCCCGTACCAGTGGCCACCGGCGTGCCTTCGGGCAGGGAGTAGCAGGCGGTGGCCAGGCCCACGTCGGCCGCCCGGAGGGAGCCTTCGGGGGCGTTGGCCAGGGTCGAGAAGCCGGTGGCGTGCTCGGTCCGCAGGGCTGGCCGGCTGGCCGTGCCGCGGCCGTCGGCCGTCTGCATCCGAACGGCGAGCTGGTCGCCCACCGCCCCGTCGCCCAGGGTGCTGAACCGATACCAGCGGTCGGCCAGCTCGGTCAGCCCGAGCCGCTGGAAGGTGAGCGTCTGGCCGGCCGGCACCGACACCCCGGCCCGGGTCGGCCGGCCGCCGGCGGCGTTCAGCGGGTCGTTGGCCGGGAAAGTGTACGAGCCATTCGAGTAGGCCAGCGGGCCGAAGCTGAACCGTAGGCCGTAGGTGTATGTGACGCGGTTGCCGACCACATCCAGGCTGAACGCCTCGATCGGGTAGTTGAACGTCTCCCGGGCGGACGTCGAGAGCACCTCCGAGCCGGCGGCCGTCACCCGCCCGAACTCGACCACGAACCGGGTGTACCCGGAGTTGCCGGCTTCCGTGTAGTAGCGGGCGAACTTGTAGTCCTGCGGGCCGGCGTAGTCGAACACGAACGCCGGGTTGCCGTCCGACTCCAGCCGGTAGCCGGCCGACAGCGGGGCGGGGGTGTTGACCAGGGCGACGCCCGGGGCGGCGGCCGGGGCGGTGAGGACGCCGGCCGCGTCCAGGGTGCCGCTGGCCGCCGTCACCTTCTCGGCCAGCCTCGGGTCGGACGAGAACAGCTCGCCGCTGCCGAACAGTTGGGTGCCGGAGGTCGAGGCGGACGGCGGGGCCTGGTAGGTCCACGGCCGGCCGGTGGCCTGCTCGACCAGGTACAGGCCGCTGCCCGTGATGTCCCGGTTGGTCAGGTACTCGGCGTCGGCCGACGGGGCGCCGGAGCGACCGCCGAACAAGGCGTACACCCGGCCGGCCTGCGGGGTCAGGGCCGGCCCGCCGGCCGACCCGTCGGGGGTCAGGTCGGTGCCGATGTGGCCGGTGGCCGCCCCGGCCCCGACTACCAGGTCGCTCACCCGGTCGCCGTCCAGGTCCAGGCCGGGGGAGAACGACAGGGTGCCGAACCCGCCGCCGGCTTCTTCCCCGGTAATGGCCACGTCGGCCGCGGCGTACAGCCGGGTGCTGTTGAACGGGCTGTAGTAGTACCGGCTGGGCTGGGCCTTGTAGGCGGCGTTCTTGAACACGGACACCCGGCCCTTGCCGTCGGCCGACGCCAGCCCCACGGCCACGTCCCCGAGCTTGTCCCCGTCGAAGTCCCCGCCTGTCACCTCGGGCACGCCGCTGACAAACTCGCCGGCGGCCAGCCCGCGGGAGAGGGTCAGCATGGCGTTGTAGGCGAACTGGGTGTTGAGCTGGTTCGGGCTTTCGGCGGACACGGACTGGGTGCCGCCGAACTGGTAGCCGGTGCCGCCGGCGTACACGAACACCGACCCCTGCTTGAGCGGGTCGCCGCCCTCGACCGCCCGGCCGAAGGCGAACTCGTCCGTCAGGTCGCCGTTCAGGTCGCCCAGGTCCCACACCGGGCCGAGGCCGAACCCCTGCCAGATGTACGGCGAGCTGTCCAGGTCGTAGGTGCCGCTGCCCCCCGCCGCCCCGGTGACGACCGGGATCAGGTACACCCGGCCGAGGTGGTCGGTCCCGTAGTCGGAGATGCCGAACAGCTGGTCGTCCTGGCCGTCGTGGTTCACGTCCGCGACGGCCGTGTAGAACCGCGAGCCGGACGTGTAACTGGCCCCCGACGCGTAGAAGTCGAGCCGGAGCGGCTGGTCGGTGCGCGGGTCGGAGAACAGGCGGGCGAACGGGGCCGTCGCGTCCGCCGGCGGGCCGCTCCCCACCAGCAGCACGTCCGGGCTGGCGTATCGGTCGTACCCGGCCGGTGTGGTGCCCCGGTTCGCCTTGAGGACGAACGCCTGCGGGACGACCGGCGCCCCCGCCTCGGTACGCAATGGCACCCCGACGTTGGCGGTCCAAAAGTCGCCTGGCGGGTCCACCGCCGCCGCCGGGTCGCTCGCCCCGGCGATTGTCCGGAAGTAGACGTTGGTCGAGCCGAAGTTGTCGAACTGGCTCACCAGCAGCAGGTCGGTCCTGCCGTCCGGCGGGGTGTAGACGGGAGCCGGGAAGCTGGTCAGGTGGTCGAAGTCACCCTGCCGCCGGGCGGGGGTGTAGGTGGTGCCGTAGTACTGGCCGCTGGCCGTCACCTCCGCCCGCCCGGCGACGGTGAACGCCTGCCGGGCGGCCGTCTGGTCGGTGTCGTCCTGCGTCGGGACGGTGTAGCTCCAGTTGGTGCCCCGCACCCGCTGGTCCGGCGGGTCGGTGGACGGGTCCACCGTCGGGTCGGTGTCCACCCGGTAGAGCTGGTCCCGGTTGAGCGGCCCGAACAAGATGTAGCTGCTCTGCCCGTCGGCCCCGGTGGCCAGGAAATCGGAAGCCCCGTCGCCGTTGAAGTCGCCCAGGGCTTGTAGCCGGCTCAGCCCGGCGCCGGCCTGTGCCCCGTCCCAGGCGAACGAGTCGGCCACGCCGGCCGTCCCGCTCGTCGGCAGGTTCGGGGACACGTACTTCCAGCCCCGCGCCGGCTCGGCTTCGGCCAACTGGTAGGCGTAATAGCTGCGGGGCGAGAAGGCCGTCGGCGGATAGCCGGAGGTGCCGTCCGGGGTGCCGGCCAGCAGCGTCGCCGGTGGCACTTGGCTGGCCAGGGCGGTGGCCCCGGCCAGCCGGTCGCTGCCGTTCTCCCCCAGGATGCGGTCGTTCCCCTCCCCGCCCTGGACGTAGTCGTTGTCGTTGCCGCCGAACAGCACGTCGTTGCCGGGGCCGCCGGAAATCACGTCCTGCCCGTCCCCGCCGCGGATTTCCAGCGCCGCGTACAGGGTGGCCCGGTCCTGGATGTCGCCCCGCTCGACGCCCCACGTCTCGGCGGTGTTGAGCACCTTGCCGCCGTCGGCGTGGACCACGTCGGCCCCGCCGCGGGTGTCCACCAGCAGCCCCTCGACGCCGTTCGCCTGGAAGTAGCTGTACTTCACCAGCCAGGTCTGGCTGGCCGGGTCGTACACGAAGCTGGTGTTGGCCGGGTTGGCCGGGTCGGTCTGGAGGACCAGCGCCCCCACCTTGTAGCGGTGCAGGAAGCGGTCGTACCCGATCAGCACGTAGTCCCGGCCGGTGGTGCCGTCGGCCCCGAGGTACACCACCCGGTCGTTCCCGTCCCCGCCGACGAACAGGTCGGCCCCGGCGTTGTCCAGGTCGGTGGCGTTGGCCACCGGCGGGGTGAGCGCCCGGTCGTAGTCGTCCTGGCCGTCGGGCCGCGGGGTGCGGAAGTCCGGGATGACCTGGAAGCGGTCGTCCCCGCCCTCGCCGAAGATCAGGTCGGACGCCTGGCGGTCGAGGCCGCCGGTCAGCAGGTCGTTGCCGTCGACGCCGAAAATCCAGTCCTGCCCGCTGCCCCCCTGGATGGTGTCGGCCCCGGGGCCGACCAGGTACACGTCCTTGCGGGCGTGGGTCGTCACCGGCGGGCCGGCCTGGCTGGACACCGTCTCGCCGGACAGGTCGCGGTCGATCTTCGTCACCGCCGCGGTGGGCGACTACAGCACGAACCGGCCGTTGCCGACCTGGGCCGGGGTGGTGGTCGGGATCGTCACCTTCAGCCGGTACAGGCCGGCCGGCTGCCCGAGCAGCGGCAGGGCGACGGCCAGGTTCAGCCCGGCGTCGACGGTCTGGATCAGGGTCAGCCCGGCCGGGTCCAGCCGGTACAGTTCGGCCCGCACGGCGGCCGTGTCGGTGGGCACGAGGGCCTGCGGGGTGTTCCGCACGCTCACGCCTTCGCGGCCGTTGCCCTCGTGGGTGAGGGCGAACTCGTACCACACCTCGGCCGCCGCCCCGACCAGCCGGAACGTCACCGGCGGCAGGGTGCTGAGGGCGTCGGTGCCGGCCGGGGCGGCCGGCAGCACGTAGGCGAGGGAGGCCGTGCCGGCGGTTTCGATGCCGCCGACGGCGAACCGCAGCTCGTACCGCGCGGCCACGGTGGCCGTCACCAGTAGCCCGTACGTCCGCCCGATGGTGGCAGCCGTCGCCGTCGGGAGGTTCAGTACCGCCGAGCCGACCCCGGTGACGCTGACCGAGCCGCCGGGCACGGGGGCGCCGGTGTTGTCCAACCACTGGGCCGTCAGCATTGCCCCGGGGGTGAGGTCGCTGACGGTCAGGGTGTCGGTGCCGATGAGGGGGGTGGCCGGGCGGACGAACTTGTAGAAGTCGGCCGGGTCCGCACTCGTCGGCCCGCCGACGGTCAGCCCGGTCAGCTTGCCCAGCCGGACTAGTGGGGCGACGGCCTCCAGGTCGGTGGCGCCGGCGAACTGGTCGTTGCCTTCCGACCCGTCCCGGCCGACGGCCACCCGCACCTGGATGGCGTAGTCCACCGGGATGGCCCCGGCCGAGTCCACCTGCAGCCAGTAGATGCCGGACGGGGCCGGCGCCCCGCCCGGCCCGAAGGTGAAGGTGACGGCCCCGGTGGCGTCGGCCGGCACCGTGTACGAGCTGCCGTTCTCGAACCGGAGGGTGGCCCGCAGGCTCAGGTTGGCCAGGTCGTGCCCGGGGATGACGCGGAGGGTGTCGCCGGGCGACGGGGCGGTGGTGAACTGGAGGGTGTACCAGTCCACGTCCGGCTGGTCGGAGCGGTTGCTGTCGATGGTCAGCCCGGTCCAGGCGACGTTCCCGCTGATCGTCTCCAGTGCCCGCGCCTGGGCTTTCGTGTCGTTCCGGTTGCCCACCTTATCGGTGGCGTCCGGCATGAAGGCCAGGGTGGGGGCGGCGAGGATCTTGTCGTTGCCGGCCCCGCCGTCCACCCACACCGTCCGCTGCACCGTCTCGCCAATGTACACCTGATCGTCCCCGGCCCCGGCGTCCACGATGATGGCGTCGAAGTCTTCGGGCGTCTGGAAGAGCTTGGTGAAGGTGGCGGCGAACTTCTGCACCCGGTCCAGCCGTTCGGCCTCTGTGCGGGCGGCCCCGGTGACCGGGTCAGCGGCGACCGAGGCCGCGTCGAAGTAGGTCTCCGTTTTGCCCTGGGTGCCGACCCGGGCGCCGCCGCCGTCGAACGCCCCGACGCTGTCGAACCCGCTGAATCGCGGGTCGAACGCCCCGGCCGTGGCGACGGACACCAGGTGCCGGCCGAAGAACGGGTTGTACGGGTTGGTCACATAGTCGATGCGGATGGTGTCGGTGGCGGCGCTGGACGCCAGGTACCAGGCGCGGTTGGTGGACTTGGCGTAGGCCTTCCAGGCGTCCCCGCCGCTCACCGAGGTGTCCTGGAACAGGATGCCGTCCTTCGTGTACAGCTTGTCGATGGCGGCGTCCCCGTACGGCCCGTACCCGTAGAGGAAGTCCAGCCCGGTGCCGCCGTACAGGTAGTCCGGCTTGGTGGCGCTCTGCGACCCGAGGGCGCGGTTCAGCCCGGTGTCCTCGAAGGCGGACTGCGGCTTGCCGTCGGTGCCGAAGGTCATCAGCTTGCCGTCGGCCGCCCGGCCGACGAACGTGCCGGTGAACGGCTGGTCGACGGTCCCCTCGTCCACCGAGCCGTCGGTCTTCTGGTACGGGGTGTCCGACCAGGCGAACAGGAAGTTGCCGCCGGCCCCGCCCACCAGGTCGTCGTCGCCGGCGCCGCCGGCCAGTGAGTCGGCGGCGTCGGACCCGGCGAAGGCGGTCAGGTAGTCGTTGACGTACCCGCCGAACGGCACGTCGTTGCCGGCGTCCCCGCTCAGCACGTCGGCCCCGCCCTCGCCGAACAGTTGGTCGTTCTCGCTGCCGCCGCTCAGCACGTCGGCCCCGTCGCCGCCGAACAGGGTGTCGCTGCCGGCCCCGCCGCTGAGTGTGTCGGCCTCGGTGCCGCCGAACAGCAGGTCGTCGCCGGCGTCGCCGGCCAGCGAGTCGTCGCCGCCGCCGCCCACCAGGGTGTCCCGGCCGGCGTCCCCGAACAGGCTGTCGTTGCCGGCGACCGCCGGGTCGCCGGCCTGGGCGTCGCCGAACAGCAAGTCGTCCCCGGTCCAGCCGTACAGGGAGTCGTTGCCGGCGCCGCCGGCCAGCACGTCGTTGCCCTCGTCCCCGTACAGCCGGTCGTCGCCGAACCCGCCCTCCAGGAAGTCGTCGCCCAGGCCGCCGTGCAGCTCGTCCGCCCCGCCGAACCCGAGGAGGGTGTCGTTGCCCGGGGCGCCGGCCACCAGCCCGCCGTCGCCGTACAGCTTGTCGTCGGTGCCGACCGTCGTGGCGTTGGAGCGGTCCGGGCCGGCCAGGTAGTCGTTGCCGGGGCAGCCGAACACCGTCACCGGCAGTTG
The DNA here is from genome assembly GCA_043787415.1 of Fimbriiglobus sp. Lineage (GTDB taxonomy): Bacteria > Planctomycetota > Planctomycetia > Gemmatales > Gemmataceae > JAXMAZ01. The sequence goes on along the minus strand of JAYVUZ010000147.1, from coordinate 11,275 downwards.
CAGGAACATCTCGGCGGCCGGGTTGGTCTGCCGCAGGGCCGGGTTGGCGACCACCGTGAAGCGGTCGTCGCCCAGCCCCAGGTCGGCGGTGATGCCGACCAGGCCGAGCATCGAAAACGACTGCTTGAGACCCTTCCAGCGGATTTCCAGGGTGCTGATGTCGGGCTGGACGAGCTGCACGTCGTCGTTGCCGTCGGACAGGTCGCCGACCAGCCGCAGGGCTGACCGTGGGCCGAAGTTCAGGTTCAGCACCCCGCCCACGACCTCCCCCAGCACCGCGGTGGCGGGCGTCACGCAGGTGGCGTCGTGGTTGAAGTCGATCAGCGTTTTGGGCGGGCTGAGGTTCCAGGTCTTGGTGGCGCTGATCGGCCAGGCGCCGAGCGTCACTTCGGCCCGCAGCGCCTGGGCCACCAGATTGCCCTTGAGGGTGGCCAGGCTGGCCGGGTCGTTCAGGTGGGAGAAGATCGAGGAGAACCGAATCTTGCCGTCGGCGTTGCCGCCCAGGGCGATCGGGTCGCAGTCCTTCAGGAACACGTCCAGCTTGCCGAACAGCCCGCCCTTGACGAACCCGCTGGCCACCCCCACGTCGATGCCGCCGCGGATGCCCAACTCGGTGCGGAGCGAGAACTCGGGCAGGTCGTTGGTGGCCGGGTTCGGGTCGAACGGGTTCCGCACGTCCGTCAGGTACAGCCCCTGGAAGATTTCGGACGGGTCCAAGGTGCCGGTGTCCACCAGCTTGGTGACGAACCGCCGCAGCCCGAGGGTGTCGAACCCGGCCGACAGGTCCACGGTGAAGGCGACCTGCCCGTACGGGCCGAACTTCATCGGGCTGAACAGGGGGAAGGCGGCCGACCCGCTGGTGTCGCCGACGGCCGACGCCCGCGGCGGGGCGAACTTGAACAGGTCCACGTCCTTGCCGAACAGCAGGCCCAGGCCGAGCGACGGGTTGTCGAGCAGGGGGAAGCTGAACAGCTTGCGGGTGCGGCCGGCCAGCTCGATCTGGGCCTTGCTGATGAACCCGTCCGGACCGCCCAGGATGTCCTTCACCTTGCTGCCGGGCGGCAGCGAGTTCACCTTCGCCTTCACCTTGTCGGCCAGGGCGTTGAGGGCCGCCGCCCCGCCGGCCAGCGAACTCAGGTCGGCGCTGGCCACGTCCTGCCGGCGGGGGTCCAGCTTGGCCAGGCTGAGCGGCCCGAAGTTCACCTCCACCCCGCCCTCCGGGCTGGCGTGGAACTTGTCCACCACCTTCTGGACGGCGATGACGATGTCCAGCACCTTGTTCACCGCCTCCCCGCCGGGGACGAACGACCTGAGGATCAGGGCCACCACGTCCCCGACCGTGGCCGGCCCGTTGGACGTGAGCAGGTCGAGCTGGAGCTGGGCGGTCAGCTCGGGGAACTGGTCGGCCAGGTCGGCCAGTCCGGGGATCGGCAGGTTCAGGGCGTCGAACGCTGGCCGCACCGCGTCCAGCAGCGGCTGCAAGTCCCGCATGACCGGCCCGAGCAGGGTGTCGATCGCCCCGCCCAGGTCCAGCACAACGTTCCCGAATCGGATGCTCGGGCTGGTGCCGAAGTTGAACTCCCCCTTGAGCGGGTCGCCGTTGGCGAACACCCAGTTCAGGTACAGGGTGGACTTCAGGGCCGGCGCCTCGGTGGTGGCGGCGAACCCCAGGCTCAGGTCCAGGGCCAGCTTGGCCCCCACCCCCAGGTTGATGCCGAACACGTCGGCCGGGGAGCCGAGCAGCCCGCCCAGTTCGGCGAACGCCAGCTTGCCGTCCGGCGACCGGCTCGGGTCTTTCACGTCCAGCGAGAAGTCGAACCCGATGGCGTTGTCCGCCTTGGTGGCCCCGCCGTCCGGCACCCCGAGGGCGGCCTTGAGGACCAGGAACCCGAGCGACCCCTCGGCCGAGAAGCCGGGGTTCAGGGTGATGCCGGCCCCGACCTTGAACTCCGGCCCGGTGCGGCGGGCCGGCTGGCTGTCCGTGCTGGTGTCGGTGGTAGCCAGGTAGAACCCGACCTTCTTGTCGAACCCCAGCCGGACGACCGCATCGACATCGACGAACCCATCGATGTCGGCGTTCTTCAACCGCACGTCTAGCCCCGGCAGGCCGAAGCTGGTGTCCAGGTGAATGAGCTTGGACGTGAGCCGCTTGTGCAGCCACAGGTTGAGCTGCACGTACTGGTCCGGGTTGTCCGGCATCAGCCGCACGTCGGCCGACGTGACCCCGCTCACCCCGTCCCAGTCGCCCAGCACGTTCAGGCCGGTCGGCCCGAGGACCGAGTAGATGCCGTCCTTCAGCCCCTGCGGGATGAGGGCAGCGGCCGCCCCGTTCAGGAACCCCTCGATCTGCCCGGCCGCGTCCCCGAACAGCTTGGTGGTCAGCCCCTTCAGCCCGTCGCCGACGAGCGGCAGCTTCTGCCCGGCGACCTTGCCCTCCATCAGCCCGGCGATCAGCCGCAGGGCGGCCGGGATTTGTTTGAGCAGGCTGTCCGAGTTGGCCAGCGTCTGCAGGTCCGGGATGGCCGGCAGGGTGAACCGCTCGCTTACCCCGTAGGCGTACACGGCCAGCGTGTTGGCCGGCACCCGCGGGTCGGTGTCGGCGATCGACTGCGACCCGGCGTTGTAGATGACCGACGGCGGGGTGGCCGAGAAGTCCACACTGCCGACGTTCGACAACTTGCCCAGCACGCTCACCCAGGCGGTGCCGGGTGCGGCCGTCGGGTTCGGGGCCGGCACGTCGTCGGTACCGCCCACCCGCAGCGGCACCACCACCTGGATCAGCCCGCCCATCGCCCCGCTGGCGATGGCCGACAGGCTGCCCAGGTTCGATTTGATCTGGGCCAGTGTCAGCCGGTTGTCACCGTTCGGGGCCACCAGGTCTACCGTCACCGACGGGTTGGCCTTCACCCGCGCCTTGACGATGGCCAGGGAGTCCACCCCGGCCAGCCTGGCCGTCCCGCCGAAGGCCGTGGCCGCCTGGTCGTCGTACCCCACGTTGGCCGTGCCCACCACGGCGAACTCGTTCGGGGCCGACGTGTTCAGGTACAGCTTGTCATCCAGCGGCAGGTCGGCCGTCTTGATGCCGAGCGTCAGCGACAGGGTGGGCGTCAGGGTGAACTGCACGTCGCCGGTGGTGCTGGCCTGGAACAGCCCGCCGGCGGCGTCCAGGTCGAGGGCCAGCGGCACCGTCTTGGACGCGGTGCGGCTGAAGGTGAAGGTGAACTCGATGGCGTCGGCCAGCACCCGCGTCGTCACCGGCAGGCCGGACTGCTGCACCAGATACTGGGCCAGGTCGGCGGCCGTCGGCGTCTTGCTGGTGTCGATGGCCCCGAGCTTGTCCAGGTACACCTTGCCGAAGTCGAGCACCTGCCCGAGGGCCGGGTCGCCGGCGGCGAGCAGGTCGCCCAGGCTCTTGCGGAACACCGGCAGCGGGGCGCCGAGCGGGCCGGCCGTGGTCAGCCCGGTGAGCTGGCTGGCGATCGCCCGGAGCATGTCCAGGATCTGCCCGGGGGACAGGTCGTCGAAGCCCAGGAACCCGTCCTTGTTGCCCGTCACCTGTACCCGGCCGGGCAGCGCCGCCAGGTCGGCGGCCGAGGCGAGTAGGCCGGTCGTGGCCGGGTCCAGGCTGAGGCTCAGGCCGCCCAGGGTGTTGCCGGTGCCGACCGACGGCGTCACCTTCAGCCCGGGGATGCTGACCGACCCGACGACGCCGACGCTCACCGTGTCCATCACCGCCTTGCCGGTGCCCTCGAAGGTGGTCAGCTCCCGCACCGTCACCAGCCCGGCGGTGCCGGCCGACGTGCCGGGGTCGCGGACGGTCAGCCCGAAGGTGGCGGCGGCTTGCAGCCCGGTGTTGTTGGCCACCGCCGGGTCTTCGCTCAGCGTCACGTTGAGGAACCCGAGCTTGGCCTGCACCGTCGGGTTGTCGAGCGAAGCCGTCACGCCGAGCGTCACCTGGGGGGCGCCGTCGGCCTGCACGAACACCCGGTCCTGGTAGGCCAGCGCCGGGTCCAGCCGCAGGCCGAGCCGCAGGTCGAACCGCGGGTCCACCGTCACGGCCACGTTGGTGCTGCCGGTGGTGGTGAACCCGGGCAGCACGCCGGACAGGTCGAGCGGCACGGCGTAGGACAGCGGGGCCGGGTCGAACCGGCCGCTGAGCGTCAGCACCTTGCCGGCCCCCTGGCCGGCCGCCGCCAGGGTGAAGGCGCTGCCGGTGAGGCCGCGGAGCTTCGGCAGCAGGGTCTGGATGGTGGGCGCGACGACATCGGCCGTTGTGCGGGAGGCCAGCTCGCCGAGGGCGTTCTGGAGCACCCGGTTGAGGCCGCTGGTGCGGGCCACGCGGAAGTTCGGCACCGCCGCCGGGGTCTGGGTCAGGGCGGTGTCGAACCCGAGGGTGAGCAGCCCGCCGCTGACGGCCTTCACGGTGGCCGTCTTCCGCCCGCCGGCCGTGTCGTAGGACACCACGTCGCCGACCCCGACGGCACTCGCCGCCAGGTCGAAGGCGGCCGTCAGCCAGAGGTCGAACCGCTTGCCGGCGGTTTCGCCGCGGACCGGGCCGACGAACTGCACCGCCGCCGCCGGCACGACGGCGTCCGCCGCCGGGTTGGACAGGATGGTGCCCAGGTCGAGGGACAGCGGCCCGAGCTTCTGCTCGAAGGTGCCGCCGTTGGCGGCGGCCGTCAGCCAGCCGGCCAGGTCGGTCAGCCCGGCCAACAGGTCGCCGGCCACGGCCGACGACAGGGCGAAGAAGTCGGCGTCGGCCGGGGTGGCGGCCGACTGGATCGCTGCCGTCGGGTCGGCCGGGTCGGTCCACTCGAACCGCACCCGGCCGCCGGTGCCCAGCGCGGCCACGGCCAGCCCGTCGGCGTCGGCCGTCGGGGTGAGGGTGGCGGTCAGCGCCAGCGTCGAGCCGGGGCCGTACCCCGGCATCAGCCCGCCCTGCACGCCGGCCGCCAGGTTGGCCCCGGCCACCAGCTCGTAGGCCCGCAGCTTGCCGTCCGGGGCGGTGCCGGCCACCGCGTCGCCGGACGTCTCCCGCAGGGTGGCCGCCAGCTCCAGCCCGGGGGCGAAGTACAGGTCGAGGGCGCTGGAATCCACCTCGGTGACGCCGAACCGGCCGGTCAGGGTGGCGGTGCCGGGGGCCAGCCGCAGGTTGCCGATGCGGGCCGTCGGGCCGTCCCCGGGGGCGGCCAGGAAGAACTCGCCGGCGTCCACCCCGAGGCTCAGCCGCAGGCTGACGGCGGCCGTCACCGGCACCGTGCCGCCGAGCCGGGTGCGGTCGCCGTTCAGGCTGAACCCGACGTCGGCCTGGCCGGACAGGTCGCGGGTCACGTCCAGGTCGAGGCGGAACCCGGTGGGGGTGAGGGTCAGCCCGGCATTCGACATGCCGGGGATGGCCGCCAGCGCGTCCCGGAGCTGGTCCGGGGTGGTGTACCGGGTGCCGATGTCGGCCAGCCGGAAGGCCGACCCGTCGCCCTCCAACAGCCGGCGAAACAGCGTCGTCGGGCCGGCCGGGTCCGCGGCCAGGGTCTGCGGCAGGGTGGGCAGGAACGGGCCGGCCGGCCGGCCCAGCCCGGCGTCCCCGGCCAGCAGGGTGGCCAGCCGGTCGAGCGTCGCTTGTAGCCCGGTGGTCAGCACCGCCAGCGGGTCCGCCGCCGCCGGCAGCGGGACAGCCGGCAGGGAGATGGACGTCACCAGGAGCGGTTCCGTCGCCCCGTACTGGCTGATCGCCAGCCGCCGGGCGTTCGGGCCGAGGGGGGTGGTGACGGGGTCGCCGGCCGACCCGACCATGTACAGGTGATCGACGCCTTCCGTGCCGGTGGCGGTGATGTGGTTGGCCGGGGCCAGCGGGTCGGGCCGGCTGTCCAGGGTGAGCGAGTTGGCGCCGCCGCCCAGCACGACCACCACCGCCGAGTACGCCGCCTGCGGCGCCCGCCGCACGGGGGCGCCGTTGTCGGTGACGAGCAGCACCCCGGGCAGGGCCGGGTCGATGGACAGCCCCACCGCGTCGTCCTGGCCGTCCCCGGTGATGACCAGCGTGCGGACGCCGGCGACGGCGGCCGTCGGGTCGGCCTGCGCCCACACCCCGCGGCCGGCGGTGCCGACCAGCAGCCGGTTGCCGACCGGGTCGAAGCTCAGGGCGGTGACGCCGGCGTTCGGCAGCCCCTGGCCGTACTGGAGGAACGGCTGCGGCTGGAACAGCTCCCGGCCGAACGGGACGAACAGCGAGGCCACCACCCCGCCGACCCGGGTGCCGAGGAACACGGCGTAGCCGCCGGCCGCCGGGGCCACGGCCAGGGCCGTCACGTTGCGGGCGTCCGCCCCGTAGTCGACGGGGAGGCCGGCGGGCGCCGGGTCGTACCCGTCCTGCCGCTGCCAGGTGGCCCCGCCGTCCTGGCTGGTGGCCACCCCGCCGCGGCCGTCGGCCACCACCAGCCGCCGCCAGTCGGCCGGGTCCATCCACACGGCCACCGGGTAGTTGCCCCAACTGCCGGTCACCTGCCGGCGGCTGAAGGTGGCCCACTCCCGGGACTCGGGGTTGAAGACCGTCACCTGCCCGGCGGCCCAGACGGCGGCCACCGCGTCCGGGCCGCCGGCCGACCCGTAGCTCAAGTCCCGCACCGCCGGCCGGGCGGCTTTGGACCACGGGTCGGTGACCGGCAGGGCGTACAGCGGGCGGACGTGCGCCCCGCCGTCCGCGCTCTCGTAGATGGTGTGGCCGGCGAACAGCACCCGCGGCCGCTGGGTGCGGAGGGGCAGCAGGTCCGGGCCGACCAGCCCGGCCAGCCCGGCCGGGGTGGCCAATGGGGTCAGCCCGCCGGCGGCCCGGTTGACGGCCACCGTCACCACCCCGGCGTAGGCGGCGTCGGCCGGGGTCAGCCCGCCGTGGAAGTCGCTGCCCTGGGCCAGGAACGGCAGCTTGAGGGCGGTCAGCGGGTGGCCGGCCAGGTCGCTGCCGGCGGTCAGGTCGATGGCCGACCCGTCGGCCCGGACGGCGGCGCGGTAGACCGACCCGAACCCGGCGCCGCCGTAGTAGCGGATCGAGGCCGGCTAGCCGTTCCACACCCCGGTCGGGTCCGCGGCCGCGCTGCCCGCCCCGGCGGGGGTGAAGGTGTCCGGGTGGCCGCCGCCGTCCACCCCGAGGACGCCCTCCGTCCAGCCGGTGGCCCCGGGGCCGGCGCTGGTGGCCGGGCCGGTGCCGAGGGCGGCCACCAGCCCGCCGGTGACCGGGTCGGCGGCCACCCCGGACACCACGGCCGCGCCGACGCCGGTGGCGGCGGCCAGCGTCCGCCACTTGCCGTGCGGGCCGGCGGCGGTGCCCAGGTACAGGGCGGTGGTCGGCCGGCCGCCGGCCGTCTCCGGCACCGCCCGCACCGCCTACACGCCGCCGACCACGGCCGTCCCGTCGGCCGTGCGGGCCACCTGCCAGGATTGGCCGGCGTCCCGGCTGAGGTACAGCCAGCCGGTGCCGCCGGGGGCCGTGGCCGTGGTGGCGTACACCGTGTTCGGGTCGGTCGGGTCGGCGGCCAGCGGGCCGAACCCGGCCGTCGGCAGCGCCCCGGTGGCGGTGGCCGACCACCGCGGGTTGGGGGCGAGCAGGGTGTCGGTCCGCCACACCCCGCCCGGGCCGACGGCGTACCCGACCCCGAAGTTGGCCGGGCTGACGGTCAGCCCGGTGAGCGGCCCGGTCAGGGTGTCGCCCCGGCGGCCGGCCCCGTTGAGCGTCTCGGTGCCCCCGACCGGGGTGCCAGTGTCCACCGTCACCGGCCCGAGGAACGACCACGGGCTGGCCGCCGGGCCGGTTAGATCGACCGTAACGGCCGGGGCGGTGCGGTCTTCCAGCGGCTCCACCCGCAGCGGCACCGGCCGCCCGAGCCACGAAGTCCGTGCTCCGCCCTGCAAGCGTTTGCGCTTGGCCATGCGTCACCTGCGTGGGAAACCCACGGTGCGAGTACACCTGCTGTCGCCCGGTAAACAGCGTCTGCTTGTGGAACCGGACAGGAAAATTGCGAAAGGGGAAAATGCTGCGGGCGGGGAAGCCCCTTCTAGCCAGTCGGGAACTGCCCTTACACCGCCATCACGTTGTACCCGTTGTCCACGTACAGCACCTGGCCGGTGACGCCGCTGGCCAGCGGGCTGCACAGGAACAGCGTCGCGTCGGCCACCTGGTCCGGGGTGATCGGCTTGGGGATCGGGCTGCGGGCGGCGGCGTAGTCCACCGACTTCTCGAACTCGCCCGGCCGGATGCTCCGGGCCGCCCGGCTGGCATACGGCCCGGCCGAGATCAGGTTCACCCGGATGTCCTTCGGCCCCAGGTTGCTGGCCAACTGCTTGGCGTCGATCTGGAGGGCCGCCTTGGCCGTGGACATGCCGCCGCCGTAGTACGGCACCACCCGGTCGCCGCCCAGGTAGGTCAGCCCGACGGCGCTCGCGCCGCGGCCGGCCATGAACGGCTCGGCCGCCCGCAACATGCTGGTGAGCGAGTAGGCCGAGATGCCCAGCGCCTCCATGTACCCCTTGCGGGTGGTGTCCTTCGCCGACTTGGTGATTTCGCGGCTGAACGCTACCGAGTGGATCAGGATGTCGATGCCGCCGAACTCCCGGCCGACGGCCTCGACGGTGCCCTGGATGCTGTAGTCGGCGAACTTAGCGTACCGGCGGTCGGTGCGGACCTCGTCCGGCACGTCGGCCATGGTGTCGTAGGAGGCGTCGCACGGCAGCACCTTCTCGACGGCCAGCTCGCCGCCGCCGTAGGGCAGTTCGCGGCTCGGCCGGTCGGCCTCTCGGGTGAGGAAGCTTTCGACGATGCCGACCACCCGCGGGTGGCAGGCCAGCACCACCTTGGCCCCGGCGGCCCTCAGGGCCTTCGCGATGAACCAGGCGAAGCTCTCGTTGTCGCCGACCCCGGTGACCAGGGCGGTTTTGCCGGCGAAGTCGATGGGGACCATGTGCAGCCTGCGAACGCGGGAGGGAACCGGCTGCTGTTGTAGCGGGGGGCGGAGCGGATTGAAAGGCGAGCGGCCGGCGTGAGCCGGTCCGGGCTGGGGGAGTTGCCGGCGAACCGCTTCCCACGGGGGGCTAACGCCCCCCGCTCGCCTGGATTCACTCCTTCGGTGCCAGCTTCACCCGGTCCCACACGGCCAGTCCGGCGGCGGTGCCGGCGGCCAGCACCTTGCCGTCCGGGCTGAACGCCAGCCCGTTCACCGCGGCGGTCGCCGGCAGCGGCATGGTGGACAACGGCTGCCAGTTGTCGCCGGCCGGGTCGTCCAACAGGGTCCACACCCGCACCCGCACGGCCGGCGGGTCGCCCGGCTTGTCCGGGGCCGCCGTCACCCCGGCGGCGAACCGCCGGCCGTCGGCCCGCATGGTGAGGGCCGTCACCGGGCCACCCGCTTGCAGCCGCTTCCGCTCCTTGAAGGTGACGCCGTCCCACACCACGATCTCGCCGGCCGCGTCGGCGGTGAGGATGCGATCACCCGCCCAGACGGCGGCGGTCAGCCGGGCGGTGCCGTGGACCAGCAGGGCCATCGGGTCGCCGGACCCGGCCCCCCAGACGTGGGCGTAGAAGTGGGTGGCCTTGGCGGCGTTCATCCGGGCGGTGCCCTTCGCCGGCCACTCCGGGTCGATCAGCGTGTTCGGCAGGAATACCAGCCGCCGGCCGTCCGCCGCCCACGACACGGCGGCCGGGCCGTCGGTGCTGTCGGCCAGCAGGCCGAACTGCACATCGCCCATCGCCCCGCCGATCGGCAGCCCGCGGACCCGTAGCGACCGGCCGTCCGTGACCGCCACCCGCCGACCCTCCGGGGAGAAGGCGACGGCCGACCCGGCGAACGGCTTGCCGACGATCCACTCCGTTCGGGTCTCGTCGCCGACGACCGGGTAGCTCATCACCTGCACCCCGTCTTTGGTGGCGGCGACCACTTTACCGTTGGCCGAGACGGCGACCGCGTCCCGGGTCGGACCGGCGCGGTTGCCGGCGAGGGTGGTCGGGGCGAGCGTGGCCGCGTCCCACTGCCGGAACCGGCCGTCGCCGGCGGTGGCGAACGTCTTCCCGTCCGGGGCGAACGCGATGGACGTGACCGGGGCGACCGCCTCCTTGATCGGCGGCCGCTGCTGCCACACCCACAGGTCTTGATTGCGTTCCACCTCGTCGGCCGGCTTGGGCGGGTCGGCCTTCGGCGGGGGTGCGGCCCGCCGCTCGCCCCGAACGTACACCCGCACCGCGCCGGCCGCTGCCGCGGCCGCCTGTTCCGGGGCCGCCGCCACCGGCCAGCCCTGCTGCGGGCTGCCGAGCGTCACCACCAGCGTCCGCCCGTCCGGGGCGACGGCCAACTTGCTCACCGGCAGCCCGCCGCCGGCCACCACCGCGGCGTTGGCCACCGTCATCTTGGTCGGCGGGCGGAGTTCCAGCGACTGGAGCAACTCGCCGGTGGCGGCGTCCCGCACCCACACCTCGCGGTGGACCATGAGCGCCCGCTGAAACCCGAACCACCCGCTCTCGCGGACCTCCCGCCAGCCGGCGGTGAGGAGCTGTTTGCCGTCCGGCGTGAAGGCCAGCGCCTCGCACGCCCGGGTGAGCGGGTCGGCCTGCTGCCACGTCACCGACCAGTCGGCGGCGGCCAACACCGTCACCCGTCCGCCGATGGTGCCGGCCGCCAGCCGGGTGCCGTCGGGCGAGAAGACCAGCCCCCGCGGTGGGGTGTCTGCGAAGCCCGACGGGAACAGGTCGCGCTTGGCCACCGCCGCGCCCGTGGCCGCGTCCACCACAACCAGGTAGCTGCCCCGCTTCGGCGACCAGCGGGTGAACGCCACCCGCTTGCCGTCCGGGCTGGTGGCGGTGTCGAACAGCCCGTCGAACCCCGGGTTGGCCGGGTCCGGCTTCTGGAGCGGCACCTCGCCGGCCGGCGTGCGGAGGAGCAGGGCCGATGCCCCGCCGTGCACACCAAACACCACCGGCGGGATGTCCGCGTCCGTTGGCCCGGTGCCGAGGAGTTTGCCGGTGGCCGGGTCGAACCCGGCGTTTTCCGGCCGGCCGTCGCCGGCGGTGGTGTAGCCGACCCGGAGTTGCCCGCCGGCGAACTGCAGTCGCAGCCCCGGCGGCGGCTCGCCGGCCAGCCGCGGCTCCTGGCCGATGACCTTCGGCTTGACCGTTCGTGGCCCGGCGAGCGGGTCGAATGGCGGCACCGTCGCCGGCCCCGGCGGCGGCAGGTTCTTCACCACCTCGATGCGGTGCCGGACGGTGCGGCTGGCGGTGTCCCAGACGAACACCCGGCCG
>JAYVUZ010000146.1:0-11740 GCA_043787415.1 Fimbriiglobus sp. | reverse complement strand
GCCGGCCCTCGGGGCGCCGGCCAACTACCGGGCCGACCTGGACTGGGACGGCGACGGGGACATCGACAACGGCGACTTCGTCCGCTTCCGCCCGCGGCTCGGCACCACCCGACATAAGAACGCCACTCACCCCACGTACACCCCGTCCAGGGTGCGGCCGGCCAGCAGGTTCTGGCTGGTCGTGCCGCCGGCCGGGCGGATCACCTGCACGCTGCCGCCGGTACCGCTGCCGGCCACCACCGCCGCCCGACCGCCGCCGTCGAGCTGCTTGGTCGTCACCCGCACGCCGCCCCGGGAGTTGGTGTCGCCCACGAACTGGTCGCTCAGCGGCCGGCTCACCGCCGCCGCCCCACCCTGGCTGAGCAGCGACTGGCCGCTCACCGTCACCACCCGCGGGCCGCCGCCGGGGCCGGCCCCGAAGGTCAGGTCGGCCTTGCCGTCCCCGTCCACGTCCCCGGCCGACACGTACACGCCGTTGCGGAGGGTCGTCTCGAAGGCGAAGAAGTCGGCCGTCAGCCGGCCCTTGACCCCGCCGCCGGGAACCGTCCGGCCGTTGAACACGGCCACCCGCGGGCCGCCGCCGTACCCGGCCGCCACCACCAGGTCCGGGGTGCCGTCGCCGTCCACGTCGCCCACCGCCGCCCGGGCGCCGCCGCGGAAGTTGGCGTCCTCGATGCCGAAGAAGTCGGCCAGGGCCTGCGGCCCGGCCGGCGTCAGGCTAAGTACCCGCACCCGCGGCCCGCCGCCCTGGTCGGGCGTCACCACCAGCTCGGCCCGGCCGTCGTGGTCGAAATCGCCGGCGGCCAGGAACACCCCGCCGGCGAACCCCGGCTCGAAGGCGGCGAACTCGGGGGTCAGGTCCGCCCCGGTCTTGCCGTCGAACACCCGCACCCGGTTGGCCCCGGGGCCGGTGCCGAACGCCAGGTCGGCCACGCCGTCCCCGTTGAAGTCGGCCACCACACTGCGGACGGCCCCGCCGAACCCGGCGAACGGGCGGACGGTGCCGCCGACTGGGGCCAGGGTGCCGTCGGCCGCCACCGTGTACGCCTGGGCGGTGCCGTCGCTGGCCCCGCTCACCACCGTCACGGCCGTGCCGCCGGGCAGCGGGCTGACGGGCGACACCGGGGCCACCGCCGCCGCCGCAACGGCCGGCGAACTGCCGGTGCTCGGCTGGATGTCGGTGCGGGCGACCTCGGCCGGAGTAACAGTTGGGGCAACGGCCGGGGCGACAATCGGAGTGACGGCGGCGCCGCCCACCTGCCAGCCGATGTCGCTCAGCCCGGCGTAGTCCAGCCGGCTGAACGTCACTCGGCCGTTCGGCTCCATGGTCGGTTGCAGGGACACCGGGTGGCCGTCCGACCGGGTGCCCTGAATCCAGTGGCCGCCGTCCGGCGACAGCAGCGGGGCGAGGCCGCCGTTGGCCGCCGTGGACGCCGCCCCGGTGAACAGGCCGCCGGCCGACAGGGCGGCGAACTGCGGGGACGTGCCGAACCCGAGGGAGTGGGTCAGCTCGTGGACGGCCACGCTGGTGAAGTCGAGCTGGTTGGCCGGCCGGCCGGCCGGGTCGGCCCCGTAGTACCAGCCCTGGGACACGTCGAACGAGATGCTCCCGCCCCACACGGCGAACCCGCCCTGGCCGCGGCTGCGGACGGCCTGCTGCCAGCTCCGGCTGCCGGTCACGCTGAACCCGCCGTACCCGCCCAGCCCGGCCTCGCCGGCCGAGTCGGGGATGCCGCCGGCGAAGATGTACTGGGTGCCGGCCGGGATGCTCAGGTTGGTCCGCTGGAGCTGGCTGCCGGGGGCGCTCGGGTCGTCGAACACGGCCGTCCAGGTGTTGACCCCGCCCGGGGTGATGGCGGCCGGGGTGGAGGTAATGGGGGCACCGAGGTCGGCCGCCGCCCGCTCCAGGGCGGCCCGGGCGGCCGGGTTGTTGAAGAACCCGGTGCGGTCCAGGCTGTAGTCGAAGGCGAACGCCAGGGCCGGGGTGACGCGGTCTTCCAGCGTCAGCACGGCCAACGGGCGTGCGGCCGCCGGCCGGCGGGCCGGCCGCGAGGGGTTGCGCATGGTGGGGTGCATTCGGGGCGTGACGGCGGCCGGCTGCGGACAACCGGGCGGTCCAAAACGTCCCCGACAAGACCACGCCCCGGACAGCAGCTGGGAGGGCGGGTTGTGCCAACGGGTAGGGGTGCGGCGGAGCTGCGGGTTGGGGGGCCGCTGCGCCGCACCGGGACGGCATGTTCCTAGAGTACGCCGGGTGCGTGTGCAAACGGTCGGGCCGGTCGAACCGTCTAGGAAGTGTGGCCGGTGTCGGACTTTCCGCCGACCCGGCGGGTTTCCCCGACCCATCCGGCTGGCGCGGCTGGGTGGGCTGGGTGAACGCGGTTGCGGTCGGTGGCCGGCGAAACGTCCGGTCTTCGGCTGACGGCAGAGAGTTCCGGCCGCATGATGATGGCACACGGCAGTCTGGTCTGTCCGAAGGCACTCCCAGGATACGCACTCATGTCGCTGTTCACGGGCCGCCGTCGCCCGCCCGCCCCGCTGATCGGCATCCGCGGGCCGGAGCGGCTGGAGAGTCGGGAGGTGCCGGACGCCAGCCTGCTGTCGTCGGCCGCCACCTCCCGGCTGAGCGGCATCCTGGCGGCCGGCAACGGCCCGTCCGACGTGATCGGGGCCGACGCCCTCGGCCAGACGATTCTCATCCAGAGCCAGGCCACCAACCTGGTGAGCGGACAGACCACGCCGCCGCTCCAGACCAATCTGTTCCTGTACACCCTGGTGGACAACCAACTGGCGATGGTGTCGCCGACGATCAACGGGCAGGGGTCGCCGGCCGACTTCGGCGGGGTGGTGGCGTCCGTTCCCGGCCAGCAGCTCAACGCCCTGCTGAGCGAGGACGGGGGCACGGTGGTGTTCGCCTCGGCGGCCAACGCCGGCCGACTGGACTCCAACTTCCGCGGCGATCTCAGCCGGGACGGCGGCGGGGACGACATCTTCTCCTACCGCCGGGGCAGCGGGCAGATCGACCTGGTCAGCCGGGACTACCGCGGCCAGGCCATCGGCGGGTCGGCCCGGGTGTCCAACCCGGCCGTCAGCTCCGACGGCCGGTACGTGTCGTTCATCACCACCATGCCGGCCGACCGGGTGACCAACAACGCGAACTTCCTGGACGACACCGCCCTCCCCAACTTCGTCAACTACAACTACATTTCCGGCAATTATTTCGGCGGGCTGTCCGGGAATAACCCGGGCAGCCCCGACCTGTTCGTGACTCAGCCTGGGGCCACCCCGACCCCGGTCAGCTACGACCCGATCCGCGACTACCGCGTTAATACGGGGGTCGGCACGGCGTTCAGTCGATACCTCATGCACGGGGACGTGCAAGTGGATCCGCTGGGCCGGTACATGACCGCCGGCGGAGTCGGGTTCACGGTTACCCGCACCAACCCGGCCCTGCTGCCCGGCGGGTTCTACACGGTGGTGCCGGGCAACTTCGCCTTCGGGCTGTTCCTCAACCAGTCCGGCACCCCGCAGTTCGGCACCGACGGGCTGTGGCGGTACAGCTACAGCCCGACGGCCGGGGCGGCGACCGCGACCAACGACCCGATCAACCGGGTCCAACTGTTGTTCAACAGCATCCCGCCGGATCTGAACCAGGGCACCAAGCTGGTGCGACTCGGTCAGATCAACAACGCCAGCGTGGCCCGGGACAGCGGGCAGGTGATGTTCGACTACCAGCCCATCCAGTCGGCGGTGCGGCCGAACATCGCCAGCTTCCAGTTCCTGCGGACCTCTCCGGTCAGCCCGGACGAAACGTTCGTGGAGCGGGCGACGGCCACCAACCCGGCCACCGGGGCACCCACGGTCGTGGCCCCGGAGCTGTTCCGCTACGAGGTGAGCACCAACAAGTTCGTCATGATCACGGCCGCCAGCAAGGCGGCGACCACGGGCGCCGGCACGGTGTTCACGTACACCGGGGGCAACGGCGATCTGAATTTGGAGCCGGGCAGCTACGGTCAGTCGTTCAACGGCACGCGGATTGTGTTCACGAGTAAGTCCGGCAATCTGGTGACGCTGGCCAAGGCGACCACTCTCAACCCGGTGTTCGTCCCGGTCACGACGCCGCCCGCAGCCTTTCAGGTGTACCAGTATGACACCCAGGACCAGGGCGGGCGGGACAACAGCCTGGCCACCCCCGGCACCCAGGTGGACCGCAACCCGGTCCGGCTGCTGAGCTATGGGTTCGACCAGAACGCCGGCAACTACGTGTTCGGGGACGGCGAGAGCCGTTACCCGGTGCAGATCAGCGACTCGCTGGCAGTGGGGTTCGAGAGTGCGGCCACCAACCTGTTCGTTACGAACACCGAAGGCCAACAGATTGCCAACGGCACGAACATTTATTTGTGGGAGCGTCAGGCGCCGCTCGGCCCGCCGCGGCTGTCGCTCGTCAGTCAGGCGGCCACCGGGGGGCTGGCCAACAGCACGGCCAACGGCCCGCCGGTGCTCAGCGGGGCGTTCAACAAGCTGACCGTGTTCTTCTCGACGGCGGCCACCAACCTGAGCGAGACGCCGTTCACCCCGGGCCTCGGCCAGCAGGTGTTCTTCCGCGACTTCCCCAAATTTCGGACCAACGCCAGCCGGACCACCGTGTTCAGCGGCGGCGGCGGGGTGGTGCTGCTGAACGTTTTGGACACCCTGGGGGGGATTGCCAGCACCCGCACCCTAACCCCGTTCGGCCGGAGTTGGACGGGCGAGGTGCGGGTGGCGCTAGGTGATGTCAACGGCGACGGTGTGGACGACGTGATCGCCGGGGTCGGGGCCGGCGGCGGCCCGCGGGTGGTGGTCATCAACGGGTTCACCGGCCGGGTGCTGCGGGACTTCTTCGCCTTCGAGCCGCGGTTCACCGGTGGGGTATACGTGGCGGCCGGCGACCTGACCGGGGACGGGCTGGCCGACCTCATCATCGGAGCCGGGGAGGGCGGCGGCCCGCGGGTGCAGGTGGTGAACGGCAAGACCGACCGGGTGGTGATGGACGCCTTCGTGTATGAGAGTACCTTCCGCGGCGGCGCCCGGGTGGCGTCGGGCGACGTGACGGGTGACGGACGGATCGACCTGATCACCGGGGCCGGCATCGGCGGCGGCCCGCGGGTGACGGTGTTCGACGGCACCCGGCTGCCGGCCCTGGCCATCTACGCCGACTTCTTCGCCTACGAGCAGTCGGCCCGGGGCGGGGTGTACATCTCGGCCGGCGACTACAACCTGGATGGCATCGCCGACCTGGTGACCGGCGGCGGGCCGGACGGCGGGCCACGGGTGACCATCTTCAACGGGGCCAACGTCCAACTGTTCAGCCCGAACCTGCCCGTACGGTTCCAGGACTTCTTCGCCTTCGACTCGAACCAGCGGACCGGCGCCCGGCCTGTTCTGAAGAACATTCGGAACGGCGCCAATGCGGACATTGTTGTCGGCACTGGCGGCGGATACCCGCTGGTGCGGACGTTCGACGGCAGTCGGACGGTATCCGACCCGAACAGCGCCGAGCCGCTCCAGACGCTCAACCCGTTCACCGCCGTGACCCTGTCCGGGGCGTGGGTGGGGTGATCGGTCGTCCGTCACACCGGCCGTAGGGGGTGTCGTCCCCTACGGCTTTGGCATTTCTTCCACGGTAAACGCCGGTGGCACGTCTTGTGCCCTGCCCTCATGCATTGAGGGTGGGTTATGATTGTTCGCGGTCTCATTTGCGATCTCGACGGCACGCTGATCGACAGCAACTTGGCCCACGTTGAGGCCTGGCGACGGGCCTTCGCCCATCTGGGCTACGACGTGTCGGCCGGTCGGTTGACCAAGCTTATGGGGATGGGCGGCGATAAGCTGGTGCCGGCGGCGGTGGGCGAGGCGGCCGCGTGGCGGCACGGCGACGACCTGCGAACGGCTCACGGCAAGCACTTCGCGGCCGTGGCGAGCGAGCAGGGCCTGAAGGTGTTTCCTGGAGCGGTGGAACTGCTCCGGGACGCCCGACGGATGGGTGTCAAGGTGGCACTGGCCACGTCCGGCAGCCGCGCCTACCTGGTGACGAGTTTCGCCACCTGCGGCCATGACTTCGGACCGGACGTGGACGCACTGGTGACGGCCGACGAGAGCAAGCCCGAGCCGGACCTGACGCACGCCGCCGCCGACCGGCTCGGGCTGGACGCCTTGGACTGTGCCCTGATCGGCGACACCCCGTACGACGGCGAGTCGGCCACCCGGGCGGGGGCCTGCTTCTGGGCGGTGCAGTCCGGCGGGTTCGAGGCGGCCGACCTGTGGGCGGCCGGGGCCGACCGGGTGTTCGCCGACGTGGCCGCCGTCTGGCGGCACCTGGACGACCTGCTGCTGCCGGCGTCCTGCGTCCAGCGGGCGGCCGGCTAGGGCGGGCCGCCTGGGCCGGGCACCTGTACGATGATCGGCGGGGACGCGACGCCGGTCCGGCTCACTCGCGTGAGGACCATTCGCCGTGCGCTACCGAAGGGCAATTGCACCTCGCCTCCGGCCACGGGCACGATGCGCGTCGTCCACGTCTCGCCGGCGAGGGTTTGCACCACCAAAACGCGGTCGGCCGGGGCGACGACCGTCACCGCGCCCGCCCCGACGGTCAGGGTGATGCCGCTCGGTTTGGCGTCGCCCAGCCACGGGCTGGCCGGCACCAGTGCCGGCTCGGCGTACAGCTTGGCCAGCGTGACCGCCTTCGCCCCGGCGAGTGCTTTCATGCTGAAGTGGACGTTACCCGTGGCCGTGCCACTCTTGCGGGTCAGCTCGATCTGGGCGGCCAACTCGTCCGGGGCGTGCCGGCCGGCGTTGTTGCCGACCCACAGGTGCCGCTTCTGGGTGTTCTCCGCCGCCCACCAGTCCAGCAGCTTGGGGTAGCTCTGCTTCTCCGGCTGGACCGGCCAGTACAGTTGCGGGGTGAAGTAGTCCACCCAGCCCTCGTTCAGCCACTTCTTGGCGTCGGCGTACAGCTTGGCGTACTGGTCGAAGCCCTGGATGCCCGGCGGGTGGCCGGGCCGCCAGATGCCGAACGGGCTGACCCCCACCTTCACCCACGGCTTGAGCTTGTGCGTCTCGTCGGCCCAGGTCTTGATGAACCCGTCCACCGCCGCCCGCCGCCAGTCGTCGCGGGCCAGCTTGCCGCCGCCCTGCTGGTAGGTCGCCCAGGTGTCGTCGTCGGGGAACGGCACCTCCTTCTTGTCGGCGTCCGCCTCCGGGTACGGGTAGAAGTAGTCGTCCATGTGGACGCCATCCAGGTCGTACCGTTTGACGCAGTCCAGCAGCACGGCCAGGCTGTGCGTCTGCACGGCCGGGTGGGTGGGGTTGAGCCACAGGTACTTGCCGTAGCTCTTGACCAGTTCCGGCCGGGTCTTGGCTAGGTGGTTGGCCGGCGGCTCGCCCTTGGCCGACGGGTGCCAGGCCCGGTACGGGTTGAACCAGGCGTGCAGCTCCAGCCCCCGGGCGTGCGCCTGCTCGACGGCGAACGTCAGCGGGTCGTACCCCGGGTCTTGGCCCGGCTCGCCGGTCAGGACGATCGACCACGGCTCCAGGTCGCTCTTGTACAGGGCGTCGCACATCGGCCGCACCTGGAACACCACCGCGTTCAGGTTCAGCTTCTGGCAGCGGTCGAGGGTGTCGAGCAACTCCTTCTTCTGCACGTCCGCCGGCAACCCGGGCTTGGACGGCCAGTCGATGTTGGCGACGGTGGCCACCCAGGCGGCGCGGAACTCCCGGGGGATGGGCGGCGGGCTGTCGGCCGGGGCGGCCAGGGCGAGCGACAGGAGGAGCATGGCGGGGGAACCGTTGTGGCGGGACATCGGGCAGCAACAGTAAGATAGCACTGACCGCCGGAGGCGACCTCGTGAGCGCGACCCCGACCACCCCGCCCGTCGTGTACCCGGACTCGGACGGCCGCCGCATGGCTGACAACGACGAGCAGTTCCTGTGGCTGACCACCATCAAGGACAACCTGGACGACGTGTACCGGGACCGGCCGGACGTGTACGTGGCCGGCGACCACCTGATCTACGCCGAGGAGGGCCAGCCGAAGCGGCGGCGGGCGCCCGACGTGTACGTGGCCTTCGGCCGGCCCAAGCGGAAGCGGGGCAGCTACAAGGTGTGGGAGGAGGGGGGGGTGTTCCCACAGGTGGTGTTCGAGATCCGCTCGCCCGGCGACCGGGCCGGGCCGCTGGCCCGCAAGCGCCATTTCTACGACCACTACGGGGCCGCCGAGTATTACCTGTACGACCCCCAGCGGCACACTCTGGTCAGCTACCGCCGGACGGCCGGCGGGTTGGACGTGCTGACCGGCCCGGCCGCCCTGGTCAGCCCGTTGCTGGACGGGGTGCGGTTCGACCTGACCGGCCCGGAGCTGGTCATCCGCCGGCCGGACGGCCAGCCGTTCACCACGTCGCTGGAAATCCGCCGCCGGGAGCGGGAGCAGCGGAAGCTGGCCGAGGCCGAGCGGCGGAAGGCCGACGCCGAGCGGCGGAAGACCGAGGCCGCCGCCGCCGACCGGGACGCCGAGCGGTCGGAGAAGGAACGACTGGCCGCCAAGCTGCGTGCCGCCGGCCTCGACCCGGACGCCCCGTGACCCTGCCCGCCGATGTCGTCCGTCAGGTGCGGCGGCTGCGGGTGCGTGCCCGCCGGCCGGTCCGCACCCTGCTCGGCGGAGAGTACCGCTCCGCCTTCAAGGGCAGCGGGCTGAGCTTCGAGGAGGTCCGCGAGTACCAGCCGGGCGACGACGTGCGGGGCATCGACTGGAACGTGACCGCCCGCACCGGCCGGCCGTTCGTGAAGCGGTACGCCGAGGAGCGGGAACTCACCGTCCTGCTGGTCATGGACCTGTCGGCCAGCCAGCGGTTCGGCACCGGGGCGGCCAGCAAACGCACCGCCGCCGCCGAACTGGCCGCCGTCCTGGCGCTGACCGCCGTCGCCCACACCGACCGCGTCGGGCTGGTCGGGTTCACCGACCGCGTCGAGGTGGCCATCCCGCCGGGCAAGGGGCCGCGGCACGCCCTGCGGGTGCTGCGGGCGCTGCTGTTCCACGAACCCGACCGCCCCGGCACCGACCTCGGGGCGGCCCTCGACCACCTGGCCAAGGTGTACCGCCGGCGGGCCGTCGTGTTCCTGTTCAGCGACTTCCTGGACGCGGGGCACGAGCGGGCCATCCGCCGGGTGGCCCGCCGGCACGACCTGATCGCCGTGCGGACCGGCGACCCCCTCGAAAGCCGCTGGCCGGCCGCCGGGCTGGTGACGCTCGAAGACGCCGAGACCGGCCGGCAGACGGTCATCGACGCCGGCAGCGAGCGGTTCCGCACCGCCTTCGCCGGCCGCGCCACCAGCCGGCGGGCGGCCTTCGCCCGCGCCTGCCGGGCGGCCGAGGTCGATCTGGTCGAGTGCGGCACCGACGGCCGGCACTTCGACGCCCTGCTGCGGTTCTTCCGCCGCCGCGACCGCCGGCGGGCCGGCCGGTGATCCTGCTCGCCCTGCTCGTGACGAGTGACATCCGGGTGACACTGACGGCCGACGCGGCGGCGGTGCGGCTGGCCGACGCGGTGCGGCTGACGCTGACCGTCGAGGGGCCGGCCCCGCTGCGGGTGGACGGCGACGGGCCGGACGCGGAGTCGGTGGGTGCCTGGAAGCTGACGCCGGACGGTCCGCCGAGCGTGGCCGGCGGGCGGTGGGTGCGGCGGTACGTGGCCGACCCGTTCGTGCCCGGCGAGGCGGTGCGGCTGGGGTTCGACCCGCTGCGGGTGTGGGCCGGCGGGGCGACCGAGCCGGCGCGGGCGAATGTGACCCCACTGGCGGTGCGGGTGACGACCGGGGTGGCCGAGGCGTCGCCGGCCGCCGCCCGGCCGGTGACGGGGCCGGAGGACGTGCCCGACCCGCCGGCGGGCCGGAGCCTTGACGGGACGGCGAAAACGGCGGTCATCGCGGTGACCGTCACCGTCCTGACGATCCTCGCCTTAGCCCAGACCAGCCGACTCAAGCGCCGCCGACCGCCTGCCCCGGCAGACCCGTTCGCCGGTCTGGGTGACCTGCCGGCCGCCGCCTTCGCCCACCGGCTGAGCGACGTGGTACGGGGCCGGCTGCACACCGACGCCCGACCGGCCCGCCGGCTGACCACCGCGGAGCTGCTGCCCGGCCCGGCCCGTGAGCTGTTGGAGCGGCTGGACGCGGTCCGCTTCGGCGGCGAACCGTTGACGCCGGCCGCTCGCCACGAACGCCTTGAGATCGCCGATGACCGACCCCGACGCCCCGCCGCCGTTCGACCGCCGCACCCTCCGCCGGCTGCTGGTCGCGGCGATTTGCGTGACGGTGGTCGTCGGCGTGGCGGCCGGATGTCTCGGCCGGCACCGCATCCGGGCGGCGTTCGACCGCTGGCGGGCCGACGCGCTGCTGGCCCGCGGCGATCAGTGGCGGGCCGGCGGCCGGCCGCTCACCGACGCCGAGCACGCGGAGGCCCTCCGCCTGGCGGCCACGCTGTCGTGGTCCGACCGGATCGGGCCGTTCTACGCCCTGCTGGCGGCCGCCCGCACCGCCGACGACGCCCGGCTGGACCGGGTCGAGGCGGTCGCCCTCGGCTGGGTGGACGACCCCGCGGCACACGCCCGGTACGACGTGTGGTTTCTGGAGGCGGAGTCGCACGTGCGCCGCTCCGGGGTGATGGTGCTGGCCGAGTGCCGGCCGCGGAACCTCGGCCGGCTCCAGGCGCTGGCCGACTCGCCGGACTTGGGCGTGCGGCGGACGGCCCGCATGGCCGTCTTCGACCTCGGCCAGCGGTTGACGGGGTCGCTACTGGCCGACCTCAGCGAGAGACGGCCTCTGACCGCCGTCGAGTTCGACCAGCTCGTCGGGCTGAGCCGGACCGGGGCCGACCCGGTGGACCGGCAGGCGGTGATGGTGCTGGGCAAAGCCGCGTTGCTGGACCCCGACCTTCGGCCGCGGATACGACCACTGCTGGCCGAGCTGATCGCCGACCCGGAACGATCAAAGCGGCAGGCGGAGGCCGCCGAGGCCCTCGCCCGCCTGGAGGCCGCCGATGTCCGCCCCTAGCCGAACTCTCCTGGCCGTCGCCGTCGGCCTGCTGCTGGCCGCCCCACTCGGGGTCGCCGCCTGGAAGGCGTACCGCCACCTGTACTTCGACCGCACCCCGGCGTACCGGGCCAGCGAGCCGCTCATGTCGGCCGCCCTGCGGAACAAGGCCCTCACCCCGGACGAGTTCGCTCGAACACTGGCCCTGTGCGACTGCGGCGAGCCGATCGTCGAACTCCGCATGTTCGCCGCCGTGGCTGTCGCCGTGAACGCCGAGGCGTCGTACAAGCCCCGGGCGGTCGAGCTGTTCACCCGGCTGGCGGCCGACCCGTCCGATCCGCAGCGGCAGGCGACGGCCGCCCTCCAGTTGAAGCGGCTGACCGACCCGCCGTCCGCCCCGTGATCCCCCTCCACCGCGACGCCGATTTCACCTTCCGGTTCGCCGACCGTCGGCTCATCGACCGCGTCCACCTGGACGGCGTCGCCGCCGGCACGCTGGTGACGTTCACCGACCTCCGCACCGGCGCGCGGCTGGCCGACGCCGTGGCCGGGGCCGACGGGTGGGTGCCGCTGGACCCGCCGCTGCTGGTCGAACCCGGCGGCGGGTTCGTGGCTCGGGTGTAGGGTGGTGCCGAGTCTTCGAGGCCCACCGTCTGCGACCACATCCACACGGTGGGCCTCG
>JAYVUZ010000145.1:0-5292 GCA_043787415.1 Fimbriiglobus sp. | reverse complement strand
GCGCGAGCGAGGACACACCTCGCTCGCGCTTCGGGCTACGAACCGTTCCGATCACGGCCCGGCGTAGCGGCCGAGGAACAGGATGGCCCCGGTCGGGTTGTGCCGCAGCAGGAACAGGAACGGCCGGTCGGCCCAGTACGACGACACGGCCGATTTTGTTCCGTCCCCGACCGCGGTGGCAGCGGCCGCCTCGGTCCCCTCTTCGTTCACCTCCACGAACGCCCTCTGCACCACGAAACTGACGTAGAGTTGCTCCGGCCCGCTGTGCATGGGCGTGAAGTCGGCACGGTCGCGGTCGAACGCGGTCGGCATCCCGAGGGCGTGCAGCGGGCCGGGTTCCTGCCCCGCCTCCTTGCACTCCGCCTCTAACTTGAACTTCGGCAGCAACAGGTTTGCCCGCTTCTCGTCCTGAGTGGACTTCAGCCAGCCGTCCAACGCCTCCGGCGCCAACTTCGCCTCCAGCGCCGGCAAGCCGTCCGGCTTGCCCGGCACCACCAACACCATCGACGCCTCGCCCCCCTTGTATGGCAGCTCGGCCACCCAAAACGTCGGCTCCCACGCCCCCTTCGTCCGTTCGGCATATATCCGGAAGCCGCCCTCGCGGGTCATCATCGGCACGTCGGCCTTCGAGCCGTCGGCACGGGTGAACGGGGCCGGACGGGTCCGCCTCGGGTCGAACCGCTCGGCCCACTCGCCCTTGAAGTAGACGGCATTGACCAGCACCAGCCGGAACAGCGAGTTGATCGTCCCCGGGGCGAGTAGGCCTTTGATCCGCCCGGCCGTCTGTTCCTCGGCCCACTGGTTGATCCGCACCCGCTCGGCGTCCGGCTGCGTCTGGAAGTCGGCTTCCTTGAGCGCCGCCCCGAACCCGGCGGTCAGCCGGCCGGTGAAGGTCGGCTTCCACGGGTAGCCGGTCTGGCCCCAGACGGCGTTGGCGGTGCGGAGTTGGTAGCCCGGCCGCTCGCCGACCGTCGCGGCCAGCAGGTTGGCGTACCCGGCGTCCGGGTCGGCCGACAGGTGCAGCACCGTCCGCATCTCGTCGAGCGTCGGGCCGTTGGCCCCGGCAGCGGTCATGCTCAGGGCGGCGTGTAAGCTCAGCGGCGAGACGAACAGGTTGCCCGGCTTCTCCCGCAACTTTGCGTAGAAGTCAAAGGCGAAGCGGTTGACCGCCGCGGCCATCGCCCGCCCCGCGGCCGTCGGCTCGACAGGTTTCGGCGGCGGAACTGTGGTCCCGCAACCGACGACCCCGACCAGTAGCAGAAGTGGTGTGCGCATGGCTCAGTTCGGGCCGGCGTACCGGCCGACGAACAGCACGGTGCCGTGCTGCACGTCCCGGATGAGGAACAGGAACGGGCGGTCGGCCCGGAACACCACCGGGTCGGCCTCGACGCTCCGGGTGGCGACCACCACCCCCGTCGCGGCCGCCGCCTCGGTGCCGGTTTCGTTCACCTCCACGAACGTCTTGTGGAAGGCGTCGCTCACCGACAGGTTGTCCTCCGGCGTCTGGCTGACCAGCCCGGTCAGGTCGGCCGTGTCCGGGGCGAACACCTCCTTCAGTCCCATCGCCTTGAGCACCGGCGGCAGGGACACTTGGTCTTCCACCTTGAACTTGGGCAGGAACACCTGCACCCGCCGCGGCTCGGCCGACTTGGCCAGCCAGCCGACCGCCCCGGCGACGGTCTTCTCCTCCACCGCCCCGAGGCCGGCCGTGTCCGGCGGCAGGATCACGTCCATCGCCAGGTCGCCGCCCTTATACGGCAGTTCCAGCACCTGCACCCCGCCGGCGGTGGCGTAGCGGTAGCGGCCGGTGCGGGTCATCAGCGGCACGCTCGCCTTCGACCCGTTGGCCTTGGTGAAGAAGTCCGTCTTGGTGTCGGCCGGCTTGAACGGGTCGGCCCAGTCGCCCTTGAAGTACACGGCGTTGGCCAGCACCAGCCGGCTGCGGGGTGTTACCGACCCCGCCGGCAGCAGGTCTTTGATCCGCTCTTTGGTCTTCTCTGCCACCCACTTGTTCACCTGCTGGCGGGCGCCGTCCGGGTCGGCCCGGAAGTCCACCGGCTCCAGCCCGGCCCCGAACCGCTCCTTCGCCCGGGCCAGGAACTTGTCGTCCCACGGGTAGCCCGTCTGGCCCCACAGGGCGTTGGCCACACTCAGCTCGTACGGCTTGCCGCCACCCGCGTAGAACCGGCCGAGGTCGCCGGCGGCCGCCGAGTCGCCCGGCAGGTGTAGCACCTTCACCAGTTCGTCCCGGGTGGTGCCCTTAGCCCCGCCGGCCAGCAGGGCGAAGGCGGCGTGGACGCTGTACGGGGATACGAACCGGCTGCCCGGGGTGCCGCGGAGTTGGGCGAACAGCTCGTACCCGAAGTGGTTGGCCCCGTCGGCGGCGGCCTGCATCCCGTCGGTCCAGGCCGGGGCCGGCTTGTCGCCGGCGACCGCGGTCGAGGCCAGGGCGGCCGTCAGGAGTGATCCGAGTCGGGACATGGCAGACTCCGTGAAGGACAAGCCTGCCTGTCAGTTTACCGGCCGCCCCGCGAGCAGGTATACCACAAAATGCCGCGGCCGGCTGAACCCGTTCAGCCGGCCGCGGGGGATGCGTGCGTGTGTCGGCTTAGCCCTTCTTGTCCTTTTTCGTCTCCTTCTTGTCTTTCTTATCGTCCTTGTCGTCGTCTTTGTCGTCCGACTTCTTGACCGGGTAGCTGAGTTTGGCCGACTCCAGAACGTCCTTCAGCTCCTCGAACGCTTTGACAGCATCGGCCTTCTCGGCGTACTTGCTGGTCGGGGACATGGCCAGCATCTTGCCGTCGGCGTCGACCACCTTGAAGTACCACTTGCCGGTCTTGGTCTCCAGCACCTCGACGCCGCCGGTGGCTTTTTTGGCCTTCTTGGCGGTGTCCTTCTTCTCGGCCTTCTTGTCGTCGTCGTCCTTCTTGGCCGGCTTGCCCTTGTCCTGGGCGGGGGCCACGGTCACGGCCGAGGTCGCACCGGCTAGCAGGGCCGTCAGGGCGAGTGTACGAAACAGCTTGGACATGGGTCGGACTCCGGGCGTGGGACGGACCTGCGAAGTATCACCCGGCGGCCGGGCAGAGGCAACTGCCGGCCGGCGGATTTCGCCCGGCGGGCGGACCGACCGGGCAAGCTGAGCGGCGGACGTCAGTTCGCCGGGAACAGCCGGGCGACCGGCACCGCGAACCCGGGTAAAAGGTCATCGACGGCGAGGGTGTCGGCCGGGCCGAACACCTGGTCCGGCTGGCCCGGCCGGTGGACCGTCACCGTCGTCCGGTCCGGGTCGAGCCGCCACACCATCCGCACCCCGGCGGCGAAATACTCGTCGGTTTTGGCCTGAAGTTCCGGCCCGCTGTCGTTCTTGCTCTCGACCTCGACGACCAACTCGGGGATGGTTTCCAGATACCCTTCCCGTGAGCGGTTCGCCGGCAATGACCTGTTCAGGATGAACACCGCGTCCGGAGCGACCACCCGGTCGGGGGTCCGTCGCAACACCACGCCCGTCTCGCCACGGGCCTCGCCGAGTCGCAGGCGGAACATGCCCTCGCCGATCAGGGCGTGGAGGACCATTCCCTGCTGATAGCCGTGCATGTCGCCAGGCGGGGCCATAACGACCAGCTCCCCGTCGTCCAGTTCGTACTTCACGTCGCCGGTCGCCAGCGTCCGCGGCAGGCCGGCCACGTCGGCGGCGGTCAGCAGCCGCCGGCTCTGGGTGCGGACTCGGGGGGGGGCGGTGAGGGTCGCACTCATGCCACCAGTCTACACCGCCGGCGCCCGGGTGTGCCAGTCGGTGGCCCGCTCGTACATCCGGCCCACCCGCAGTAACAGCTCCTCGGAGAACGCCGGGCCGAGCAGTTGCAGGCCGATCGGCAGGGTGCCCGAAGTGAACCCGCAGGGGATGCTCACCCCGGGGATGCCGGCCAGGTTGCCGGACACCGTGTAGATGTCGTTCAGGTACATGGCCAGCGGGTCGTCGGCCTTCTCCCCGGCCTTGAACGCGGCGACGGGTGAAGTCGGCCCCATGATCACGTCGCACGTCTCGAAGGCGTCGTCGTAGTCCTTCTTCACCAGCCGGCGGACCTTCAACGCCTTCAAGTAGTAGGCGTCCTTGTACCCGCTGCTCAGCACGTACGTCCCGATCATGATCCGCCGGCGGACCTCCGGGCCGAACCCCTCGCCGCGGGTCTTGGCGTAGGTGGCGATCAGGTCGCCGGGTTCCTTCGTGCGGTGGCCGTAGTGCATCCCGTCGAACCGGGCCAGGTTGCTGCTCGCCTCGGCCGGGGCCACGATGTAGTACGCGGCCAGGGCGTATGGGCTGTGCGGCAGCGATACGTTCACCAGGGTCGCCCCCTGGGCCTTGTACTCGGCGAGCGCGGCATCGACGGCGGCCCGCACCTCGCCGTCCAGCCCGTCGCCGAAGAACTCCTTCGGCACCCCGATGCGGAGCTTGGCTACCGGCGTGTTCAGCGTGGCCGAGTAGTTCGGCACCGGCTGGTTCACGCTGGTGCTGTCCCGCCGGTCGTGGCCGGCGATCACTTCCATTACGAGGGCCGTGTCGGTCAGGTCGCGGGCGAGCGGGCCGACTTGGTCGAGTGAACTGGCGAAGGCGATCAGCCCGTACCGGCTGCACCGGCCATACGTCGGCTTCAGCCCGACGATGCCACACAGGGACGCCGGCTGGCGGATCGACCCGCCCGTGTCGGTGCCGAGGCTCAGCGGGGCCAGCCGGCCGGCCACGGCCGCGGCGCTGCCGCCGCTGGACCCGCCGGGGATGCGGGACACGTCCCAGGGGTTGCGGGTGGTAAAGTAGGCCGAGTTTTCCGTGGACGACCCCATGGCGAACTCGTCCATGTTCGTCTTGCCGAGGATCACGGCGTCGGCGGCGAGCAATCGTTCGACCACGTCGGCGTCATACGGCGGGATGAACCCGGCCAGAATCTTGCTACTGCACGTCGTCGGCATCCCTTTGGTACACAGCACGTCCTTGACTGCCACCGGCACACCGGCCAGCGGGCCGACCGGCCGGCCGCTCGCCCGCTTGGCGTCCACGGCGGCGGCCTGCGCCCGCACCCGGGCCGGATCGACGTGCTGGAAGGCCTTGTACTTCGGATCGAGCTTTTGGACGGCCGCGAGGTGGGCGTCGGCAATCTCAGCGGCGGACGCTTTGCCCGAAGCTTGAAGAGCGACCAGCTCAGCCGCAGTTTTGGTAGTGAGTGACATGCCGGCCAGTATACCGACCGGCCCCCGGTTCGTAGCCCGAAGCGCGAGCGAGGTCGGGCGCCCGAAGAT
>JAYVUZ010000144.1:0-10991 GCA_043787415.1 Fimbriiglobus sp. | reverse complement strand
CCTAACTTGGGACGGCATAAATGCCTGTCCCACCAAGCAAGATTAATACACCCCGACCACGGTGCCGGCGGACAGGGCGGCGAACGGCCGGACCCCGCTGACGCCGTCCCACGGGTACTTGTCGAACGGCTTCTCCCGCTCGCCCTCGTCCCGCTCCGGGAACCGCGGCACGAAGAACTCTTTGGTGAGCGTGGTCAGCAGCACCCGGCCGGTGGCCCCATAGGGCACCACCTGGCCGAAGTCGTCCGGGTCCACCACCTCGATGACGGCCCGCGGCTGCGGGGCGTAGTAGCTGATCTTGAACCCGTCCTCCGGGCCGATGGGCTTGCTGCACGCCAGGCCCATGAGGGTGTTGCCGTAGGTCGGGGTCATGTACACCTCGCCGTTGTCCAGCATCTCCTCGTAGGCCTCGCGGGTGAACTGCGGGGTGAACTCGGTGCCGCCGCTGAAAATGCCGATGATGCCGGCCGACTGGATGGACCGCACCCCGCCGGCCGGGACCGGCTTGCCGAGCGACCGGAACTTGTCCTCCAGCTTGCCGGCCCGGATGGCCTCGTCCAGAGCGGCCAGCAGCTTGGGCGTGGTGAACATGCACTTCACGTCGTGGCCGCCGGCCAGGATGGTGATGGCCTGGTCGATGCAGTGGTCCTTGTACGCCTGGGCCTCGGCGATCTTGCGGTCCTTCAGGCAGCGGACCACGTACCGCGGGTCCAGGTCGATGGCGAAGCAGATGCCGCCGCGGTACTGGGCCAGGTGTTCGATGGCCAGCCGCAAGCGGCGGGGGCCGCTCGGCCCGAGCATCAGCCAGTTGCTCCCGCGGGGGAACGACTGGTCCGGCAGGGTGTCGGACAGCATCTCGTAGTCGATCTTGAAGTCGTCGATGACGATCCGGCTCTTGGGCAGGCCCGTCGTGCCGCCCGTCTCGAACACGTACACGCCGCGGTCGGCGTAGGCCTTGGGCACCCACCGCCGCACCGGCCCGCCGCGGAGCCAGTCGTCCTCGAAGATGGGGAACCGCTTGATGTCGGCGTAGGCCGTCACGTCCCGCAGCGGGTCGAAGTCAAACGTCTTGGCCTTGTCCAGCCAGAACGGCGTGCCCGTCTCCGGGGAGAAGTGCCACCGCACCGTCTCGACGAAGTGGCGGTCGAGCTGCGTGCGGGCGTTGGCGACTTTCTCCTCCAGCGTCGCCCCGGTGACGGGAATCGGTTTGCCGGGCGTGTCCTGCATGGCGGCTCCTGGGGTGTGGGCGTGACGACGCCTTAAGCTCATGACCCGTCGGCTTGGGGGCGTTCGCAACTCACTTTTTCGGGCCGAAGGCGTACAGCGTCTTCTCGGTCATGACGTACAGCACCCCGTCCGTCACCACCGGCGTGCTGCGGATGGGGGCGTCGAACTCCGTCTTGGCCAGCAGCACGGCCTTCTCCACCAGCTTCCGCTTGGCCTTCAGCCTGGTGTTAAAGTCCTTGGCGTCTTTGGCGTCGGGGATGTCCAACTCGTCCTGCACCTGCGGCTGCTTCTCGTGCTTAAAGGTGAACAGGTCGCCGCCCTCGGTGGCCAGGTACACCTTACCGTCGGCGTAGTACGGGCTGCCCCAGATGGAGCCTTTGGTGTCGTACTGCCAGTACTTCTTGCCGGTCTTGGCGTCCAGGCAGTGCAGGTAGCCCTGCAGCTCGCTGATGTACAGCACCCCGTCCACGATGCACGCCGTGGACATGGTCCGGCCGAAGGCGAAGTCGCGGGGCACGTACTTGCGGGCGTCGGCCCCGCCGTAGTGCCAGACCACCGCCGACTTCGGGTTCGGCTCGCCCTTCTTGTACATCGGCCCGAGTTCCGGGCTGATGTCCCCGGTCTTGCCGGCGAAATCGATGCAGTAGAAGTGGGCGACGCCGGAAAAGTGCTCCGGGTCTTGCCCCGTGCCGATGAACAGCTTGCCGTCGTACAGCACCGGGCAGCCGATGTAGTCGCTGCGGGTGCCGGTGCCGCCCAGCTCGTACTTGCTGTCCTTCGGGTTGCCGTCGAACTTCCAGATCAGGTCGCCGGTGTCCGGCGTGAGGGAGTAAATCCAGCCGTCGCCGGCCGGGAAGATCACCTGCTTCACCCCGTTCGGCTCGGCGTACGCCGGGTTGGACCACTGGCCGTGCATGATCTGCTTGCCCGGCAGGCTGCTCCGCCACACCTGCTCGCCCGTCTTCTTGTTCAGGCAGATGAAGCTCGGGGCCTCCGGCGACGGGATGTTGATGTGCCCCTCGTCCACCCCGTTGCCGGTCGTCGTGTACAGGAAGTCGCCGACCACCAGCGGGCAGCCGGCGGCCATGTTGTGCGGGAACACGGCCGCCTTGCCCATCATGTCGTACTGCCAGACCACGTCGGCGTCGGTCGGGGTGTCGTAGCTGTCATCTCGGTACACGGCCGGCTCGACGCCCGGGGGGCTGGTCCGCACCTTGTACTTGAGCGGCCCGCCCTGCACCCCGTTGGCCCGGCCGAGCAGGTCCAGGCACTCGACCACGCAGCGGTTGGACACGTAGTACACGCGATCCCCGTCGATGGTCGGGGTGGCGCACACGCCCTCCTTCGGCCAGTCGTTGACCATGCCGCTTTCCAGCTTGTTGTGGACGGCCTGCCACTGGAAGCCGCCGGTCTTGGCGTCGAAGCACATGAGCACACCGCGGTCGATCGGCTCCACGTCCCCGGCCGGCGACTTGACCGTGTCCCGCGGGTTGCGGGGCCGCTCGTTGTTGGTGCCGACCAGCACCCGGCCGCCGGCCACCACCGGGCCGCCGTAGGCCCGGCTGCCGAGGTCGGCCTTCCAGAGCTGGTCCGGGCCGTCCGGCTTCGGCTCGGCCGGCAGGCCCGTGGCAGTGAGGTTGACCATGTTGCGGGTGCTGTCCCCGCCGAACATGCCGATCTTCTGGACCGGGTCGGCGGCCAGGGCGACCGCCGACCCGAGGCCGGCGGCGAGGAGGGCATATTTCATGGGAGCGGGTTCCTGGCGGGTGCGGATTTGATCATGGTGGGACAGGCATTTCTGCCTGTCCGGGCTGGCGGCTGAGTCGGCAAACTGGGACAGGCAGAAATGCCTGTCCCACCGAACCGATGGCCGTCACTTGTTCGGGGTCACAACGAGGTTGTCGTAGAAGATTTCCGACCCGGGCCGGTCGGTGGTGGCGTTCGACACGTACCCGTACACGGCCGCCGCCCCGGTCTGGTGGCCGCGGGGGAAGTCGTGCTTGATGGTCCACTCGGCCGGCTCGGCCTCGCCCCGCTTCCACACCTTGCCGCGGGCGGCGGTGGAAGTCTCGCCGGTGCCGGGCACCACCTCGAATTTGACCCGGTACCAGGTGTCCTTCTGCCAGTCCAGCGGCACGGCCACCGTCCACCGGCCGCGAGGGTCCCAGGACGCCAGCCGGACCGTCCGGCTCTTGGCCTCCGGGTCGGTCTTGCCGTCCAGCACCAGGGTGTACCGGCCGTTCACCACCCCCATGTCGGGGAACTTGCCGCCCACCTCGGTGCCCTGTAGGTCGCACTCGATGGTGTAGTTGGCGGACGACGGCGGGGTGAAGTAGCCGTTGGCCCGGATGATCGGCGGCGGCCCCTCCAGGTTGGTTTTGGCCAGCACGGTCGAGCCGTCCGGCAGCTTCTTCACCCGGAACTTGCCGGCCGTGTTCACCCACCCGGCCGGCACCGCCCCCTCGGGCACCTTGTCGAAGTCCTGCTTGTACGGCACCAGGGCGGCCACCCGCACCCGGCCGCGGGCGGTCAGCCCGCCGGCCGTCGCCTCGACGTACCCCTGCTGGCTAGGCAGCTTGTCCAGGGTGACGCTGGCCGTCGCCCCGTCGGCCTTCAACTCGCCCTTGAGCGGCGGCGGGGAAGTGGTCTTGCCCTTCGGCACCGGCGGTGTGGGTAGCGACCACTTCACCTCGCCGCCCTTCGGGGCTGGCAGTTCCCGGCCGTTGGCGTCCAGGTACTTCAGTTCCACCTTGATCGTCTCGCCCGGCTTGGCCGCAGTCTCGAACGGGTACACCCGCAGGGCGACCGGGGCGGCGGCCGGGTCGAACGGTTTCTCCGCGTCCGGGGTGGTGTCGATCTTGCGGGAGTCCGGCTGCGGCGTCAGTGCCCCCACACAAAACGTCTCGAAACTGGTGGTGAAGTACAGCCGGCCGTTGGCGGCGATCGGCGTGCCGTGCGTCTCGTTGATGCCGACCAGCCCCTTGGGCATCCGGAAGGTGTGTTCCTCCGTCTTGGCCTCGTCCGGCTCCTCGTCCCCGCGGAGGGTCAGGACCGACAGCTTGCCGTTCACGTCGAACACGTACAGCTTGTTGTCCACGACCAGTGGCGCCCCCCGGCTGGTGGTGCCGTACTTCACCTTCCAGAGCGGCTTGCCGGTCTTGGCGTTGAAGCAGAACAGCTCACTGGAGTCGTCCGGGATGTACAGCCGGCCGTCGGCGATCGCCGGGTGGCTGAGGCCGAAGCGGTTGCTCCGGCGGTAGTCCCACACCAGCTTCGGCTGCTTGGTCTTGGGGTCCACCTTGCTGGCGTCCACGCAGATCACCCGGCCGATGGCCCCGCCCTCCGGGTTCTCGTCGCCGTGGGCACAGTACACCAGGTTGCCGTCCACCACCGGGGCCGGGTTGATGGCCTTGGAACAGAAACGGTAGCTCCACACCCGCTCGCCGGTGCGGACCTTGAAGGCGTGCAGCGCCCCGTCCCCGCCGCCCGCAATGAGGAGCCGCTGGCCGCCGATGGTGGCGACGACGGGGTGCGACTGGTAGGTGTCCTTATTGGGGAAAGCGGCCTCGCCGATCCACACCACCTGCCCGGTGGCCCCGTCGAAGGCGACGAAGCGGTTCCAGCCGGCGGCCATGTCGCCCCACGACGAGTTGACCACCGCACACACCACCAGCCCGTTGTCGAAGATGGGCGACGGCACCCGGCCGCCGTACCCGGTGAACCGGCCGAACTCCTCGGTCAGTTGCCGGGACCACACCTTCTTGCCGGCCGCGTCCAGGCAGAGCAGTTCGCCGCCGGTGGTGTGGGCGTACACCCGGCCGGCGGCCGGGTCGGCCGTCAGGTTGGTCCAGCCGAGCCGGCTGGTCTCCACGTCCGAGTGGTAGACGTTGACCTTGTACTCCCACAGCCCCTTGCCGGTGTTGGCGTCCAGGCAACTGACCCGCTCGCCCTCGTACGGCGTCTCGGCGTCGCGGGCGCCGTACACGAACAGCTTGTTGCCCATCAGGAGGGGGGCGTTCCGCCCGCCGGCCGGGGCCTTCCACACCAGCCCGCCCTTGCCGGTCGTCTCCAGGTCGAACGAGTCCGGCAGGTTCTGGCCGGTGACGTAGCCGGTCTGCTGCGGCCCCCGCCAGTGGACCCAGTCCCCGGCGGTCACTGCCGTGGGCGCCGCGAGCGCACAGCAAACCAAGGTCAGAGTTCCGAATCCGGGCCGCATCATGTTCTCCTGGCTTGCACTCAGTGTTCTGTCTTCTCTGCGAACTCTGTGTCTCTGTGGTGAACTCTTAAACGCGGACGAGGCGGCGGGCTTTCAGCTCGGGGCGGGGCAGGGTGCCCGGCGGCACCGCCGTCACCGGGACGCGGAGTAGCAGCCCGTCCTTGATGGCCCGGGCCAGTTGGTCGCAGGCGTCCGGCGGGGCGGCGGCCGTCGGCTCGACCTCCAGCCGCAGGTCGGTGAGCGGGCCGGAGCGGTCGGCGGTCAGCCGGAACTCGCCGGCCCAGTCGAACCGGCGGACGATGGCCTCCACGGCCGTCGGGTAAATGTTATTGCCCCGCACGTGCAGCATGTCGTCGGCCCGGCCGATCACCCCGCCCACCAAGTGTAGACCGTCGGCCCGCCAGTCGGGGCGGACCAGGTCGCCGGTGCGGTAGCGGACCACCGGCGAGCCGGCCCGGCCGAGGGTGGTGAGCACCAGCTCGCCGACGCCGCCGGTCAGGTCGTGGACCTCGGCGATGTACTGCTCCTCGTTCACCTTGAGCGTGGCCGGGCTGTCCAAGGTTTCGCTGGCGGCCGGGCCGACCTCGGTCAGCCCGTAGTGGTCGAACACCCGGGCGCCCCAGCCGGCGGCGATGCGGTCGCGGGTGCCGGGCAAGCTTCCCCCCGGTTCCCCAGCCACCACCACTGCCCGCACGGCTGAGTTGGGCAGATCGATCCCCTCGGCCGTCGCCACGTCCGCCAGGTGCAGGGCGTAGGTGGGGGTGGCGAACACGACCGTCGCGGCGTGGTCGGTCAGCCACCGCAGCCGGGCGACGGTGGACATGCCGCCGCCGGGCAGCACCCCCATGCCGACACCCACCGCCGCCTCGAACCCCGCCCAGAAGCCGATGAACGGGCCGAAGCTGAACGGGAAGGCGGCCCGGTCGGCGGCGGTCAGCCCCATCCAGCCGAAGTACGTCGTCCAGTTGGCCACGCAGGCCGCCCAACTCTCGGCCGTGTCCCACCACCGCAGCGGGGTGCCGGTGCTGGTGCCGCTCGTCTGGTGCAACCGCGTGTAGCAGTCCGGCGGGCGGGTGCGGTTGCTGCCGTAGGGCGGGTGGGCCGACTGGTCGGCGGCGAGTTCGGCTTTCGTGGTGAACGGCAGGCGGTCGAACCGCCGCTCGCCGCCGACCTTGGCGGCGAGGAACGGGCTGGCCGGCACGGCCGCGTCGAGCAGCCGGGCGAGGCGGTCGAGTTGAGCGGGGGAGGGCTGCACGGCGCACCTGAGCGACACCGGGGATACAGGCCGCCGGCGGCCGGCTTACTTGGCCGCCACCTTGCCGCCCAGGTCGTACACGTACAGCAGCTCGTAGTCCCGCAGGTACAGCTTGCCGTTGGCGATGACCGGGTGCGGCCACACCTTGCCGTCAGTGCCCTTTCGCTCCTTGCTGGTGGCCGGAATCTTGAACTTGCCGGCCTCCTGGTAGCCGTCCTTCGTGGCCTTGATGCGGACCAGCTCACCAGACTTCTCGCCGTACAGGTAGAAGTGACTGTCGGCGTAGATGATGCTGCCCTTGCCCGGCCCGTTGTCACTCCACGTCGGCTGGTCCGGCCCCGTCTTGTAGTCAAAGCACACCCACTTGTTCAGCCCGCCGTTGCCGTCGCTGTGGCCAAACATGTACCCGTCGTGTTCGACCACCCCGCCGTGGTGGTTCAGGAGCACGTTATTCTTGCTGTACACCTTTGTGGCGGAGACCCCGTCCTTGCCGTCGGCAGCCAGCTTATACAGCTCGCACCCGGCCCGGTAGCCGCTAGTGAAGAAGGCCAGGTCGCCGACTACGACCGGGGTGGGAATGACTGCCGTGGTCCGCTTGATTTCGCCGGTACTGAACAGCAGCTTGCCATCGGCCGCCCGCACCCCGACGGCGTGGGCCGCCGTCTGTTGGATGTACACCCGCACCCCGCCGACCACGGCCGGGATGATGGCCGAGTACCCGGCCCCGTCCTTCAACTCCTCACACTTCCAGGCCGTCTCGCCGGAGTCAGCCTTCAGGGCCACCATGCCGGTCTTGTTGCCGGGAGTGACGACCACGTTGCCGCTGTCCACCAACGGGGACTCGCTGTACCCCCAGTTCGGGATGCCACCGCCGAAGTCGCTCACCAGGTTCTTCGTCCACACCACCTTGCCGGTGGCGGCGTCCAGGCAACGGAGGTCGCCAGCCACCCCGAGGCCGTACAGCTTGCCGCCGATGACGGTCGGGGTGGCCCGGGGGCCACCGCCCCAGGCGTCGGCGTACTTGTCCCCGGACGTTTCCAACGGCGTTCGCCACTGCTCCTTGCCGTCCGCGGCGGACAGGCACAGGGCGAACTCCTTGGCCCCCACCTTGTTCCCCTCGGCCCCGATCAGGTACACCCGGTCGCCAACCACCGCCGGCTGGCCGTACCCGTCGCCGACGTTGTCCAGCTTCCAGGCCAGCTTCGGCCCGCCCTCCGGCCACGCCGCCGACAGGCCGGTGTCGGCCGACTTGCCGTCCCGGTTCGGCCCCCGCCACTGCGGCCAGTCGGCGGCGACAGCGGGACCGGCGATCAGACACACGAGCAGGGCGGAACGCATCGGCGACTCGGCGGGGTGAGGTGACGGCGGGCAGACGGACCTCGTCAGTATATACCCGCCGGTGTCAGACCGGCCACAGGTGCCGCAGCCGCTCCGGGGCGACGCTCACCGGCCCCTCACGGGTCTGCACCTCCACCCGGTCGAAGCCGACGGCGAGGAGCCGGCCGACGGTCGTCGAGCCGTCCGGGAATTCGGCCACCACCACCCGGCCGACGAGGAACAGCCGGTCCCGCCAGGCGGCCTCCAGCGGGGCCGGGTCGATCAACAATTCGCTGTACCGGGCGTCGAGGGCGGTCAGCACGGCGTCGGCCGCCTGGGCCGGCGACACGTCGGCCCCGCACTCGGCGAGCGAGGTGGCCGTCGGCAGGCCGGGCGACTTCAGGTTCAGCCCGACGCCGGCCACCGTCGCCCGCCCCTGTTCGATCAGGATGCCGCACAGCTTGCGGTCGCCGAGCAGCAGGTCGTTGGGCCACTTCACCACCGGCGTCACCCCGGCGAGCCTCTGCACCGCGTCGCCGACGGCCACCGCGACGAGGGCCGTCAGTAGCACCGGCCGGCGGAGTTCCGGGGGCGGGTCGAGGCGGATGCTGAGCAGCAGGTTGTCGCCCGGCGGGCTGACCCAGGTGCGGCCGTGCTGCCCGCGGCCGCTGGTCTGGGTGAGGGCGTACACGGCCTCGCCGGAGGCCAGGTCGGCGGCCACGTCGTTGGTGCTGGTGACGACCTCGCACGCCAGCAGCCGTCTGCCGAGGTGACGGCGGTCCGACGGCACCCAGGTCATGAGGGCGTTGTAGGGCACGCATGGCGTACCGCCGGTGGCGGACGGCACGCCATGCGTGCCCTACGAATCTCGCACCCAGTCCAGCCCGATGTCGAGGGCCGGGGCGCTGTGGGTGAGCGCCCCGACGCTGATGCGGTCCACGCCGGCTTCGGCCAGGCCGCGGATGGTGTCGAGTGTCACCCCGCCGGACGCCTCCAGCCGGGTGCCCGGCGATACCGCGTCCCGCCGGCGGACGGCCTCCCGCAGGGCGTCCGCCGGCAGATTGTCCAACAGCACGATGTCGGCCCGCACTGCCAGCGCGTCATCGAGTTGGTCCAGCGTGTCCACCTCGACCTCGACCGCCAGCCCCGGGGCGTGCTGGCGGGATGCCGTCACCGCCCGCCGCACCGCGTCCGCCCCGAGGCCGGCCAGGTGGTTGTCCTTGATGAGGACGGTGTCG
Source organism: Fimbriiglobus sp. (assembly GCA_043787415.1). GTDB lineage: Bacteria > Planctomycetota > Planctomycetia > Gemmatales > Gemmataceae > JAXMAZ01. Next base: position 1,738 of record JAYVUZ010000144.1, on the reverse strand, counting down.
TACAGGCCGACCCGGTGGTTGGTGCCGCCGCCGCACCGGACGGCGAACTTCTCCAGTAGCCGCCAGCCGGGGGTGGTCTTGCGGGTGTCCAGCACCTGGGCACGGGTGCCGGCCACCGCATCGACGTACCGCCGGGTGAGGGTGGCGACACCGCTCAGCCGCTGGACGAAGTTGAGGGCCGTCCGCTCGGTCGCCAGCAGCGACCGCAGCGGCCCGGCGATGGTCGCCAGCCGGTCGCCCGGCACCACCGCCGCCCCGTCTTCTGCCAACAGCTCGACGAGAAGTGTCGGGTCCACCGCGTCGGCCACCAACGGGATGAGGTGTAGCCCGGCCACCACCCCCGGCCTGCGGGCGACGAACGCCGCCTGGCCGGTGGCGTCCGCCGGGATGGTGGCCAGCGAGGTCACGTCGCCGCGGTCGCCCAGGTCTTCGGCCAGGGCCAGGGCGACGAGGGTGCGGGCGGCGGCGAGTTCGGCGGCGGTCATGCTCCCATTTTAGGCGAGCGGCCGGCGTCAGCCGGTCCGGGCTGGGGGTGGGACAGACGAACGCGCACGCGCCCCCAGCCCGGACCGGCTGACGCCGGCCGCTCGCCTAAAACATCGCCATGACGCAAGACCGCGTGGTGGTGAAGGTCGGCACCAACGTCCTGGCCGACGCATGCGGAACGCTAGACGCCGTACGCATCCAGAGCCTCGCCGACCAACTGCACCGGCTGCGGACCGGCGGCCGGCGGGTGGTGCTGGTGACGAGCGGCGCCATCGGGGCCGGCGTCGGCGTCCTCGGCTTGAAGCAGCGGCCGACGGATTTGCCCCACCTCCAGGCGTGCGCCGCCGTCGGCCAGCCGGCCCTCATGACGCTGTACCAGCATGCCCTCGCCCGGCACGGCATCGTCCCCGCCCAGGTGCTACTCACCGCCGCCGACTTCGACAGCCGGCCGCGGTACCTGAACGCCCGCCACACCCTGCTCACCCTGTTCGACTACGGCTGCCTGCCGGTGGTCAACGAGAACGACACGGTGTCGGTGGCGGAAATCAAGTTCGGCGACAACGACCACCTGGCGGCCCTGGTGGCCGGGCTGCTCGACGCCCGGCTGCTGGTGCTGCTGACCAACGTGCCCGGGCTATACACCGCCGACCCCCGCTCCGACCCGGCGGCCACGCTGCTGCCGGTGGTGGACCGCATCGACGCCGCCGTGAGCGGGCTGGCGGCGTCCACCAAGAGCGGCCTCGGCACCGGCGGCATGAAAAGTAAGTTGCGGGCCGCCCGGCTGGCGACGGCGGCCGGCTGTACGGTGGTCGTGGCCGACGGCGGCCGGGACGGTGTGCTGGACGCCCTGTTCGCCGGCGCGAGCGTGGGGACGACGTTCCGGCCGACGGCCGACCCGGCCAACGCCCGCCGGCGGTGGCTCGGCGCCGGCATCCCGAAGGGGACGCTGCACCTGGACGCCGGGGCGGTGGCCGCCGTGACGGCGAAGGGCAAGAGCCTGCTGGCCGTCGGGGTGACGGCGGTCGCCGGCGACTTCCGCAAGGGCGACCTGGTGCGGCTGGTCGGGCCGGACGGGGCGGAGGTCGGGCGGGGGCTGAGCAACCTGTCGGCGGCCGAGGTGGAGCGGACGAAAGGGAAGACTTCGGCCGAGACCGGGTACGCCGAAGTGATTCACCGAGACCAGATGGCAACCGGGTAGTAATCCGGGTCGTAGCCCGAAGCGCGAGCGAGGGTAATACTCCCTCGCTCGCGC
>JAYVUZ010000143.1:0-5580 GCA_043787415.1 Fimbriiglobus sp. | reverse complement strand
TCGTCATCGGGGCGCGGGGCTTGTGAACCCCGATGACGACCGACGGCGACGGCTGACCACTCCCGACCGCGGGCGGAGTTGTTCCCCACCGCCAGGCGTGCTAATGCTCGGCCCGCGCGCTCACAGTTCTCTCAGCCACAGCACTCGGCAGACGCCTTCAACGCCGACTCCGCAGGCGTACCTCGCCCGCCGAGACCGGTGGTGCATTTCGGTTTTGCAAATTCCCCGTTCCCATCCCCGTACCCCGGAGACGACACGATGACGCACACGTTCACGCGGGCGGAGCCCGCCCTGCTCGCCACGCTGCGGGCCGGGCCACTCCTCCCCCGACCCGACGCCGAACCCTGGGACGCGATGATCCGGCGGATCTCCGACCCGGGCCACGTCGCGGAGATCGACGAGGCGACCTACGACCACTTCCCGAACGTGCTCCCGCCCCGCTGGATGGGCCACGGGTTCCTGTTCGCCGAGGGGGCCGAGAGCCTCCGTTCCTTCTGGAAGTGGCAGGGCCGCTACTTCTGCCGGGCCATGACCTGGGACCACACGGTGCGGTTCTGTCGGGCCGCCGGAATCCCAACCCCCGACTGACGGACGGACCATGCGACACGCCACGCGAACCTGGTGCGTCTCGCCGGTCGAGACGCCCGAGGCCTTCGCCCGCAGACTGACCTGAGCCGGTTTCATAACAGCGGTTGACGGAGGCCCTGCCGGGTCCGAATATACCGGCCGACACGGAGGTCCGCCGCCCTGCCGAGTGCCGCCCGGGAGGGGGAGTTGAACGACCGCCTGTGGGAGCGGGTTTCGCCGCTCCTGCCGGTCCGGCCGCCGCACCCGAAGGGCGGCCGGCCGTTCGCCGACGACCGCTCGTGCTTCGAGGGCGTGGTGTCCGTCCTCCGCAACGGCCTGCGGTGGCGGCAGAGGCCCGCCTGCTACCCGTCCGGGGTCACCGGCTGGCGGCGGCACCGGGACTGGACCCGGGCCGGGGTGTGGGACGCCGTCTGGAAACTCATCCCGGCCGCGCTCGCCGCCGCCGGCCGGCTCGGGGCCGACGAGCTGGCCCTGGACGGCAGCTCCATCGAGGCCAAAAGGGGGGCATCGGGGTCGGCCCGTGCCGGCTCGGCCACGGCACCACGCGCGAACTCGTCGTGGACCGGCACGGCACGCCCCTCGGGGCGGCGACGGACGGGGCGGGCGTCCACGCGGTGCCCCTGGCCCCGGCCGCCCGGGCCGACAGCCCGCCCGACCGGCCGGTGCCGTGGCCGGTGCCCGTCCTGGCCGACCGGGCCGACGACTCGGACCCGCTCCGGGAGTCGCTGGCCGACGACGGGTTCGCTCGCGTCGCCCGGCACCGGTCGAACCGCACCAAGCCGGCCACGGCCGACGGCCGCACCCTGCGGCGGCTCAAGCGGCGGTGGGTGGTGGAGCGGACGTTCGCCTGGCTCAAGTCGTTCCGCCGGGTGGCCACCCGGTACGAGCGGCGATGCGACCCGTACGACGGGTTCGTGTCCCGGGCCTGTGCCTTCATCGCCCTCAACCGGCTGTTATGAAACAGGCTCCGGTCATTCTTGGACGCTCTGCACCGGCTTCGAACTCTTCGACTACCTGTTCCTCAACGACTCCGCTTGCGAGTGCGGGGCGGTCGAGCTCGCCGTCGTCAAGAAGCCGCTGCGACCGGGCGGTCCGTACGTCCAGATCGAATCGATGACCGTCGGATGCGGAGGTCACGAGCCGGTGCTCGCCGCCGTCCGCCGATTTGTCACCGGCGGGTTCGACGCCGTCGAATCCGCCCGGGTCGTGCCCCACGACTCGAACCGCCCGACCAGCACTCCGCCCGCGCGTGCGGGCACTGTGCCTGACCCATTCCTGTTCTTCACTGAGGACGATTCCCATGACCGCGAAGACCCGACCGGCCCCGGCCCGCGACGAGCAGTCCGACAAGGCCAAGCCGGTCCACGAGATCCGCCTCGGCCGCATCCGCGCCGCCGTCTGGCTGAACGAGACGGAGAACGGCCCCCGCTACAACGTGTGACTCAGCCGGCTGTACAAGGACAAGAACGACAAGTGGAAGGACTCGGCCAGCTTCGGCCGGGAAGACTTGGCGCTGGTCGGCAAAGTGGCCGACCTGGCGATGGTCTGGATCTACGAGCACCCGGCCGGGTCCGAGAAGTAACCCCGGAGGTGACACATGACCCCATCGGAACCCGTTCGCGTGCCACTCGGCCAAACGGTGGCGACGCCGGCGGCGCTGAGCGTACTGTCTCAGTCCGACCTCGTCGCCGCCCTCCGCCGCCACGCGGCCGGAGACTGGGGCGAGGTCGATGCCCACGACCGGGCCGCGAACGACGACGCCGTGACGTCGGGGGAGCGCATCCTGTCGGTCTACCGGTCGGCCACCGGGACCACCTTCTGGGTGATCACCGAGGCCGACCGGTCCGCCACGACCGTGCTCCTGCCGGACGACTACTGACAACGGTTTTCCTTCAGGCCCGCCGCACCACCGGGCCTCTCCAACTGGGGAGACCACCGATGATGTTCGTTTGCGACCGCCTGACGCTCGGGATCCTGGGCCTCGCCTACCACTGGCCCGATCTGACTCTGCTGGTCGTGATGCTATTCCTGGGCAGATACCTGCTGAAATGACCTGAAAACACGGCCCGTTGACGCCGCGCCATAAAGGACGTTGAAAGAAGCCGCTGCGCGGCAGGCTTCACCGCGTCCGAGCCCCCGATCAATACTTCAGCACGTACGCCGGGGTACGGCTGAGCCGGTCGCAGTTACGGATGTATCCGAGCGTGGTTCGCGGGTCCGCGTGGCCGGCGAAGTCTTGTAGGTCCACGATGTCCGCACCCCGTTCCCGGGCCGTGGTGAGGGCCGTCACCCGGAACGAGTGAACGGTCACGTTCGGGTCGAGGCCGAGCTTGCGAACGTACCGCCCCACCAGGTACTGGAGGCCGCGACGGGTGAGCGGCGAGGGGAGGAACTCGTCCCGGCCCTTCCCGCGGGCCGGCTTCAGTGGCCGGAACAACGGTTCGACCCCCTCGCTCGGGCCGATCGCGGCCAACCACTCTTCGAGGCGCTCGACGGCTTCGGGATGCAGCGGCATTCGACGTTCCTTGCCCCCTTTCCCGCGCACTTCCAGCACGTGATGCCCGCCGCTCCGCTTGTAATCGCCGACCCGAAGGCGGCTGACCTCGCCCACCCGACAGCCGGTGAACGCGAGGACCGCCATGATCGCCCGGTACCGCACGCCCTCGGGCGTTTCGGTCGTGGGGAGGTCCAGCAGCCGGCGGCAGTCCTCGGGGGTGATGGCGATGGTCTTGCCGTCCCGCGGCACCGGCGGGGCGGCGACGAACGCCGTGTCGGCCGGGTTGGCCCCGGTGTACCCGTACTTGCGGAGGTAGCCGAACAGGCTGCGAATCACCGACAGCTTGCGGCTGATGGCCGTGTTGGTCAGGCCGAGTGCGAGGAGATGATCTCGCCAGGCGGAGACCATTCCCGGTCGGATCTGCGAGAGCTTCTCCCATTCGTCGGCCGGCACGCCGGCGAAGTCGAGGAACTGGAACAGGTCGCGGGAATGGCCGTCCCGGGTCTCGGCGGACGGGGACCGGGTGAGCCACGCCTGACACGCTTCGCCGAGTTGCCGACGGAGATCCAAGAGGTCGGTCGGTTCTCGCTTTGCTCTGTTGAAATGCCATCGAGAACGAGGTGTTCCCGACGCGCACGAGCCTTGCCTCCACGCCCGGTGCCCGTCATGCGGTGACGGACGTGGGCGGCCGGCCTGGGTGATGCCGCCATTGAAGCTCGACCGGCGTGCTCGGGGGTGACGTGAGACGGAAGGGTTGCGCCTGGCTCGTGGTCGGGGCGGTGGTCGCCGTCCTCCTCGCCCACCTTCTGCTGTCCGCCCTGCCCAACCGGGACGACGCGGTCGTGGCGGCCGTCCGGGGGGCCGGCGGGGAGGTCCGACGGACGCCCCGGCTACTCGGGTTGTCCACGATGACCGACGCCGCGATTTACCCTCGCGGCGACGTGTGGCTGGTCGAGGTGCGCGATGCCGAAGTGAGCGACGAGCTGGCCGAACCCCTCTCGACACTGCGGTCGCTGGATCACTTGGACCTGTACCGGTGTCGGCTAGCGGTGAGGGCGGCGGCAGACCTGGTCCCGCCCGCGGGGAGTTTGCGGAGCATCTCCGTCACCGAGACGAACCTCGGGGATGAGCACCTCCGCCGGCTGGGGGAGTGCCCGAACCTGGTGCCTCTCATCCTCGACGGCACGGACGTCACCGACGCGTCCGTGCCGGCCATCACGCGCTGCCGGGGCCTCGGCTACAGCGCGCTCCGAAGGCACAAGCTGACCGCGGCCGGGGTCGCCGCTATCCGCGCGGCGTTCCCGCGGTCGAACGCCGTCACCGAGTGGTCGAGGCCGGCGGTCTGGTGGGCGGCGGTGGACAGGTGCGGGCGCCGGCGAGGAGCATCAGGGTGTGGGTGAGCACCCGCAGCCGGCACTCCCGCTCCCGCGAGTCGTCCGACCGACCGCCGAGTGCGCGGCCCAGCCGCCGCTCGTGCCGGGGACACGCCGACTCGGCCGGCCACCGCCGGCCGGACACCCGCCGGTGCCGGCTCCCCCGGGGCTTCTTGCGGAACCGCTTGACCATCTGCCGCCGGTACTTCGTCTCGGGCCACTTGCGACCACGCCCCGGCGGTTGAGCGGGATGACGGTGGCCCGCACCTTGAGTTGCCCCCGGCAGTAGCGGCGGTGGGCCTCGGCGTCGAACGCCGCGTCGGCCAGCACCCGGTCCCAGCGGACGGCCACCGACCCCAGGGCCAGGGCCGGGCGGGACTGGGGGGAGTCGTTGGACGGCCCCGGGGTGACGGTGGCCCCGGTCAGGGAGTGGCTGGCCGTGTCGCACACCACCGTCAGCTTGGCCCACGTCCGGGAGGTGTGCCGGCGGCCCGACCGGGTGACGAAGTGCCGGGACGTGTGTCGGCTCTCCAGCCCGGTGGCCTCCACGGCCGCGGTCGGCTTGTTGCCGATCAGGCCGCGGTCGAGCGCGGACGTGGTAGCCCGCACCAGGAGAACGACGCACTCCCCTTTTTGAGCAGCCGCGGCTCGGCGTAGCAGAGCGTGGAGAAGTTGGGCACCCGGGCCAGCCCGAGGTCGGCACGGAGCGCGGCGCAGTCGGCCAGCACCTGCACCACCCCGCGGTAGTCGGTCTCGAGAAACGTCTTGACCGCCAGGATGGCGAAGAGCTGGTGCTGGGTGAAGTCCCGGCGGCTGTACGGCGACGAGTACGCAGGGAGCGCCTCACGGGCCAAGGTCATCGCCTCCCGGGCCACCGCCCGCGGTGACTTGGTCATCGGATGCGTGGTCGCCATGCCGGATTAGAGGCACAGACCGCCGAGAAGGATTTCAACAGAGCAACCCGCCCTATGACAAGCTTTCAGTGCCTCTGTACGGGGGACTTGCCGAACTGGCCGCTCGTGTCTTAGAAACCCTAACTTTACTGGCCGGCGTGGTGTCGGCCGGGTAGCCTGACGGCCTCCCGACGAGGCTGCCAGGATGGCCCGCAAGCTCCTGCCGGAC
>JAYVUZ010000142.1:0-2390 GCA_043787415.1 Fimbriiglobus sp. | reverse complement strand
CTTCGAGGCCCACCGTCGGGCGCCTTACCCCGCACGGTGGGCCTCGAAGACTCGGCACCACCCTACAAAAATCCGCCGCCGGGTATCATGACTGCCTCTCACAGCGGGATGTCGCCATGAAGATCGGTCTGGTCGGGTACGCCGGCGCCGGCAAGAGTACGGCGTTCCAGTGGCTCACCGGCGTCGCCCCGGACCCGGCCAAGGTACAGGCCGGGCAGGTCGGCACGGCCAAAGTGCTGGACGACCGGCTGACGGCCATCGCCGCCAAGTACGAGCCGAAGAAGCTGACCTACGCCGAGGTGCAGTTCCTCGACACCCCCGGCCTGATGCGGGACGAGCGGAAGGACAACAACCGCCGGCTCGGCATCCTCCGCGAGAGCAACGGCCTGGCCGTCGTGCTGGACGGGTTCACCCGCACCGACTTCGCCGCCCAGCTCGCCAACTTCCGCGAGGAGCTGCTGTTCGCCGACTTGGAGATTCTGTCCAACCGGGTGCCCAAGCTCGAAGCGGCCATGAAGAAGGCCAAGCCGCAGAAGGAGAAGGACGTGGACGCGGCCGAGCTGGCCGTCGTCGTGCGGGTGATCGCCGGCCTCGAAGCGGGCACCCCGGCCCGGGCTATGCACCTGTCGGCCGACGACGACAAGGCCCTGCGGTCGTTCCAACTGCTCACCCTCAAGCCGGAGCTGGTGCTGGTCAACCGCGGCGACACGGGGGTTAACGACCCGCTGCCGGCGGACCTGCTGGCCCTGTCGCCGGCCGCTGTCCACGCCCCGGTCAAGCTGGAACTCGAACTGGCGGCCCTGGGCGACGACGACCGCGAGGCGTTCATGGCCGACCTCGGGCTGACCGGCCTGAGTCGGGAGCGGGTGACGCGCGACCTCTTCTACGCGATGGGCCGGGCGGTGTTCTTCACCGTCGGGGCGGACGAGTGCCGGTCGTGGGCGATGAACCGGGACTCGGACGCGGTGACGGCGGCCGGGTGCATCCACCGCGACCTGTCGGAGAAGTTCGTGCGGGCGAACGTCATCGGCTACGCCGACTTCCTGGCCCACCACTACAGCGAGCGGGAGTGCAAGACGAAGGGGCTGGAGCGGACCGAGGGCAAGGGGTACGTGGTGAAGGACGCCGACATCCTGCACATCCTGGCGAGCAGTTGACCCCGAACTTTGCCGGAGGGCGACCGCATGACCGATGGCGAGCGTGAATGGGGACAGCTCTGTCGGGCCGCCGGGTGGCTGCTCGTCGGGTCCGGCATCGCCCCGCTCGGCTGGCTCGGGTGCGGGTACATCCAGGTCCGTTGGGAGCTGGTCGGGTCGGCCGACATTGCCACGACGTATTGGTTCCTGCTGGCCGCTGTCCTCGGACCGTGTGCGGCGGGATTGGTGGCGGTGGGAGCGTGGCTAGTTCGGCAGGGACGGCGAGCGACGAGTCAGTGATGGTCCGCTCATGCCGCACGGCGGGACGCGCGGGCCGCGTCGGCGATGAAGATCAGCACGGCCACCCACACGCAGCCGAACGTCACCCACCGCTCGGGCGTCACCGGCTCGCCGAACCGGAACACCCCGAGCAGCAGTTGCAGCGTCGGTGACAGCACCTGGATGAAGGTGATGGCCAGCAGCGGCAGCCGTCGCAGGCTGAGGGTGAAGGCGAGCAGCGGCACCACCGTCGCCACCCCGCCGAGCAGCAGCCAGCCGGCCGTCACGCGGTCGCCGCCGAACTGCCCGCCGCCCCAGACGGCCAGGTACACCAGCGACGGCCCGGTGAGCAGTAGGGTTTCCACCGCCAGCCCGGTCAGACTCTCGACGGCCACCCACTTGCGGACCAGCCCGTAGCAGCCGAACGTCAGCGGCAGCACGGCCACCAGCCACGAAAACTGGCCGTGGAGCATCGGGTAGGCCACGCCCGCCGCCACGAGGGCGAGGGCCGGGTAGTGGGCCGGCCGCAGCCGCTCGCCGAGGAACACCGTCGCCAGGAAGGCGTTCACCAGCGGCATCAGGTAGTAGCCGAGGCCGGCCTCCGTCACCCGGTCGGTGACGGTGGCGTAGATGTACAAGAGCCAGTTGAGGGCCAGCAGGGCCGAACTGAGCAGCAGGATGAGGACGAGCCGGCGGTCCCGCAGCACCCGGCGGAGGTCGGCCCAGCCGCCGACGGCGGTCAACAGCCCGGCCAGCAGGAGCAGCGACCAGACGATGCGGTGGGCCAGGATGTCGCCGGCCGGGACGTGCCGCACCTGTGCGAAGTAGAGCGGGATCAGCCCCCAGCACAGGTACGCCACCACGGCGTAGGCGATGCCCGACCGCGACAGCGGCGGGGACGGCGGCGGTTCGGCACCCAAGTGGGGAATTCTTTCGGTTAGAGTTTTGGCGAGCGGCCGGCGTGAGCCGGTCCGG
>JAYVUZ010000141.1:0-8957 GCA_043787415.1 Fimbriiglobus sp. | reverse complement strand
ACCTGCGGCATCGAGCGGTTCGGGTGTCCGGCCCGGCAGCGGTGCAGCCGACTGGTCCGCAAAACCCTGCCCTCTTCCAAGTGCGACCGCAACCACCTCCGTGCCCTGTGGTACGTCATCCGCCACTCCAACGTGTCACGGCGATGAGGCCACTACCGAAATCCTCGCGTGTCGGACTTGCGAGGGATCAGCATCGCCGGCCGCTGATCCTAACCTGCCGGCGGGTGGACGAAAAGCCGGCAGCTGCACTTTCGGCCGCGTTCGTATCCTGACTGCTCGTATCCGCGGGCGTGACCATGTGCCGGTCGGCGTTGCGGCCGCCCGGGTCGTGTGGGAATAGTATGGGGGTGGCTCGGGCGGGAGGCCAGTCGCCAGCGTTTGCCCCGCTCCAAGCCGTCGCCGGGTAACCACTTGCGAGTACGCCCGGGGGGACTCGAACCCTCAACCAGTCGAGTAGAAATCGACTGCTCTATCCAGTTGAGCTACGGGCGCGTGTCGGTCATTTTGCCACGTCGGCCGGGGGCGGCAAGTCCGCTTCCGGCCGGCCCCGTAGGACGGCCCGGCCGACCGGCGTGTACTCCGGCCCGTCTCGCTGGAGCCGGCTCGTGAACACCATCACCTCTTCGACCGTCGTGTATCCGCCGGCCCACGTCAGGTGTTTCGGCAGCACCGCCGCCAGGTCGGCGTTGTCGTCCTCGGTCGTCACCCGGCCGAGCGTCAGGTGCGGAGTGTACGCCCGCGCCTCCCGGCGGTAGGCACCGACCTCCGTCAGCCCGTCCTCCAGCGCGGCGAACAGCCGTTGCAGGTCGGTCGCCCCGTCGGTCACACCGGCCCAGACGGTCTTCGGCCGGCGGAGGTTCGGGAAGGCGCCGACGCCGCCGAGCCGCAGGCCGAACGGCGGCAGCCGCCGCGTCACCGCGTCCACCACCTTGCAGACGGTGTGCAGGTCGCGGTCGGCCACCTCGCCGAGGTACTGCAGGGTGACGTGCATGGTAGCCGGGGCCGCCCACCGCACCCCGGCCACCGACTTGCCCAGCGCCGCCTGTAACGCGGCCGCCGCCTGCCGCATGGCGGGGTCGATCTCGACGGCCAGGAAGGTCCGCATTCGTGGCATGGTTAGCTCTTGGTGGCCTCGGCCCACCAGTCCCGGGCGCCGCTGTGCAGCCGGGCGCCGAGCTGGGTGATGACCTTCATGGCCAGGAAGTTGGCCCCCTTCGCGGCCGTCGCCGGGTCGAGGCCGTGGGTGACGCCGTACAGGAAGCCGCCGGCGAACATGTCCCCGGCCCCGGTCAGGTCTTTCGGCGTGCAGGCGTAGGCCGGGACGTGGCACTCGGTGCCGGCGTACCGGACGTGCGCCCCGTGCGGGCCGTCCGTCACCACGCAGTTCGGCACCAGCCCCTTGAGCTGGGCGAAGGCGTCGGCGGCGGAGCCGGTCTTGGTCAGCGCCTGCGCTTCCGTGGCGTTGGCGAACAGTAAGTCGGCTTGCTTCAGCGCCGCCCCGAAGGCGTCGCCGAACACCTCCGGCACGAAGGCGTCCGAGCAGGTGAGGGCGACTTTGGTGCCGCTCTGCTTGGCCGCGTCCAGTGCCTTGCGGATGGCCCCCTGGCCGGTGGCCGGGTTGGCGAACACATACCCCTCCACGAACAGCCAGTCGCTGGCGGCGATGCGATCGACATCGACGTGCCGTTCGGCCAAGTGGCCGGACACGGCCAGGCAGGTCCGCATGGTGCGTTCCGAGTCGGGCGTCAGGACGGCCACGCAGGTGCCGGTCGTCTCGCCGACCAGCGGCGGGCAGGCGAAGGTGATGCCGAGCTGCTCGAACTCCCGCTCGTAGTGCAGGCCGTAGCGGTCGTCGCCGACGCAGCCGACGAACGCCCCCTTGCCGCCGAGCTGGCTGAACCCGATGACCGAGTTGGCCACCGACCCGCCGCTCACCAGCCGGGGTTCGCCGGCCGCGAACTGGGTCAGCAGTCGGTGCTGCTCGTCGTGGTCCACCAGCCGCATGGTGCCGCGGTCGAACCCGAGGGCGGCGAACTCGGCGTCGGACAGCTCCAGGAACAGGTCCACGATGGCGTTGCCGAGGCCGCAGAGCTGGTGGTCGCGGGGCATGGGCGGTCCGGTTGGGGGTTCGGTGGGACAGGCATTTCTGCCTGTCCAAACTCTTGCTCGGACAGGCAGAAATGCCTGTCCCACCAAATCAAGTCAGCAGGCCCAGCGTGTGGTCGATCCGCCGCAGCGTCTCGTCGCGGCCGAGGATGGTCAGTGTCTCGTACAGCCCGAAGCCGACGGGGGTGCCGATGACCGCCACCCGGGCGGCGGCGATCAGCCCGCCGGCCTTCTGCCCGGCCTCTTCGGCGACGCCACGGAGGACCGCTTCCAGCACGTCCGGCTGCCACTGCTTCTCGGCCCGCAGCCGGTCGCGGAAGGTTCGCAGCACGTCGGTGTTCGGGGCCACGCTCTTGGCCACCGCCGCCGGGTCGTAGTCGGGCGTCGGCTTCAGCAGTGGGCCGGCGAACTGAACCAGGTCGCTGAACAGCTTGATGCGGTCGCCGCTGGCTTCCACCACGGCCGCCAGCCGGTCGCGGGTGGCCGCGTCCACCGTCTCGCCCACCAACCCCGCCTTCCGCAGGTACGGCAGCGACTGGTCGATCTTCTCGGCCGTGGGCACCCGGTCCATGTACTCGCCCTGGAGCCAGTACAGCTTCTTGGCGTCGAAGTTGGCCGCCGCCTTGGTGATCCGCTCCAGGCTGAAGTTGGCAACCGCCACGTCCAGCGGGATGAACTCGGTCTCGCCGTCGAGCGACCAGCCGAGCCGGATCAGGTAGTTGATGAGGGCTTCGGGCAGGTAGCCCAGCTCGCGGTAGTAGGCCACCGTCGCCAGGTTCAGGTCGTCCCGGCCGGCCAGTTCGGCGTCGGTCCAGCCGCACGCCTTCAGCTTGCTCACCTCCAGCTCGCTCAGCTTGGGCAAGTCCCGCTTGCTCATCTTTTTGTTGTTCAGGTTGATGAGCGGCACGTGGGCGAACTGCGGCGGCGTGGCCCCGAGCGCCTGGTAGAACAGCACCTGGGTCGGCGTGTTCGACAGGTGTTCCTCGGCCCGCACGACGTGGGTGATGTGGAAGGCCGTCTCGTCCACCACGGTGGCGAACGAGTACAGTGCCCCCGTCACCCCGGCGGGGTTCGCTGCCCGCAGTATCGCCGGGTCGCGGATGGTGTCGGTGGCCACCTCCACCCGGCCCCGCACGGCGTCGTCGAACACCACCTTTTGGCCGTCCACCACTTTGAGCAGCACCGGGGCCGGCTTCTCCCGGTACTGCCGCAGGTTCTCCTCGGGCGACACGTGCCGGTTGCTGCCGCGGTGGACGTACGGCCGCTTGGCCTTCTCGGCGGCTTTGCGGCGGCCGTCCTGCTCGGCCGCCGCGGTGTAGTCCGGATACGCCTTGCCCTCGGCCATGAGCCGCATCGCCGCGGCCACGTAGGTGTCGTTCCGCTGGCTCTGGAAGTACGGGGCGAACGGGCCGACGCTCTCGCCGCTGCCGTCCGGGGCCGGCCCCTCGTCCCAGGTCATGCCCAGCCAGCGGAAGCCGTCGAGGATGGGCTGGACCGCCTCGGCCCGGTTGCGGCTGGCGTCGGTGTCGTCGATGCGGAGGATGAACTGGCCGCCGTGCCGCCGGGCCAGCAGCCAGTTGTACAGGGCCGTGCGGACCCCGCCGATGTGCAGGTAGCCGGTCGGGCTGGGGGCAAAGCGGGTTCGCATGAGCCAAGTCTACGAGTCGGACGCCGCCGCCGGTACGGGTTCGCCCGGCTTGGCCAGCGGCCGGGCTTCCACCAGCGTCATGATGTGCCCGTCCTGCACGATCTTGCCGTCCTGGTTGAGCAGCGCCCGGTACCACCCCACCTCGCCCCGCTTGCCCCGGCCGCGGAGGGTCAGTGCGGTCACCCGGCTCCGCACCCGGATGGTGTCGCCGGCGTACACCGGCAGGCGGAACACCCAGTCGCGGACGCCGAGCAGGGCGATCACCCGGGTCGGGGGCGTCAGCACGCCGAGGCCGCTGGACAGCGAGAAGATGCCGAACCCGTGGGCGATGGGGCGGCGGAACGGCGTCGTCTTGGCGTACTCGTGGTCCACGTGGATGGGGTTGAAGTCCCCGCTGAACCCGGCGAAGGTGACGATGTCGGACTCCGTCACCGTCCGCCCGGACGACTCCCACTCCTGCCCGACGGTCAGCTCGTCGAACGCCAGATAGAACGCGGCGTAGGCCATGTCAGCTCGGGGGATGGTCGGGCAGCACCGGCACCGGCCGGCGGTCGGGGGAGGCCGGGTCGAGGCCGACGAACACGCCCTCGGCACTGGTCACGGCGATCGTCTCGCCGCCCCGCTCGGCCAGCACGTCCACCTGCACCGTCACCGACGTGCGGCCGATGCGGGTGACGGTCGTCTCGAACCGCACCACGTCGCCGACCAGCACCGGCTTGCGGAACTCGACGGTCTTGATGGCGGCGGTGACGAACAGGGCGGTGCGGTGGCCGCCCCGCAGGCTGACCTCCCGGCGGGCGGCGATGGCCCCGGCCTGGTCGATGTACGACAGAATGACCCCGCCGAAGATGGTGCCGAACAGCGGGGACGGGCCGAACCCCGGCAGCACGGTCGGCACCGGGTTGGCGTCCCGCGGCAGCATGACCACCTGAATCGCGGTCCAACGCTCGCCGGGGCCGTGCGGATCCATGTGGGTAGTGTAGGTGGCGGGGAGGTTACGGCGAGCGGCCGTGGTATGATGGCTTGACGCCGGCCGCCGCCGTCGGGTATGCCGCTCCACTGGCGAGGGGTCGCGCGCATGGTCCGTCTGCGGTGGGTGCTGGGCGTGCTGACCGCCCTCGTCGTGGTGGCGGTGCCGTACGGCTACTATCGGTCGGTGTACGTCCACACCCACCGGCTGCGGGTGGTGGCGGACGGCCGCTTCTACCGCTGTGGCACCCTGCCGGCCGCGGGCTTCCGCGAGGCCATCAAGCGGTTCGGCATCAAGACCGTTGTCAACCTTCGGGAAGAGGGCGACGCCGGCCGCGACCCGCTCTTGGCCGCCGACTGGCTGGCGAGCTGGCGGGGCCAGCGGACCGTCCCCGAGAGCGAAGTGTGCAAGGCGGCCGGGGTGCGGTATTTCCAGATCGAGGGCGGCGTACTCGACGACCCCGGCCAGGAACCCGGCGGCCGGCCGCAGATGATCGACGACTTCCTGAGCGTCTGTGACGACCCGGCCAACGAGCCGATCCTCATCCACTGCAAGGCCGGCCGGGACCGCACCGGGCTGCTCACCGCCGTCTGGCGGATGGAGTACCAGCACCGCACCCAGGCCCAGGCGGTGGCCGAACTCAAGGCCAACGGGTTCGCCACCTTCGCCGCCACCGACGGCAACGCCTACCTCGACCGGCTGGTGCTGAAGCACCAGGTCGGCGTCCGCCGCAAGCCGAGCGACCGGGTGGGCGCAATGGCGAAGGGGGGAGTCGCCCCGTGAGCATCCTCGACCGCCAGTTGTTCGTCAGTTACCTGCGGTCCTACGCCATCGTCCTGAGCTGCCTGCTCGGGCTGTATGTGACCGTGGACCTGTTCATGAACCTGGACAACTTCACCCTAGGAACGTTAAGCCAAAACGTTCGCCACATCATCAAGTATTACACCGCCAACATCTTCAAGATATTCGACCTGCTGACGGAGGTCATGACGCTGGCGGCGGCCGTGTTCACGGTCGCCTGGATGCAGCGGAACAACGAGCTGCTGCCGCAACTGTCGGCCGGGGTGCCCACCCGGCGGGTGGTCCGGCCGGTGCTGCTCGGGGCCGTCCTGACGCTCGCCCTCGGGCCGCTCAACAAGGAGCTGGTGATCCCGGCCTACGCCGACGAGCTGAACCTGCCGCGGGACGACCCCAAGCGGGAGAAGCCGGTCGAGGTGCGGGGCGGGTTCGACTCGACCGGCATCCACCTGGAGGGCGCCCAGGGCTTCCGGACCGAGCGGCGGGTGAACCTGCTGTACGTTACCCTGCCGGCCGGCGGGGCGACCGGGCTGGCCCATCTGTCGGCACAAGGGGCGGTGTACGTGCCGCCGGCCGGCCAGCCGCAGACGGGCGGCTGGCTGCTGTACAACACCACGCCCGATACTACCGACCCGCTGCCGCCGCACCTCGACCAGTTGGGATTCGGCAAGTACTTCCTCCAGACCCGCGAGTTGGACTTCGACGCCGTCAGCCGCCGGGCCGACTGGTACACCCTGGCCCCGACGCTGGCCCTGCGGGCGCTGCTCGCCCACCCGGACCCGCGGCGGCAGCCGCAGGTGGCGGTCGAGTTCCACCGCCGGCTGGTGCGGCCGCTGGTCGGGGCGGTGATGGTGCTGCTCGGCCTGGCCGTCATCCTGCGGGACCAGAACCGGCACGTGTTCCTCAACGCCGGCCTGACGCTGGTGCTGGTGTTCGGCTTCTACGCCGTAGTGATGGGCTGCAAGTACCTCGGGGACATGGACCTGATCGCCCCGCCGCTGGCCGCTTGGCTCCCCATCCTGCTGTTCGGGCCGGTGGCCGTCGTCTGGTTCGACGCGGTCCACACCTGATCGGGCCAACCCCCCCAAAGCCCACCCGTTACAACGGGTGGGCTTTTGCCCGGAAACTGCCCTTCCCCCCGCGGCGACAGGTGGGTATTTCCCGCTGCGACATCCGACAGCCCACAGGGGAAGGACTCCCATGCTCAAGCTCACCCGCCGCGCCGTGGCCATGGCTCTCCTCGCCACCGCCACCGCCACCGCCCAACAGCCCGTCGGCCCGACCGCCGGCGGGCCGCCGCCGGTCGTCGGGGCCGCCCCGGCCGCCGTCGCCAGCCTGCCGACCAACCGCCCCGAAGGCACCGCCGCCACGGTCAACGGGCTGCCCATCCCCGAGGTGGCGGTGTGGCGGGCGCTGCGGCAGTTCCCGCCGGTGGAACATGCCACTGCCCGCAAGGAAATCGTCAACTACCTGGTCGATAACGCCCTGATCGACCAGTACCTGAACGCCCTGAAGACCGAGGTGACGCAGCCGGAGGTGGACAAGCTGCTGAGCGAACTCCAGGCCGAGCTGAAGAAGGCCAACAAGGACTACGCCAAGGAGCTGGAGGGGATGCTGCTGACCGAGGCCGAGTTCAAGGCCGAGGCGGTGGCCCAGATGAAGTGGGACAAGTTCCTCAAGCAGCAGGGCACCGACAAGGTGCTGGAGGACTACTTCACCAAGACGCCGACCACGTTCGACGGCACCTTGGTCCGCGCCCGCCACGTGCTGATCACCACCGGCGGCGACCCGGCCAAGGTGGCCGCGGCCAAACAGAAGCTGGCCGGCATCAAGGCCACGATATCGGCCGAGGCCGACAAGGTGGCGACTGCCACCGCCGGGGACGCGCTGGCCAAGCAGGCGGCCAAGGGCAAGAAGGTGGACGAGCTGTTCGCCGAGGCGGCCAAGACGGGCAGCGACTGCCCGAGCAAGGCCAACGGCGGCGACCTCCAGTTCTTCCCCCGGGTGGGTGCGATGGTCGAGCCGTTCGCTGACGCCGCCTTCAAGCTGGAACTGTTCGCCATGAGCGACGTGGTGGAGACCGACTTCGGATGCCACCTGATCCTGTGCACGGCCCGCAACCCGGGCAAGCCGCGGCAGTTCGCCGAGGTGAAGGAGGACGTGCGGGCGGTGTACGCCCTGCAACTCCGCCAGGCGGTGTTGGCCGCCATGAAGCCGAAGGCCCAGATCGTCGTCACCGCCCCGGCCCCGAAGTGAGTCGCCTGCGTGTTCCTTCGGACAGGCATTTCTGCCTGTCCGAAGGAACCGTCGGACAGGCAGAAATGCCTGTCCCACCAAGACGGAACAGATTACCGCAACGGCCGATACACCCGTAGCGCCTCCAGCGTCCGCCGCAGGTCGGCGGGCAGCGGGGCTTCGACCTCGAGCCACCGGCCCTTCCGCGGGTGCTTGAATCGTAGCCGGTGGGCGTGCAGCGCCTGCCGCTCGATCAGCGGCTCGTCCTCGGCCGCCGGGTCCAGGTCGCGCAACCCGAACCGGCTCCGCCCGCCGTACTGCCGGTCGGCCAGCACCGGGCAACCGACGTGCAGCAGGTGGACGCGAATCTGGTGCGTCCGCCCGGTCTTCGGCGACACCTTCACCAGGGTGAACCCGCGGAACCGCTCCAGCACCTCGTAGTAGCTGCACGCCGCCTTGGCCTCGGGGTCGGTCGGGTCGCACACCGTCATCTTCTCCCGCTCCTTCGGGTGGTGCTTGAGGGCGGCTTCCACATAGTCGCTGTCCCGCGGCAACTCGCCGACGGCCACGGCGATGTACTCCTTGTGGACGGTGCGGCCCTCGAACTGCTGGCTCACCTCCCGGTGCGTCACGTCGTCCTTGGCGATCAGGATGCACCCGCTAGTGTCGCGGTCCAGCCGGTGGACGATGCCTGGGCGGAAGGTGCCGTTGGCCCGGCTCAACTCCTCCTTGAACCGGAAGGCCAGGGCGTTAGCCAGCGTCCCCGTCCAGTTGCCGCGGGCCGGGTGGACCACCATGTCCGGCGGCTTGTTGATGATGGCCAGTTCGTCGTCCTCGTACAGCACCTCGATGGCCAGGTCTTGCGGCACGATGACATCGTTCACCGGCTCCGGCAGCTCGACCCGCAGTTGGTCGTTGTTGCGGACCTTGTAGCTGGCCTTCGACGCCCGGCCGTTGACCGTGACGTGCCCGCCGGCAATGGCGGCCTGCAGCTCGCTGCGGCTGAAGTCCTGGAAGTACATGTGCAGGTACTGGTCTAGCCGCATCCCTTCGGCCTTGATGCGGGCGACCATGTCGATGGGGTCGCGGGACCGGCTGTAGGCCGGCGGCTCGATGTGCGGGAGGTCGTCGTCTTCGGGGGCGGTCATACCGCAGTGTACCAGAACTGATCAGGCGAGCGGCCGGCGTGAGCCGGTCCGG
>JAYVUZ010000140.1:0-34279 GCA_043787415.1 Fimbriiglobus sp. | reverse complement strand
TCAGGGTAACGGCGATCTTGGTCGGCGGCGGCATGGCGACTCCTTGAGGGCTGGGGGAGTTGTAGCGGTGGCACAGACTAGCTGCAACAGAGTACTAGTGCCGCTGGTCCTCGACGGTGTGACCGTTGCCCACATCCCGGCCGCCGACCTGCTACCCTAATGGTTCACCCCGCGGGCCACCCCACCATGCCGCTGCTCGAAGGCCGGTTCGACGACGGGTTCGTGGTCACCAGCCTGGACCAGGCCATCAACTGGGCGCGGGAGTCGTCCCTGTGGCCGATGACTTTCGGCCTGGCGTGTTGTGCCATCGAGATGATGGCCACCGGCGCCCCGCGGTACGACATCGACCGCTTCGGGGCCGGCGCCTTCCGGGCCACCCCCCGCCAGGCCGACCTGATGATCGTGGCCGGCACCGTCAACCTGAAGATGGCCGAGCGGGTGCGGCGGCTGTACCTTCAGATGCCGGAGCCGAAGTACGTCATTGCGATGGGCGCCTGCACCTGCGGCGGCGGGCCGTACTACAAGTACGGGTACAACGTGGCCAAGGGGGTCGATCTGGTGGTGCCGGTGGACGTGTACGTGCCCGGCTGCCCGCCCCGCCCCGAGGCCCTGCTGGAAGGGCTGATGCGGGTGCAGGACAAGATCCGCCGGCAGCGGACGCTCGCCCGGCCGACGGTGGTCGCCGACCCGGTGCCGGTGCGGACCGGCGGCGTGGCCCTGCCCGCGGAACTGGCCACCACCGCCGCGGCCACCGCTTACAAGCTGGCCCAGAAGACTGCCGCCGTCCCGGCCAAAGGAGGGTAGGCCGTGGCGTTCACCAGTTTCACAAGCGTTGACCAGTTGCTCGAAAAGTACGGGCTGACCCAGCGGCGGGAACCGTTCGTCAGCCCGCTCGCCGGGGTATCGCTCTCACCGAGCACCCGCGCCGACCTCACACTCGACATCAACACATACCCGTTCGACCGCTCCGAAATAGCGGCCCGGGAAACCCTCATCTTTCCGGTTCTACGCGATGTCTGGCGGCATTACCGCGAACACCTGACGATGCTCAGTGGCGAGCCGCTGATCGGTGACGCGGACCTGCGGGGCGAACTGGACTACATCGTCTGCCGCCGGTCGCCCCACGGGCCGTACACCCCGGACCAGCCATTCCTACTCGTCGGCGAGGCCAAGCGGGACGACTCGACGGTCGGCTGGAACCAGGCACTCGGCGGCATGTTGGCCGCCCAACTCCACGGCGGACCGGCATTCATCTACTATGGGCTAGCCACGACCGGAACGGTCTGGCGGTTCGGCAAACTGGCCGATACCACCTTCACGCTTGACCCGTTTCCGTACACCTTGTCCGACCTGGACCGGCTGGCCGGCGCCCTGCACTTCGTCTTCGCCGCCTGCCGCGACCAGGTACTCCTCAAGCCCCCGGCCGCCGCATGACCCCCGCCGACACCCTCGCCCTGCTACAAACTGAGTTCCCCGGGGCCGTCGCCGCCGGCGGGGTGGTCGCCGCCGACCGCCTCGTGGAGGTGTGCCGGTTCCTCCGCGACGACCTTCGGCTGCGGTTCGACCTGCTCAACGACGTGTGCGGGGTGGACTACCTCGAACCGGACCCGAAGAAGCTGGCCAAAGCCGGGTTCGAGCCGCACCTGGAAGTCGTCTACCAGCTCAGCAGCTTCGCCCACCCCGGCCGCCGGTTCGCGCTCAAGGTGGTGTTGCCCCGCCAGACCGCCGACGACCTGCCGGCGGTGCCGACCGTCACCGGCGTCTGGCCGGCGGCCGACTGGCCCGAGCGGGAGTGCTTCGACCTGGTCGGGGTGCGGTTCGTCGGCCACCCGGACCCGCGGCGGATTCTGCTCAACGACGACTGGGTCGGCCACCCGCTGCGGAAAGACTATGAGTTCCCCCTCGAATACCACGGCATCCGCTGCCGCTGACCCGCTCGCCGACCCGGTGCTGGCCCGCCGGCTGGGCGGCATCCAGACCCTCTACCTGGCCCTGTGGGTGGGGCTGGCCGGCATCGCCTTCGGGGTCGGGCTGGTGGTCGGCTACGCCCTCGACTGGCAGCCGCTGGCCGGCAACCTGGTCACCGTCGGCGGCGTGTCGGCGGTGACCCTTGCCGCCGCTGGCGTCACCCTGCTGACCCCGTTCGCCGCCCTGGCGGTCGGCCGGTGGAAGGCGGCGGGCGAGCGGACGGCCATCGCGGCGACACACCCCGAGCTGGCCGGCACGGTGGAACTCGCCGACCGCCGGCTGGCCGGGTTCGCGGCCGTCACCTTCGCCGAGGCCATCGTCAGCGTGGGCGTCGGGTTCGCCTGGAGCGTGCTCGTCCACGTCACCAGCGACTGGCGGATGTTCCCGCTGGTCGGGCTGCTGCTCGTCTGGCTGGCGGCCCGCTACCCGACGGCCACCCGGGCGCGGGCGTGGCTCACCGGCTGAGCGCCTCGCCTACCACCTTCGCCAGCACCACGTACCCGGCCGCGTTCAGGTGCAGTTGGTCGGCCACCAGCAGGTCGGCCCGCGGCTTGCCGTCCGTCCCGAGCAGCGGCGGGACGGCGTCCACGTACCGCAGCCGCGAGCCGTTCGCGCACGCCGCCCGCACCAGCTTGTTGGCCGCCGTCTCCTTGTCGAACAGCCCCCACCGCTTGACGCTCGGCCGGATCGACACGAACAGGATGCGCGGCTCGGGCACGGCCGTGCAGAAGGCGGCGAAGTCGTCGGCCACCTGCTGCGGGCCGCGGCCGGCGGCCAGGTCGTTGCCGCCGGCGTAGAAGACCACCGTCTTCGGCTTGTGGGGCCGCACGAGCCGGGGGGCGAAGTGGGTGCAGTCCCGCACCTCGGAGCCGCCGAACCCGGCGTTCACGTACCCGGCCCCGGGGAACGACTCGTCCAGCTTCCACAGGCGGATGGTCGAGCTGCCGACAAACACCACCCCGCCGGCGGCCGGCGTGTCCGTCGCCAGCCGGACCTCGATGCCGGCCACCTCCTTCTCCCACTTGGCGGCGCGATCAGCCGGCAGTTGGCCGAGGCTCAGCAGTAGCAGCAGCATGGGCGGCTCCGGGGGGTGGCTGGTATGATACCGGCTATGCCGCTCGACACCGTCGCCCTGGACGTCCGCACCGATGAGATGCTGGTCAGCATGGGGCCGCAGCACCCGTCCACCCACGGGGTGCTGCGACTCGTCCTCCGCACCGACGGCGAACTCATCCGCGAGGTGACGCCACACCTCGGCTACCTGCACCGCTGCGCCGAGAAGATCGGCGAGAACGTCACCCCCATCCAGTACATCCCGTACACGGACCGGATGGACTACCTGGCGTCCATGAACATGAACTTGGGGTTCAGCCTGGCGGTGGAGCGGCTGTGCGGGCTGCGGGTGCCGGAGAAGGCGGACGTCATCCGGGTGCTGCTGTGCGAGCTGAACCGCATCGCCAGCCACCTCGTCGGCATGGGCGCCTACGGCCTCGACCTCGGCGCCATCAGCCCGTTCCTGTACGCCTTCCGTGAGCGGGAACACATCCTCGATTTGTTCGAGGACGTGTGCGGCGCCCGGCTGACATACAGCTTCCTGACCGTCGGCGGTGCCCACGACGACTTGCCCGACGGCTGGGTGGCCCGGTGCCGGCGGTTCCTTGCCCACTTCCGGCCGAAGATCGCTGACTACCACGCCCTACTCACGGACAACCACATTTTCGTGAAGCGGACCGCCGGTATCGGCGTGCTGTCGAAAGAACAGGCGGTCGCCTACGGCTGTACCGGCCCGGTGCTGCGAGGGTCGCTCGACCGCCGGAACGGTGATCCCGAGTGGGACTTGCGGAAGACCGAGCCGTACACCGGATACGAGGGGTACACGTTCGGCGTGCCGGTGCCGCCGTTCGACACCGCCCCGCCGGGGGCCGTCATCGGCGACTGCTGGCACCGCTTCGCCGTGCGGATGCGGGAGGTGGTCGAGAGCGTCGGCCTCGTCGAGCAGGCGTTGCAGAAGTACGAGCGGCTGCAAGCCGAGTGGGTGAAGGTGGTGGCCGACGACCCGGACCGGGCGAGGCTGTTCCGCGACAAGTACGCCCACCGGGTCGAGCCGCCGCGGACGCTGACGCCGGGCGAGGTGTACGCCGAGACGGAGTGCCCGCGGGGGCAGATGGGCTTCTACGTGGTCGGCCGGCCGAACAAGGAGAACGTGCCGCTGCGGGTGCGGGCGCGGTCGAGCTGTCTGGCCAACCTGAGTGTGGTCGGCGAGCTGTGCCGGGGCGTGCTGCTGGCCGACGTGCCGGCCGTCGTCGGCAGCCTCGACCTGGTGATGGGCGAGATTGATCGGTAGGGCACGGTTCACCGTGCCGTCGGGGAACGGGAGACGGCACGATGAACCGTGCCCCACGAGGGTGCCATGTCCAAGCGGGTGGTGTTCGTCACCGATTCGGCCGGCCGGGCGGAGAAAGCCGCCGGCTTGTTCGCCGCCGTCTGCGGGCGGTTGCGGCTACCGTGGTCGGGCACCGTTTCACCCGTCGCCGACGGCGGGCACGTCGTCAGCTTCGCCCCGTTCCCCGGGTCCGAGGTGTGGCCGGCCGACGCCGACTTGGAGGCGGAAGTCAACGACCTGGTGGCCCGGCTGTTCACCGGCGAGGCCCGCGGCACCCGCAAACCAACGCCGCCGCCCCCGCCGCCGGCGGTCAAGAAGGTGGTTCACACGGCCAAAGTCGGCCGCGAGACGGCCGGGCGGAAAGGCAAGGGCGTGACGGTGGTCAGCGAGCTGCCGCTCGGCGAGGACGCACTCAAAGAGTTGGCGACCAAGCTGAAGTCGGCGTGCGGCAGCGGCGGCACGGCCAAAGACGGCCGCATCGAGATTCAGGGCGACCACCGGGACCGGGTGATGGCCGAGCTGGAGCGGCTGGGGTACAAGGCGAAGCGGAGCGGCGGCTAACCGGGTTGCCAGCCGGCACACCGGCCCGTCCGCATGGACTCGGTGAAGTGGCAGCGGCACAGCGGGATGTACCGCTCGTTGCCGCCCACTTCCACCTGCTGGCCGGCCCGCTCCACGCTGCCGTCGCCGGCCACCCGCACCACCATCGTCGCCTTCCGCCCGCAAAAGCAGATGGTCTTCAGCTCGGCGAGCGTGTCGGCCCAGCCGAGGAGAGCCGCACTGCCGGGGAACAGCTCGCCGCGGAAGTCCGTCCGCAGGCCGTAGCACATGACCGGCACCCCCACCTCGTCCACCAGCCGGGCCAGTTGCCGCACCTGGGCGGCGGTCAGGAACTGGGCCTCGTCCACCAGCACGCAGCGGAGCGATTCGGGAGACAACAGCTCCCAGAAGTCGGTGGCGGCGTCGAAGTGGCCGGCCTCGGCCCCGATGCCGATGCGGCTGGCGATGCGGCCGCCGGCCCGCCGGTCGAGCGCCGCGGTGAACAGCCGGACGGCCATGCCCCGCTCGGCGTAGTTGTGGGCCGCTTGCAGCAGCGCCGTCGATTTGCCGGCGTTCATGGTCGAGTAGTAGAAGTACAGCTTGGCCATAGCCCCTCAACATTGCCCACTTTGTCCAGCCCCGTCAACCCCGACCGCTGGCGTTAGGCGCTCTTGATGCCGCGTGCGGAAGACTCTTGCCGAGCGCGAGACGTCAGCCGTAGAAGTCACAATTCCAACCACTTACGAAGGCACATCGGCGGTCGTGACCTAGTCTGGGGCGTCATCCCGCCCGCGCTGCAGCCAGCACACTCGCAGGTCGATCTCATTCATGATCAAAACTGGTGTTCGCACACCGCGCCTGCGGTGTTGGCCTGCCGTCATCCTGTTTGCGGTGTCGACCGTCCCGGCTGCCGCACAGACGACCGTCTTTACCGAGACGTTCAGCCGGTCCGACGTGCCGGCCCCGGGGACCATCAACGGCACCGGTACGCCCACTAGCTACACGATCAGCGGCACCGGCACCGGGGCCGGGACGACCAACGCCTCCGTCGCCGCAGCTAGCGGAAACTCGTACCTGGTGCTCGACGGCACGATCGCCGGAAACGGTAGCAAGTCGGTGGCCGGGGCCATCCCCGGCGGCAGCGGGTTCAGCACCACCCTGAGCCAAAACCAGACCGTCACCTGGGGGATGAACTTTAAGCAGAACTTCGCCAACTCGTCGGGCGGCAACGGCGGGTTCGGCGTGGGCAGCTACGGCCTGGCCACCGTGCTCGCGGCGAGTTCGACCGACCTGTCCACGGCCAGCGGGTACGCCGTCATCCTCGGCAGCAACGGCAACTCCGACCGGGTCGACCTGGTGCGGTTCGTGAACGGGCTGAGCAACCAGACCAGCGTCCTTCCCAACGTCCAGTCGGTGCGGCTAAGCTCCCTCAACAGCGGCAACCAGCAGTCCTATGCCAGCGCCAAGGTGGACTACACGGCCGCGACCAACACCTGGGCGCTGTCCGTCCGCAACGACGGAACGTCCGCGTGGGCCGACCCGCTCACCGGGTACACCGGAGTGAGTGCCTTGGCCGGCACCGGCAGCGTCGAGCAGATCGGGAACGGGCAGTCTACCCTCACCAACATCCCCCTGGCGAACTTCGGGTTCGACTGGAATTACGGAGCCACCACCATCTCGTCGTCCCAGTTCGACAACTTCTCGCTTGCCTTCACCCCGGTGCCGGAGCCTGCCACGGTCGGGCTACTAGCGGCCGTTGGCCTGGGGCTGGCCCGGCTGACCCGCCGCTGCCGCCCTTCCCCCGCCGGCCGAGTTACGGCATGATGGGGCGATGCCCGCCGATCTGCCATCCGGCCTGCTCGACCTGATCGCCAAGCACTGGGGCTTCCGCACCCTGCGGCCGCTGCAAGCCCGCGCCATGCAGGCCGCCCTCACAGGCCGCGACTCCCTGTGCGTTCTGCCCACCGGCGGTGGCAAGTCCCTCTGTTATCAGGCGCCCGCGGTGTACCAGGGTGGCACCACCGTCATCATTTCGCCGCTCATCGCCCTCATGAAAGACCAGGTGGACCGGCTGGTACAGGTGGGCGTCGCCGCCGCCCGGCTCGACAGCTCGCAGTCGGCGGCGGAGAAGGCGGCTGCCGGCAAGCTGGTCGCGTCCGGCAACTGTCGGCTGCTGTTCGTGTCACCCGAGCGGCTGGCCATGGACGGGTTCGCCGACCGCCTCCGCGAGCGGGGGGTGCATTCGCTGGCCGTGGACGAGTGCCACTGCATCAGCCAGTGGGGGCACGACTTCCGCCCGGAGTACCGCCAGCTCGGCCGGCTGCGGGAGCTGTTCCCCGGGGTCGCCGTCCACGCCTACACGGCGACGGCCACCCCACAAGTGCGGGACGACATTGTTCACCAGCTCGGGCTGGTCGAGCCGGATGTGATCGTCGGCACCTTCGACCGGGAGAACCTGACGTACCGCATCCTGCCGCGGTTGGACCGGCTCCAGCAGGTCAAGCAAGTGATCGACCGCCACCCCGGCGGGGCCGGCATCGTCTACTGCCTGCGGCGGAAGGACGTGGAGGAGGTGGCCGCCGGGCTGGCCCGCAACGGGGTGAAGGCCGTCGGCTACCACGCCGGCATGGACATGGACGCCCGCCGGCAGGCGCAGGAGCAGTTCGCCAACGGGGACATCGACGTGGTGGCCGCCACCGTGGCCTTCGGCATGGGCATCGACCGGGCGGACGTCCGGTACGTGGTCCACGCCGGCATGTCCAAGTCGCTCGAACAGTACCAGCAGGAGACCGGCCGGGCCGGGCGGGACGGCGAGCCGAGCGAGTGCGTGCTGCTGTACAGCGGCGGCGACGTGCCGAGCCTGAAACAGATGATCCGCAAGTCGGCGGCGGAAGCCGGGCCGGGCGGCGACGCCTTCCTGCCGGCCGCCGAGCGGCACCTGGAGGACATGGACCGCTACGCCCGCGGGGCCGTCTGCCGGCACCGGGCGTTGAGCCGGTACTTCGGCCAGGACTACCCGCGGGACAACTGCGGCGCCTGCGACCTGTGCCTGGGCGACATCAAGGAGGTGCCCGACGGCACCGTGGTGGCCCAGAAAATCCTGTCGTGCGTGGCCCGGGTGAACCAGGGGTACGGGGTCGGGTACGTGGTGAGCGTGCTGCGGGGCGAGAACTCGGCCACGGTCCAGCAGCGGGGGCACGACAAGTTGACCGTGTTCGGGCTGCTCAAGGGCACCCCGGAGGCGACGCTGCGGGACTGGGTGTACCAGCTCGTCGGCCACGAGCTGCTGGCCCAGACGGAGGGCGAGTACCCGGTCCTGAAGCTGACCAAGCCGGCCTGGGACGTGATGAAGGGCGGCCAGCCGGTGCGGCTGGTGCAGCTCGCCCGGGAGGAGAAGGCGGCCAAGGGCAAGCGGACCGTCACCGGCGTGGCCGAGGTGGCCGACGCCGACCGGCCGGTGTTCGAGGCGCTGCGGGTGCGGCGGCGGGCCATCGCCGACAAGGAGGGCGTGCCGGCCTTCCTGGTGTTCTCCGACGTGGTGCTGCGGGCGCTGGCCCAGGTGCGGCCGCAGTCGCTCGAAGCGATGCGGGGCATCAGCGGCATCGGCGAGGTGAAGCTGGCCAACTACGGGGCGGCGTTCCTGGAGGCACTCCGGGAACACGGGCCGAGTGTCACCCGGGCGTTGCCGGCGGCGGCCGAGGTGAAGCGGGAGCTGAAGGGCAACAAGGCGAAGGCCTACGAACTGTTCCGGGGCGGGGCGGCGGTCGCCGACGTGGCCCACCAGACCGGGCTGGCCCGGTCCACGGTCGGCGACTACCTGAGCCAGTTCATCGTGGACGAGAAGCCGGCGGCGCTCGACCCGTGGGTGTCGCCGGAGGTGTACACCCAGGTGGCCGATGCGGCCGACTGGCACGGCACCGAACGGCTCAAGCCGATCTTCGACGCGCTGGCCGGGGCCGTCACCTACGACGACATCCGGGCGGTGCTGGCCCACCTCGGGCCGGCGGTGGCGAGAGGTGGCGACGGTTAGCCGCGAACCCGCCGGCCCTCCCGGCTATCATGTCCGCACGTACCGAGGCCGCGCCCGATGTCCGACCGCCCCGAACTCTCCCCCGGCGGCTACCGCGAGCTGATTGCCCTGTCCGCCCCGCTGGTGCTGAGCAGCAGCTTCGTGACGGTGCAAATCTTCATCGACCGGGTATTCATCAGCGGGGTGAGTGCCGAGGCGACGGCCGCCGCCATGCCGGCCGTCGCGTACTTCTGGACGCCGTTCGCCCTGCTGTACTTCACCGTCATGTACGCCACGGTGTTCGTGGCCCAGTACGCCGGGGCCGGCCGGCCCGGCCGCATCGGCCCGGTGGTCTGGCAGGCCGGGTACTTCAGCGTTGCCGCCGGGCTGCTGTTCCCCCTCCTCGGGCCGGTGGTGGACCGCCTGGTCATCGCCGGCACCAACCACCCGCCGGCCGTGAAGGCGATGGAGGCGGCGTACTTCGGCACCCTCGTATGGGCCGCCCTGCCGGCCCTGCTGGTGGCCACCGTCAGCGGGTTCTTCGCCGGCCGCGGCCGGAGCTGGACGGTGCTGCTCATCAACGTGGTTGGGTCGGCGGCCAACGTCGGGTTTGCCTACTTGCTCATCGCCCGCCAGGCCCACGACCCGCTGGCCGCCATGGCCGGGGCCGGCCTGGCGTTCACCGCCGGCACTTGGGTGGCGGCCGTGTTCGGGCTGGCGCTGCTGGCCCACCCCCGGTACCGGGCGGAGTTCGCCACCCTGAGCGGCTGGCGGTTCGACCGCGGGCTGTTCGTCCGGTTCCTCACGTTCGGGCTGCCCAACGGCCTCCAGTGGCTCATCGAGAGCCTGGCCTTCACCGCCTTCATCCTGATCGTGGGGAACATGGGGGCGGACGTGGCGGCGGCCACCACCCTGACGTTCTCGCTGAACATGCTCACCTTCCTGCCGGTCATGGGACTCGGCCAGGGTGTGGAGGTGCTGGTCGGCCGGCGGCAGGGGGAGCGGCGGCCGGAGCTGAGCGCCCGCACCACCTGGACCGGGGTCAAGCTGGCCACCGGCTGGATGCTGTTCGTGGCCGCCCTGTACTGCCTGGCCCCCGACTGGCTAGCCGCCCCGTTCGCCGCCGAGATGAAGCCGGACGAGTGGGAGCGGGTGTGGCCGTACATCCCCGTGCTGCTACGGTTCGTGGCCGCCTACTCCCTGTGCGACGGGGTGAACATCATCCTGGCCTACGCCCTCCGCGGGGCCGGCGACACCCGGTTCGTGGTGCTCGTGTCGGTCGCCCTGAGCTGGCCACTCATGGTCATCCCCACCTGGCTGGTGTGGAGGTACGGGTATGGCGTCGAGCCGGCCTGGGGGGCGGCGACAGTATACCTCGCCGTCACGGCCGGTATCTATGTGGTGCGGTTCCTCGGCGGCAAATGGCGGACCATGACCGTCATCGAACCGCACGCCGCCGAGGGGGCCGAGCCGGACGCCCCAGAACGGGCTGAACCGGCCGGGGTCGAGATGCCGAAACTCCCGGTGTGACCGCGTTGCCCGACACCCTGCCGCCCGGCGACCGCCCGCTTGACCTGTGGGAGCGGGTCGGCCTGGCCCTCATACTGCTGGGCGTGCTGGCCTTCGGCGGGCTGGTGCTGGTGCGGAGCGCCTTCCAGCAGAGCCGCAAGACCGACTTCGGGGTGTATGCCCGGGCCGGGTACGCCGTCCGGGCCGGCCTGGACCCGTACCAAGTCACCGACGACAACAACTGGCACTACTGCTACCCGCCGCCGTTCGCCGTGGCGATGGCGCCGCTGGCCGACCCGCGGTCGTGGGACGATCGCACCGGCTACCTGCCGTACTGGGTGTCGGTCGCCGTCTGGTATCTGCTCAGCGCCGCCCTGGCCTGGCGGACGGCCCACGTCCTGGCGGCGGCCGTGTTGCCGGACACCCCCCGCGGCACCCGGCGGTGGTGGTACGCCCGGCTGGTGCCACTGTACGTTTGTGCCGGCGGGGTCGGGTTCACCCTCGGCCGCGGGCAGGTGAACATTCTGTTGCTGTGGTTCGTGGCCGAACTCTTCGCCGCCGCGGTGCGGGGCAGAGCCTTCACCGCCGGGCTGTGGCTGGCCGCCGCCGTGTCGCTGAAGGTCATCCCCGGGTTCCTCAGCCTGTTCCATTTCGTCCGCGGCGAGTGGAAGGCGGGCGTCGGCACCCTGGTCGGGTCGCTAGTGCTGCTCGGGGCGGTGCCGGCCGTGGTGTGGGGGCCGGCCGGGGCGGTGGACCAGAACCGCACCATGCTGACGGCCGTCCTGGCGCCCGGGGCCGTCGGCGCGGGTGACCAGACCCGGGCCGTCGAACTGACGAGTGCCGTCAGCACGGACAGCCAGTCGTTCCAGGCGGTGTACCACAACTGGCAGCACTCGGACCCGGCCACCCGGCCGGCCGAGTTCGCCCCGGTCACCCGGCTGGCCCACTGGAGCATCGGCGGACTGCTGACTGTCGTGACGCTCGCCGCCGGCTGGTTCGGCCGCCAGGACCGCCCGGCGGCCCTCGTTTTCCTGGGCTGCCTGTGTACGGTCATGATGCTGCTGACCCCGGTCAGCCACATGCACTACTACGCCCTGCCGCTGCCGCTGGTGGCCGGACTGTGGCTGGGCGAACTGGCCCGCCGGCCGGGGACGGCCGTGGTCGGTGGGCCAGTGGTGTGGGCGCTGGTCGGCTGGGGACTGCTAACCGCCCTGCCGCTGCTGCCCGGCCCGACGTTCGAGCTGCTCCGCGACCGCGGTCTCGGCACATTTGCCACCGTCGGCCTGTGGGCGGTCGGGGTGCGGGAACTGGTCCGCCGCTGACCCGGCCGGCTGGTCGTCAAACTCGTCGGACAGTTTCCACGGCTTTGAGGTCTTGCGGCAGCACGGGCGTGTTAGCGGCGGCATGGCGGTGTTGCTGACGGCCTGGCCGTGCCGCCCCACGTCGCCGTCATTCGGAGGACACGCAGGCCGAGCCGGTTTTTTCGACACTTGTCGCGTGCCGGCCGGAAATTTACCCCAGCTTGCCACGCCTACTGATCCGTCCGGCTGCTACAGTCGTTAGTACGGTGTCGCTCTGGCCCCGTGTCGGGTGCGTGAGATGGTCCGTACCGTTCCGCTGGCGATCGCCGCCGGTTTGCTTCTGTCGGCCCCAACATTCGGCCAGGGGACCGCCCCGGTCAGCGAGGGATTCGACGACGTGTCCAGCTTGGCCGCGGCCGGCTGGTCGCGGGTCAACCGCACCCCAAACCCGGACCCGACCGGGGCCTGGCGGCAGGGCAGCTCGCTGGGACGCGGGACCGAGGTGTTTGCACCCCAAGCCGGGGCCGCCGGGTCGTACATTCTCAGCGACTATGTGGCCACCACCAACGGCGTGGGCGGCGGGGCGGTGACGGTCAGCGACTGGCTCCTCCTGCCCACCCGCACCGTGTCGAACGGGGCCACCCTGAGCTTCTGGACCCGCACCTCCGCCGGCGGCCTTTTCCCCGAGCGGCTGGCCGTCCGGCTGAGCACTGCCGGGGCCAGTGCGAACGTCGGCACCGGGCCTGACGACGTGGGTGACTTCACCACGACGCTGCTGACCGTCAACCCGCTCCTGGAGACCGGCACCGCCTACCCGAACGACTAGACCCAGTTCACCGTGACGGTGTCCGGTCTGAGCGGGCCGACCGACGGCCGTCTGGCCTTCCACCACTACGTGACCAACAGCGGGCCGGACGGCCTGAACGGCGACCAGCTCGCCATCGACACGGTGCTGTTCAACCCGGTGCCGGAGCCGGCCGGGCTGCTGCTGGCAGCCGGGCTGGCCCTGGCCACTATCAGTCGCCCTCGTCGTTACCTCGCCCGGAGGATCGCCAAGCAAGACCGAGAAGGGAGCAATCAGTTCTGAGGAACGCTCCTCTGTTTTCTCCGTCTCGCTTGGTGCCTTGGCGGCAAAACGTTTCTCACCCAACCTCGCTGAACCGCACCTCACCGCCGACCAGCACGGCCACCGCCTTGCCGGTTACCGGCCAGCCGTGGAACGGCGTGTTGCGGCTCTTCGACTTGAACTGGTCCTTGTCGATGGTCCACTGCCGCCGCGGGTCGATCACCGTCACGTCGGCAACCTTGCCGGGCTGGAGGGTGCCGCGGTCGATGCCCAGCACCCGCG
Source organism: Fimbriiglobus sp. (assembly GCA_043787415.1). Taxonomy (GTDB): domain Bacteria; phylum Planctomycetota; class Planctomycetia; order Gemmatales; family Gemmataceae; genus JAXMAZ01. The sequence goes on along the minus strand of JAYVUZ010000140.1, from coordinate 21,221 downwards.
CCGGGTTGACGGTCATCTTTTCGAGCATCTGCGGCCAGGTCAGGTGGCCCGCCTCGACCAGATGTGTGACGCACAGCGGCAGGAAGGTTTCCAGCCCGACGATGCCGTTGGGGCACTGGTCGAACTCGCGGGCCTTCTTCTCCGGGGCGTGCGGGGCGTGGTCGGTGGCCAGCACGCTCAGGGCGCCGTCCTTCAGACCGGCGATGAGGGCGTCCACGTCTCGTTGAGTCCGCAGCGGCGGCGCCATCTTGTAATTGCTGTCGAACGTCCGCAAGGTTTCGTCGGTCAGGGTGAAGTGGTGCGGGCAGGCCTCCCCGGTCACGTTCACGCCCTTGGCCCGGCCCTGGCGGATCAGCTCGACCGCCCCGGCACTGCTCACGTGCAGGATGTGGACCTTGCCGCCGGTCAGCTCCGCCAGGGCGATGTCCCGGTAGATCATGATCTCCTCGGCCACGGCCGGCATCCCCCGCAGGCCGAGCTGGGTGGACACCACCCCCTCGGCCATCACCCACCCGCGGGTCAGCTCGCTCACCTCCGCGTGGACCAGCACCGCCTTGCCGAACATGCGGGTGTACTCGAGCGCCCGTCGCATGAGTTCGGCCGACTCGACTGGACTGCCGTCGTCGCTGAAGGCGACCGCCCCGCCCTCCACCAGCCCGCCGATCTCGGCCAGCTCCTTCTGCTCCCGCCCCTTGGTGACGGCCCCGCACGGCCACACCCAGCAGTTGCGGGCGTGCTTGGCCTGCAACTTCACGAAGGCGGCTTGCGCCCGGGTGTCCAGGGCCGGCTCGGTGTTCGGCATACAGCAGACGCTGGTCACGCCCCCGGCCACGGCGGCGGCGGTGCCGGTGGCAATCGTCTCGTCCTCCTCCCGGCCCGGCTCCCGCAGGTGGACGTGCATGTCGATCAGCCCGGGGCTGACGATCATTCCGCTGCAGTCGAGGGTGCGGTCGGGGGTGAGCGGCTGCGGCCCGAGGCCGGCGAGCTTCTGCCCGACCACCCACACGTCGGCGACGCGGTCGGTGCCGGACGACGGGTCGATCACCCGGCCGTTGCGAAGCAGCAGCGTGGTCATGGGGAGAGTTTAGGACTGGCACACGGCTTGCCTACGGGAGTAGCACGCGGTCGCCTGCCGGCGGCCGGCCCACTCACCCCGCGAGCACGCCGATGGCCACCGACCTCCCGTCAGGCGTCCAGACTCACTCGACCGCCGCCCCCCCGCCCGAGGCCGTGCCGGTGTACACGGTCGCTCCGCCGGACGAGGCCAAGCAGAAGAAGATCGAGTTCATCAAGGTGTACGGCCACTCGAACATCCTGTACTGGTGGCCGGTGTGGGCAGTCTGCTTCGCACTGGCCGCGTGGACGTATGCCGACGGCGGGCAGATGGCGGTCCACACCGCCGCCGGCGAGGAGTCCGTCGCGTCGGCTACGGACCCGGCCAAGAAGACGCTGGCCAACCGGCTCATCCCGGCCCAGATGACCGTCGCCCGCACCAACAGCCCAGGCGTCATTTTCTGCGTCACCCTGCTCCTAACGGCCGTGGTGAGCAGCATCACCATGCGGGGGATGATTTCGGTCATCGCCCTCATCAGTCTGGTGGTGCTGGTGCTGGTGCTAAGTCTGTGGAACCTGTGGGACGACCTGTTCCGGTTCTTTGGCGGGCTAGATGTGCGGATGAACGCGGCCGGCTACCTGTTCCTCGGCATCCCGCTGCTGGTGCTGTGGCTGCTGGTGGTGCTGGTCTACGACCGCGGCAGCTACGTGATTTTCGACGAGGGCCAGATTCGGTACGTGCGGGAGATCGGCGAGAACGAGCTGGTGGTGCCGGCCGACCGGGCGCAGGTGGAGAAGAAGCGGTCGGACGTGTTCCGCCACTGGCTGGTTGGGTTCGGGACCGGCGACCTGGTCATCCGCACCGGCACCGGGTCGGGCCAGAGCATCGAGCTGGAAAACGTCATCGGCATCTCCCGGAAGCTGGGTGTGATCAACACCATGTTGCGGAAGAAGTCGATTAGCACGGGCTGATGCGTCACCGCCGCCGGCCGATCGGTCGCACCCGGCTGTCGCCCGTCTTCCGCAAGTACCGCAACCCCTGGTCGAGCTCGCCCCGCACCCCGAACCTCAGGTGCGGTCGGCAAGCCGGCCGTTGTTCGCCCCGTGCCCAGGCCAGCGTCGCCAGGGCGTAGCCGAACAGCGGCCCGGTCATGTACTCCGGCTTCCGCAGGGCGGTGCCCGGCCAGCGGGTGTCCTGCCCGGCGTAGTGCCGCGGGACGTTCGCCAGGAACACCCCCAGCCCCTTGAACACCACGGTCAGGTCGGTCAGCAGCTCGTTGTCGAACACGTCCGGGTCGATGCGGCCCTCGCCGAGCAGCCGCTGGTGGGCCAGCTCTTGGGCCATCGTCCCGACCAGGGCCATCGGGTCGCCGAACTCGCCCTCGTTCAGCCGAATCACGTGCCCCTCGTACAGCCCGGCGGCCTCCGTCGGCACCTGCTCGCCACCGTCGCTCACCAGGTACAGCGGGTTGGCTGACGGCTTGAGGAACCCGAGCGTGACGGCACCGGGTTCGACGCCCATGTAGTCGCTCACCCGGTCGAACAGGTCGCGGACCGCCCGGCGGGAGCCGTCGTAGCGGTCGGGGAAGAACGCGGGGGTGGGCAGGACGGTGTTCAGGCCGTACAGGTCGTCGGCCCCGAACTCGTCGCGGAGCCAGAGCAGGCGGTCTTCCACCCACCCCTTGCCGGCGGGGTCCACGGGGCAGCCGCCGAACAGCCAGCCGAACATGGTCAGACCCCGCACACGGTGGCCAGCACGGCCATCCGCACGGCCACCCCGTTGGTCACCTGGTCCAGGATCACCGAGTTGGCCCCGTCGGCCACGTCGGGGGTCAGTTCGACGCCGCGGTTGATCGGCCCCGGGGCCAGGATGAGCAGGTCCGGCTTGGCCAGCCCGAGCCGCCGGCCGTTCATGCCGAACAGCCGGGCGTACTCGCGGACGCTCGGGAACAGGCCGGTCCGCTGCCGCTCGAACTGCACCCGCAGCAGGTTGACCACGTCGCACCGCGGCAGCACGGCGTCCAGGTCGTGTTCCACTTGCACGCCGAGGCTGACGATCTCCGGCGGCACCAGCGTCGTCGGCCCGCAGACGACGACCGTCGCCCCGAGTTTCACCAGCCCGTGGATGTTGGACCGGGCCACCCGGCTGTGGGCGATGTCCCCGACCAGGGCCACCGTCAGCCCGGCCACCCGGCCGCGGGCCTGGCGGACGGTGTAGATGTCGAGCAGCCCCTGGGTGGGGTGCTCGTGGGCGCCGTCGCCGGCGTTCACCACCCGCACGTGCGGGGCCAGGTGGCCCGTCAGCAGGTGCGGCGCCCCCGCCGACGAGTGCCGCACCACCACACAGTCCACCCCCATCGCCTCGATGTTGCGGGCCGTGTCGATGAACGACTCGCCCTTCGCCGTGCTGCTGCCGGAGGTGGTGAACTCGAGCACGTCGGCCCCGAGCCGGCGGGCGGCCAGGGCGAAGCTGAGCTTGGTGCGGGTGGACGGCTCGTAGAACAGGTTGGCCACTACCTTGCCGGCCAGGGCGTCCGACTTCGGCTTGGCCCGGCCGACCCCCCGGAACTCGTCGGCCCGGTCGAGGACGGCGACGATCTCGGCGGCGGACAGGTGTTCGAGGCCGAGCAGGTGCGTCATGCCGGTGTTCTATGACCGCCGCAGCCCCCGCCCCGGGGTGGCCGGCGTGCGGCGGCCGTGGTGCAGCACCAGTTCGCCGTTCACCGCCACGTGGTCCACCCCGACGGCGAGCGCCGTGCCGTCGGCGTAGGTGGAGCGGTCGGCGACGGCGGCCGGGTCGAACACCACCAGGTCGGCGAACGCCCCCACCCGGACGAGGCCGCGGTCGGCCAGCCGAAACCGCCGGGCGGCGTGGTGGCTGAGGTGGGCGACGGCAGTTTCGAGCGACCACACGCCGGCCCGGACGAACTCGCCCAGGTATTTGGCGAACGTGCCGGTGCCGCGGGGGTGCGGGAAGCCGCCGCAATAGATGCCGTCGCTGCCGGCCATCATCCGCGGGTGCCGGGTGAGGGCGTAGATGTCCGCATCGGTTCGATCGGCGAAGTGGCGGATGACGCACCCGGCGGCCAGGTCGGTGGCGAGCAGCAGGTCACACACGAGGTCGGCGAGTAACGAGACCGGCGAGCCGTCCCCGTGAGGGGACGGAGGACGGGTGACGCGGCTGGTCCCGCCCTCCGTCCCCTCACGGGGACGGCTCGCCTCGGTCAGCAACTTCCCTTCGAGGTGCTGGAACTCGTCGCACGGCACGTTGGCCAGCCGGATCGTCTCGACTGGGAACCGCGGATTCGCCAGTGCTGCCGCGACCGCCGCCCGCCCCTCCCCCGTTCGCAGCCGGGCCAGCGTCGCGTCCACTCCGCCGGCGTTCAGGGCCGTTGGCAGTGTCAGCATGGCCAGCGTGGTGCTGCCAGACAGGTACGGGTACAGGTCGAACGTCACGTCCGCCCCGGACGCCACCAGCAGCGGCACCGTCTGCTCGGCCAGGCAGTTGAAGTGCGACACATGCACCGCACACCCGGCCGCCCGGCCGATTTGGAACACCTCGGCCAGTGCCGCCGGCGCCGCATCCGGCGAGTAGCCACGCATGTGGGTGACGTATACCCCGCCGAACGGGGCGACCTCCTCGCACAGCGCCGCCAGCTCGGCCGCGTCGGCGTACAGGCTCGGGACGTAGTCGAGGCCGCTGCTCAGCCCGACCGCCCCCTGCTCCATGCCGGCCCGCACCAGCCGCCGCATGTGGGCCAGCTCGGCGGCCGTCGGCGGTCGCTCGGCCAGGCCCATCGCCTCCAGGCGGACGTTGCCGTTGGGCACCAGCGTGGCCACGTTCACCGCCGACCGTCGGTCGTGCAGGCGTAGGAAGCCGTCGACATCCAGCGACTCGGGGAAGCCGGCCGGCGGCAGGCCGTTGAACCCGGCCGTGTACCGCCGCATGTGCCGCATCGTGTCGGGGCCGGCCGGGGCGAACGCCACCCCGTCTTGCCCCACGATGTACGTCGTCACCCCCTGGCGGACGGCGGGGTCGTGCAATGGGTCGCTCAACAGCGGCAGGTCGCCATGCACGTGAGCGTCCACGAATCCCGGGCACACCACCTTGCCGGCGGCGTCGATGACCGTCGTTGCGGTGGCCCGGTCGAGCCGGCCGACGGCCGTCACCCGGTCGCCGACCACGCCGACATCGGCCAGCACCCACGGCAAGCCGCTGCCGTCGATCAGCCGGCCGTTGCGGATGAGGAGGTCGAACATCCGCGTGTTGTATCCTGGCGAGCGGCGGGCGTAAGCCCGTCCGGCCCGGGGGTCAACGGGATGTGGCCGATTACCCCCGGGCCGGACGGGCTTACGCCCGCCGCTCGCCAGGATACAACGCTGGGTATGGCCGCCCACAGCACCGTCTCCCACACCCGCGTCCTCATCGGCCTCGTGCTGGGGGCGGCGCTCGGGTCGCTCACCAACGCCCTCGTGGCCCGCGGATTACTCGACCAGGCGGCCGTCGAGTGGCTGCTCAAGTATCTGGTCCGGCCGGTCGGCCAGGTGTTCCTCAACCTGCTCTTCCTGCCCATCATCCCGCTGGTGTTCGCCTCCCTGGCCGTCGGCGTCACCAAGCTCGGCGGCACCGCCAACCTGGGCCGGGTGGGCGTCAAGACGCTCACCTATTTCCTGGTGACGACCGCCTGCGCCGCCGCCATCGGACTGACGCTGGTCAACGTGATCCGGCCGGGCGAGCGGATGAGCGTCGAGACGCGGGAGAAGCTGAAGGACGATGCCCAGAAGAAAATGGCTGCCGGCGGGGCAGTCAAACCGCCGTCTTTCGCCCTGGACACGCTAGTGAACGACATCGTACCCAAGAACCCGCTCCAGGCGTTTACCGACAAAAAGATGCTGTCCGTCATCTTCACGGCCATCCTGGTTGGCATCGCCCTTACCCGCATCGATTCGATTTACTCCAAGCCGCTGACCGACTTTTTGGAAGGGGTGACGGCCGTCACCGACTTCGTCATCCGCACGGCCATGGGGCTGGCTCCGTACGCAGTGTTCGCCCTGCTCTTTGCCACTACGGCCGAGTTCGGGGCAAACTTCCTAGTCGCCCTTCTGGCGTTCATGTTGACGGTGCTGGCCGGCCTGGCCCTGCACCTGTGCGTCGTGCTGCCGGTGCTGGTGCGGGTGCTCGGCGGCATGAACCCACTCGACTTCTTCCGCAAGACCCAGGTGACGCTGGTGACAGCTTTCAGCACTAGCTCGTCGTCGGCCACCCTGCCCACCGCGATCCAGAACGCCGAGGACGACCTCGGGGTGCCGCCGCGGGTGGCCCGGTTCGTTCTGCCGCTGAGTGCCAGCATGAACCATAACGGCACCGCCCTGTTCGAGGCGGTGACGGTGCTGTTCCTATGCCAGGTGTACGGCCGAGACATGGCCCTGAACGAGCAACTGGTGGCTCTCTCCCTGTGCGTGCTGACGGCGACGGGCATGGCCGGGGTGCCCGGCGGGTCGCTGCCGCTCATCGGCCTCATCCTGGCTCAGTTCGGCGTGCCGGAAGGGGCCATCCTGATCGTCCTTGGGGTGGACCGCCTGTTGGACATGTGCCGCACGGCGGTGAACGTCCAGGCGGACCTGACGACGGCCGTGTTCGTGGCCCGCAGCGAGCGGGGGCGGGTTGACACGCCGCCCGCCGCCGGGTAGATGCCCCACCTGGGGGACACCACATGCGGCCGGTCGGCCTGCTAATCCTGCTCTGCGCCGGCTGCGTCTCGACGGACGCCGTACCGGCCACGGCTCACAGGCCGCCGGTGCCGCCGACCACCGGCGTCATCCTGACCACCGGCCTCATCGAGTTGCCGCCCGGCGACCCGTACCTGACCGACCAGCTCTGGCGGGACGCCGCCGACCCACTCACGCACCGGCAGAGCGGCCTGCTGCTCCGCAACGGCCTGCGGGTCGGGGTGCTGAGCGGGCTGAAGCCGGTGCGGTTCGACGCCCTGCTGGCCAACGACGCCACCTACCGCCACGGCACCCACCGCACCTTGCCGGCCGACGTGGCGAAGGTAATCCCGTTGAACGGCCAGCTCGAACGTGTTGAGCTGGCCCACTACGCCGACCTGACCGGCCCCGGCACCCCGCTGGCCATGACCGCCGCCGAGTGCGGGCTGATTGTCACCGGCGGGCCGGCCGGGGGGGGGGGGGTAAAACTGCGGCTGGAGCCGATCGCCCAGCACGGCGACAAGGAACTCGGCGTCCGGCTGACGGCCGACGGCCTGACCCGCGACGACCAGCGACGGCGGGAGGCGTTCCCGGCCCTCGGGTTCGAGGTGACGCTGGCCGCCGGCGACTACCTGGTGGTGGGCACCACCGCCGACCCCGGCGACACCCTCGGCCGGGCGCTGTTCCTGGACGCCGGCCCCGACCGGGTGCGGCAGCGGGTGCTGGTGGTCCGGGCCGACGCCCCGTAGGGCACGGTTCACCGTGCCGTCAGCCGGTCCAACACGTCGAGCGTTCGTCCGGTCGCCCCCTGCTGCCGTCGCACTAACTTCCGCGCCCGGTCGCCCATCGCCCGCCGGGCATCGGCATCGCCCAGCAGCCGGCCGACGGCTTCTTCCATCTCCACGGCGTCGGCCACCTGCACCGCCCCGCCGGCCTCGACCAGCCAGCGGGCGGCGGTGCGGAAGTTCCAGACGTGCGGGCCGAACGCGCACGGCACCCCGTACCCGGCCGGCTCGATCATGCTCTGCCCGCCCCGCTTGCCGTCCAGCGTGCCGCCGACGAACCCGACATCCGCCAGTGCCCACGCCGCCCCGAGTTCGCCGACCGTGTCCAGCAGGGTGACGGCCGGCATCGCGGCGGGCGGCCCTGTGAGCTGGCTACGGCGGACCATGTCGCCCAGCCCGGCCACCTCGGTGAAGCGGTCCGGGTGACGTGGCACCAACACCAGTCGCAGCGTCGGGAACCGCAACCGTAGCCGGGCGAACGCCGCCAGGACGATCGCTTCCTCCGGGGCGTGGGTGCTGCCGGCCACCCACACCAGTTCGTCGCGGCGGGTCAGTAGCGCCCGTAGTGCGACGGCCTTCGGCGTGTCGCGGTCGCCGGCCGCCCCGTCGTACTTGACGCTGCCGGTGACGCTCACCCGGTCGCCCGTGACACCGAGTTGTCGCAGCCGGCCGGCGGTGTCGTCGTCCTGGGCGGCGAACACCGACATGTGCCGCAGTAGCAGCGACCGGGTGAGGCCGGCCACCCGGCTCATGCGGGCGAAGCTGCGGGGGCTGAGCCGGGCGTTCACCACCGCCACCGGGATGCGTCGCCGGGCGGCGGCGTGCAGAAAGTTCGGCCACAACTCGCTCTCGGCAAGTACCACGAGCCGCGGTCGGATCGTGTCGAGTGCCCGACCGACGGCCCACGAGAAGTCGAACGGGTACGGCACTACCGTGAGGTCGGGGAAGCGGGCACGCACCTCGGCAAGCCCGGTGTCGGTGGTGCTGGAGACGACCACCCGCCAGCCGGGATGCCGCTCACGGAACGCCGCCACCAGTGTAACGAGCAGATGAACTTCGCCGACACTGACGCCGTGGAACCAGACGGTCGGCCGCGGGTTGGGGGGAACGCGGAGGTGGCCGAGCAACTTGGCCCGCAGTCCAGAACGGTAGCGGCCGGTGCGGAGCGACCGCCACAGCAGCCACGGCAACGAGGCGGCGAGGGCGAGCAGGTACAGGCAGTCGAGGACGACGGGCATGTAGGCGGCAGTGTACCCGATGGCCGAGGGGTCGTCACATCCCATCCGGCCGAGGCGAAAGCCACTGAGGATATAGCAACTTAAGGTTGTCCCGGACGGCCGACGACTCAGCAATCACATCCATGCCGCCGTCGTAAGGGTGCAGCAGCCACCGGCAGTCGGCGGCCACGATCATGACGTTCGCCGCCACGTCGTCCGCGACCAACCGGACCACAGCATCGAACACGCCAGGCTGCCACTCCCACACGCTGGCGGACACGTGCCAGTAGGTGGGGTCGACGAAGTCCCCGCCATCAACTTCGTGCATCGGAACAGTCCGCCACGGCAAGGCTGTCGGGTCCAATGCCTGCCACTCGGGCTGACGTTGGACCGGCTGCGAAGTGTCGGAGTACGCGGTCGTCAGCAGGATGACGGGTCTCCCCGTTTGGGCGAGTTCGCCGAGAACGCGGTTGTGGCGGTCGAGCACCATAGCGTACTCGGCCACGTTCTTGGGGTAACGCTTCGACTCGGGCAAACTGTGGAAACGCACCCAGCGGTCCGAAAACGATGCCCGGAGTCGGTGTGCGACCGGCTCACACCCGGCGAAGTGTTGGTGCCACTCGTCTAACACGTCGTCCGTCTCTCTCAAAAAACGAAGCCCACCCGTTGCATTGGGTGGGCTTCAGGAGGCTAACTCTCACCCACAGGCTCGGCTACTTCCCCTCGCCCTTCTGGTGGCAGTTCTTGTACTTCTTGCCGCTGCCGCACGGGCACGGGTCGTTCCGGCCCACCTTGGCCCCGACGTTGCGGATCGTCTCCACCTTCTTCGGCTCGCCGCCGCCGGCGTTGGTGGTCATCTGCTGCTCCTGCTGGGCGGCCGTCACCGCCTGCACCTTGACGGCCGACACCGCCTGCGAGTGGACCGCCCGCTGGGTGGCCCACAGGGCGTTCCGCACCTGCTCGTCGCCCACGTCTTCCATGCGGAACACGCCCTCGGTGACGCGGTCCTGCACCCCGTCCCACATGCTGTCGAACAGCTTCATGCCCTCCCGCTTGTACACGATCTTCGGGTCTTCCTGGGCGTAACCCGCTAGCCCGACCGTGCTGCGGAGGTGGTCCATCGTCAGCAGGTGGCTCTTCCAGGCGTTGTCCAGTTGGTCGAGCACCAGCCGCCGCTCGGCGTCCTTCATCTCGGGCCGGTACTTCTGGTCGTACAGGTTGAGCATCACGTCCCGGATGCCCTCCCGCTGCCGGCCGGCCAGCCGGTCGGCGTCCACGTCGAGCTTGAGTTCCCGCTTGCTCCACTCGACGATCTCGGCCACGTCCCCCGGCTCGGCCACGGCCGCCCCGCTCAGCGCCTCGTCCAGATGGGCGTCGATCTCCGGGTAGTCGGCTGCCGGCATGAGGCCCTTGCTGGCCGCCTGCATCTGGTCCTTGATTTTGGACCGCATTTCCGTGCGGACCGTCTCCTCGCTCACCGACACCGGGCTGCCGGCGAACCGGGTGACGAGGAACCGGAACAACTGGTCGCGGTCCGGCCGGCGGTCGGCCCGCACCTTCTCCGGCAGGAAGGCGTACAGCCCGACCTGCACCGGGAACTCCACGTCCTTGGCCCGGTACGCTTCCCGCACCTTGCCCCGCAGCACGGCCAGCAGCTCCGCCCCGTCCTTGTCCCGCAGCTCGACCGGGGCCACCTTCAGCCCGAACTTCTGCCGCGCCCAGTCGGCCAGACTCTCGGCCCCGTAGGTGAGGGCGAGGAACCGCTTGCCGCCGGTCAGGTCGGTGGCCTCGATGGCCTTGTCAGCTTCGGCCAGCAGGAACTCGTCCAGCCCGTCCCGGCCCTTCGGCTTCAGGTTGCGGTCGCTGATGTCCAGCTTGAACCGGGCGGCCACGGCCCGGGCCAGCTCCAGCCACTTCCAGTCCTTCGGGTCTTCGTCCGGGTTCAGGTTCTCGTCCATCAGCTCTTGAACGAAGGTCGGGGCGGCCTGGCTGGCCCGGTCCTGGGCGATGCGGACGGCCTCGGTGTAGGTGGCCCCGCGGAAGTCGGCCGGGTCCAGCTCGACGCCGAACTCGCCGGAGGCGTACTGGGCGAAGCTGCTCGGCCCGTAGTTCGGGTCGGTGTACCGCTCGACGGCGCTCGCCACCTGGGCGTCGATCATGTCCAGCAGCATGGCCCGCGGGTTGCGGCCGTCGAGGATGGCCTGGCGGGCGCCGTACGTCCGCTTCCGCTGGTGGTCCATCACCTCGTCGTAGTCGAGCAGGTTCTTCCGCTGGTCGAAGTGGTACTCTTCGACCCGGCGTTGCGCCTTCTCGATCTGCTTGGTCAGCATCCCGGACTCCAGCGCCTCGCCGTCGGCCATGCCGATCCAGCGGTTGTTCATCACCGCTTGTAGGCGGGCGCCGCCGAAGAGGCGCATGAGTTCGTCTTCGAGGGCCAGGTAGAACCGGCCGCTGCCCGGGTCGCCTTGACGGCCGGCCCGGCCGCGGAGCTGGTTGTCGATGCGACGGCTCTCGTGCCGCTCGGTGCCGACGATGTGAAGGCCGCCCATCTCGGCCACCTGCCGGCCCTCCTCCTTCATCTTCTCGGCCTGCTCGATGCCCGTGATGGTCTGCCGCCAGATGTCGTTGGGCACCTCCAGCCGGGTCGGATAGAGCGGCCGGCCGTCGGGGTCGTTCAGCTTGGACAAACGCGCCCAGGCCAGTGTCTCCGGGTTGCCACCGAGGATGATGTCGGTGCCGCGGCCGGCCATGTTCGTGCTGATGGTCACGGCCTTCAGCCGGCCGGCCTGGGCCACGATTTCCGCCTCCCGGCCGACGTTCTCCGGTTTGGCGTTGAGCAGCTCGTGCTTGACCCCCTTCTTGCGGAGCAGGACCGACAGCTTCTCCGACTTGGCCACGTCGGTGGTGCCGATGAGGATGGGCCGGCCGGTGGCGTGGACCTCGGTGATGTCGGCCAGCACCGCGTCCCACTTGTCCTTCTCGGTCTTGTACACCAGGTCGGGCAGGTTGAGCCGCCGCAGCGGCTGGTTGGTCGGCACGGCCACCACGTCCAGCTTGTAAATCTTCCAGAACTCGTTGGCCTCGGTCATGGCCGTCCCGGTCATGCCGGACAGCTTGCCGTACAGCTTGAAGAAGTTCTGGAGCGTCACCGTGGCCAGCGTCTGCGTCTCCTGCTTGATCTGCACGCCCTCGCGGCGGTGCTTCGCCTCGACGCTCTGGTGCAAACCGTCCGACCACTGTCGGCCGAACATGGCCCGGCCGGTGAACTCGTCGATGATGATAATGCCGAGCTGATTGTCTTCCCGGGGGTCCGGGGCGATCATGTACTGGCGGTCTTTGTGGTACAGGTGGTGCGCCTTCAGCGCGTTGTCGATGAGGTGCGGCCACTCCATGTTGCCGGCCGTGTAGAAGCTCTCCACCCCGGCCAGGCGTTCGGCCTCCCGCACCCCGGCGTCGGTCAGATGGCAGCTCCGCTCCTTCTCCTTGATCTCGAAGTACACGCCCTTGGGCGGCGGGCTCTGCGGGTCCACCTTGGACGGGTCGGCCGGGGCCAGCACCGGCAGGTCGTCCCCCTCCTTGCCCTGGAACACCACCGTGCCGCCGGCCTTCAGGTCGTTGCGGCTCTTCCGCTCCAGGTCGGTCAGCTTGCGGGCGATCTCGTCGGCCTGTTCGTAGTTGCGGATGTCGGTGTGGGCCGGCCCGCTGATGATGAGCGGCGTCCGGGCCTCGTCGATCAAAATGTTGTCCACTTCGTCGATCACGGCGTAGTGCAACGGTGTCCGCTGGCACTGCCGCCAGTACGGGTCGAACTCCTCGTCGTCGTGCCGGGCCGGCTTCATGTTGTCGCGGAGGTAGTCGAACCCGAACTCGCTGGCCGTCCCGTAAGTGATGTCACACTCGTAAGCGTGCCGGCGCGTCGCCGGGTCCATGTCGCTCTGGATGAACGCCGCCGACACCCCGAGGGCGTTGTAGATCGGCAGCATCCACTCGCAGTCGCGGCGGGCCAGGTAGTCGTTCACCGTGATGACGTGGGTGCCCTTGCCGGCCAGGCAGTTGAGGTACGCCGACAGGGTGGCCACCAGGGTTTTGCCCTCCCCCGTCACCATCTCGGCGATGTTGCCGCCGTGCAGGATGGCCCCGCCCACAATCTGCACGTCGTAGTGCCGCATCCCCTTGCTGCGGTGGCCGGCCTCCCGGCAGGCGGCGAACGCCTCCGGCATGAGGGCGTCCAGCGGCTCGCCCTTGGCCACCCGCTCGCGGTAGCCGACGCTCAGGCCGCGCAACTCGTCGTCGCTCAGGGCCTTCATCCCGTCTTCGATCGCGTTCACCTTGTCCAGCAGGCTGCCGGGGGTGACGGTGTGGGCGGCGGCGTGCTTGGACCGGATGTAGCCGAGGCCCCGCACGGCCCGGTCGTTGGCCGTGCCGAACAGCCGGGTGACGAACCCGATGCTGCCTTCCACCACCCCATTCAGGCGGTCGCCGATCTTGTCCAGGATGCTGGAGTCGATCCCCGGGCGGGCGGTAGCGGTGGCCATCGGCGGCGAACCTCGGTCGGCGAGCGGAGTCAGTTCGGGTACTGTAAGACGGTCGGAAAACGCGGTCAATACAGACCGCCCGGCCGACCCAATCGTACCCCTTAGAGGGACAGCGGCCGGCCGGCGGCTCGCCGGGCGTGTATGATAGCGGACATGCCCCGCGTCCTGATCGCCGACGACCACGGCCCGAACGCCGAACTGCTCGACGCCCACCTGGACGGCAGCGGGTACGACACCCGCCTGGCCGCCAACGGCGAGGAGGCGCTGGCCGTCGCCCGGGACTGGCTGCCGGACCTGATCCTGCTCGACGTGATGATGCCGAAAGTCAGCGGGTTCGAGGTGTGCCGGCGGCTGCGGGCCGACCCGGCCACCCGCGGCATCGGCATCCTCATGGTCACGGCCCTGGACCAGCCGACCGACGTGGAACGGGCGGTCGATGCCGGCACCGACGACTTCGTGACTCGCCCGGTGACGAAGGCCGAACTGCTGCTGCGGGTGAAAGCTCTACTGGCCGCCGTCAGCGAGCCGACTCCGACCGCCCGCACCCTGGCGTACATCGGCCGGGTGCAGCAGGGCGTCTGACCGTCTTTCGTAGGGTGGTGCCGAGTCTTCGAGGCCCACCGTACGAGTGCAAGCGCCCGCCGGTGGGCCTCGAAGACTCGGCACCACCCTACGGAAAACCCATGTCCTCCGAAGTCGCCGGCACCGTCGTCCTGAAGGCCCAGCGGGTGCAGCCGTTCTTCGCCCGCCACCCGTGGGTGTTCGCCGGCTCCGTCCAGGCGGTCAGCGGCGGCCCGCCGGACGGGTCGGTGGTCGACGTTCGCACCGACGCCAACAAGTTCGTGGCCCGCGGGCTGTTCAACCGCCAGTCCAAGATCGTCGCCCGGCTGTACTCCTGGGACGAGGCGGTGCCGCTCGACCGCCACTTCTTCAAGACCCGGCTGGAACGCGCCATCAGCTTGCGGCACCACGGGTTGCACCTGAACAAGTCGCCGCAGTCGGCCTACCGGGTGGTGTTCAGCGAGGCCGACCAGCTCTCGGGGCTGGTGGTGGACCGCTACGCCGACCATTTGAGCGTGCAGTTCACCAGCCTGGGCCTGGCCGAGCGGCGGCAGATGCTCACCGACATCCTGACGGAACTGCTCCAGCCGGCCGGCATCTACCTCCGCACGGAAAAGGGTATCGGCCAACTGGAAGGCGTCACCCTGACGGACGGCCCGCTCAGCGGCGGCCCGCCGCCGGCGGAAATCCTGATTGAGGAGAACGGCCTCCAGTTCGCCGTGAACCTGGCGGAAGGCCAGAAGACCGGCTACTACCTGGATCAGCGGGACAACCGGCTGGTGGTTCGCCAACTGGCCGCCGGCCGGCGGGTGCTGGACGCCTTCAGCTACAGCGGCGGCTTCGGGGTGTACGCGGCCAAGGGCGGGGCCACTTCCGTGGAGTGCGTGGACGCTTCCGAGCCGGCCCTGAAGCTGGTCGAGCGGAACGCCGTGCTGAACGGGCTAGGCCAAATCACCACCCACCATGCCGACGTGTTCAGACACCTGGACGGCCTGGTGACGGCCGGCAAGAAGTACGACCTGATCGTGCTGGACCCGCCGAAGTTCGCCCGCAACCGGGCCGCCCTGCCCAAGGCCATGCAGGGCTACCGCAAGCTGCACAAGCAGGCGCTCAAGCTGCTCGACCGCGACGGCCTCCTGGTGAGCTGCTGCTGCACCGGCCTCGTCACGCTCGCCGACTTCGAGGACGTGATCGCCCAGGCGGTGACCGAGAGCCGGCGGGACGTGCAGATTCTGGAACGCCGCGGCCCGGCCCCGGACCATCCGGTGAGCATCGCGGCGCGGGAGGGCGGGTACCTGAAGTGCGTGGTGAGTCGCGTAATTTAGGCGAATTGACCGTATCCAGGCGAGCGGCCGGCGTAAGCCGGTCCGGGCTTTTGGGCGCAGTGTGTTCGCTACTTCACCCGCCAGGCCGGACCGGCTCACGCCGGCCGCTCGCCTAAGATTGGGTCATGTCCGCCGACGAATCCGCCCTGCTGGCCGCCGTCGCCGCCGACCCGGCCGACGACCTGCCGCGACTCGTGTACGCCGACTGGCTGGACGACCACAGCCACGCCGTCCGGGCCGAGTTCGTCCGCCTCCAGTGCCGGATTGCGGGGCTGGCCGACGTGCCACAGTGGCAGCGGGAGCGATCCGTCCACCTGTGGATGCGGCAACAGGAACTGCTCGACCACCACCGGGCCGAGTTGGTCGGCGACCTGGCGGACTTGCCGGACAACCCGGTGGACGTGGTCTGGGAGCGGGGGTTCCTGGCCGAGGTGACGCTGTCGGTAGACGTGTTCCTCGACTTGGCCGACCGGCTCGACGCTCGGGTGCCGCCGCCGCGGGTGACGGTCGCGCACGTCGCCGACCGGCTGGACGAATTCCTCGGCTCCGCCCTCCTCGGCTGCGTCACCGGGGTGAGTGTGCTGGCCCCCGGAGCCGCCGCCGCCGACCGGCTGCCGCTCGACGCCCGGGTCGGCCGCGTCGCCACCACACTGGGCCGGCTCCACCGACTGGCCACCCTCGACCTCGGCTTTTGCGAGCTGACGGACGACGACGTGCCGACGCTCGTGCCGCCTGGCAGCTTCCCCGCCCTCCGCGAACTCGATCTGTCGTGGAACAGTCTGTCCGATGCCGGCGTGGTGGCCCTGCTCAACACGGGCCTGCCGCGCCGGTTGGTTCGGCTGGCGCTAACTGGCAACCACCTCTTCGACCCGGCTGCTTACGAGTTGGCCGACCGGCTCGGGCGGGTGGTGCCATTCCGCACCCTGGACATCCGCAACGTCGGGTTCACCAACGCCGGTCAGCTCGCCCTCACCTCCGCCTTTGGCAGCCGGTGCAACCTGTTCTGATACCGGCGAGTGGCGTCGCCCCGGGCGTCCGTTTCCGGGTGTTCACACCGGCCCGCCGACGTAAGCTAATCGAAATGCCTTCGGCCCTCCCGTTCGTCACCGACCCGACCGCCGCTTCCGCACTGCTCGCCGACCTGCGGTCGGCCGTCGCCGTGGTCCGCACTCCGGCCGGGCTGGACCTCCGCCGGGTCGGGCCGACCGCACCAGAGTGCGTCGCCTGGTTGCCGCCGCTGCCGCCCGACCGGCTCGGCGACGCCGGCTTCCGCGACGCCCACGGGGTGCGGTTCAGCTACCTGGCCGGGGCGATGGCCAACGGCATCGCGTCCGCCCGATTGGTGGTGACGCTAGGCAAGGCGGGGCTGCTGGGCAGTTTCGGGGCGGCCGGGCTGAGTGTCGCCCGAGTGGACGCCGCCATCACGGAAATCGGAGACGCGCTCGGCCTGGGTGGGGCCTGTTTCAACCTGATTCACTCCCCCAACGAGCCGGCCCACGAGATGGCCGTCGCTGACCTGTATCTGAATCGCCGGGTGACGCGGGTGGAGGCGTCGGCGTACCTCGACCTCACGCCGGCCGTCGTCCGCTACCGCCTCGCCGGGCTGAGCCGTGGAGCCGACGGCGGGGTGACGGTCGGCAACCGCATCATTGCGAAGGTGAGCCGCACCGAGGTGGCCACACGGTTCCTGTCGCCGGCCCCGGACCGGCTAGTGGCCCCGCTGGTCGCCACCGGGCACGTCACCGCCGAGCAGGCCGAGTTGGCCAAGCGGGTGCCGCTGTGCGACGACCTGACCGCCGAGGCCGACAGCGGCGGGCACACCGACAACCGCCCGGCCATCACCCTGCTGCCGACGCTACTGGCACTCCGCGACCGGCTGGGCCAGCAGTTCGGCTTCGCCGGGGCGGTGCGGGTCGGCCTCGCCGGTGGTATCGCTACCCCGGCGGCTGTAGCAGCGGCGTTCAGCATGGGGGCGGCCTACGTCGTCACCGGGTCGGTCAACCAGGCGTGCGTCGAGAGCGGGTCCAGCGACCCGGTACGGAAGATGCTTGCCGAGGCGGGGCAAGCCGACGTGGCGATGGCCCCGGCCGCCGACATGTTCGAGATGGGCGTGAAAGTGCAGGTGCTCAAGCGGGGCACCATGTTCGCCATGCGGGCGGCCAAGCTGTACGAACTGTACCGGGCCAACGCGTCGTGGGAGGCGGTGCCGGCCGCCGACCGGGCCACCGTCGAGAAAACCCTGTTCAAGCAGAGTTTCGATCAGGTGTGGGACATCACACGGGCATTCTGGGCCGACCGCGACCCGACCCTGCTGCCCAAAGCCGAGAAGGACCCGAAGCACCGCATGGCCCTGTGCTTCCGCTGGTATCTGGGGCTGAGCAGCCGGTGGGCCAACGCCGGCGACCCGGACCGCCTGCTGGATTATCAGGTGTGGTGCGGGCCGGGCATGGGGGCGTTCAACGAGTGGGTGAAGGGCAGCCACCTCGAACCACCTGCCGGGCGGACGGCCGTCGCGGTGGCCGGGCAACTGCTGTTCGGGGCGGCGCTGCACCTGCGGCGTCAGGCGGCCCGGCAGCAAGGGGTGGAGTTGCCGGCGGCGTGGTTCCCGGCCGGGCCGGTGCCGGCCGACGAGTTGGACGCACGGTTGGGCGGCGTCGGTTAGCCGCAATGAATCTGTCACGAGGGTGGGACGACGTTGAAGACTGAACCGCTGGCCATCGTCGGCATCGGCTGCCTGTTCCCGAAGGCGGATGGCCCAGGCGCGTACTGGGCCAACTGCCGGGACGGGGTGGACGGCATCGGCGACATCCCGGCCAGCCACTGGAACCCGGACGACTACTTCGACCCGGACCCGAAGCGGCCGGACATGACCTACGCCCGCCGCGGCGGGTTCCTGTCGCCGGTGGCGTTCGACCCGCTCGAGTTCGGCATCGCCCCCCGCGACCTGGAGGCCACCGACACGTCGCAACTGCTCGGCCTCGTCGCGGCCAAGCGGGCGCTCGAAGATGCGAACGTGCGGTTCACCGACAAGGGCGGCACCACCGACCGCAACCGGGTGTCGGTCATCCTGGGCGTGACGGGCACGCTGGAGCTGGTCATCCCCCTGGGGGCACGGCTCGGCCACCCGCGGTGGAAGAAGGCCATGCAGGAGGCCGGCATCCCCGACGACGCGGCCGCGGACGCCTGCCAGCGGATCGCCGACAGCTACGTGCCGTGGCAGGAGAACAGCTTCCCCGGGTTGCTCGGCAACGTGGTGGCCGGCCGCATCGCCAACCGGCTGGACTTGGGCGGGACCAACTGCGTGGTGGACGCCGCGTGTGCCTCGTCGCTGAGCGCCGTACACCTGGCCGCCCTGGAGCTACAAGCGGGCCGGTCGGACGTGGCCGTGACCGGCGGGGTGGACACGTTCAACGACATTTTCATGTACATGTGCTTCTCCAAGACACCGGCGCTTTCGCCGACCGGGGACGCCCGGCCGTTCGACGCCGACGGGGACGGCACCATTCTGGGCGAAGGCGTCGGCGTGGTGGTGCTGAAGCGGCTGAGCGATGCCGAGGCGGCTGGTGACCGGGTGTACGCGGTCATCAAGTCGATCGGGTCGTCCAGCGACGGCAAGGGCACCGCCATCTATGCCCCCAGCGCCGCCGGGCAGCAGAAGGCCATCCGCACCGCCTACGAGCTGGCCGGGGTGACGCCAGACACCATCGAGCTGGTTGAAGCCCACGGCACCGGCACCAAGGTGGGCGACGCGGTCGAGGCGTCGGCCCTGCGGGCGGTGTACGGGGACGGCCCGCCGCGTGTTGCTGTTGGGTCGGTGAAGTCGATGATCGGCCACACCAAGGCCGCCGCCGGGGCCGCGTCGCTCATCAAGGCGGCACTGGCCCTGCACTACAAGACCCTGCCGCCGACGCTCAAGGTGAGTGCCCCGGTCGGCCCGCTGGCCGGCGACGGGCCGTTCTACGTCAACACCGAAAAGCGGCCGTGGTTGCCTCGCCCGGACCACCCCCGGCGGGCGGCGCTCAGCGCCTTCGGGTTCGGCGGCAGCAATTTCCACGCGGTGCTCGAAGAACACACCGGCACCAAACAGGAAACCGACTGGGACGGGTCGGTCGAGATACTCGCCCTGTCCGGTACCGCCGACGCGGTCCGCACTGCTCTCGACGCGGTGCCGGGCGACTGGAACGGCTTCGCCCGCGCCGCCGAGGCGTCCCGTGGCACGTTCGCTCACGACGCCCCCACCCGGCTGGTGCTGGTCGCCCACCGCACCCGCACCGACCTGGCGAAGTTGCTGGCCGGCGCCCGCGGCGAACTCGCGGCCAAGCCGGCGAGTGGCTGGCACACCCCCGATGGGGCCAGCTACGGCGTCGGCCCGGCGGCCGGCACCGTCGGCGTCCTGTTCCCGGGCCAGGGGTCGCAGCAGGTGGGGATGCTCCGCGACCTGGCGTGCGTGTTCCCCGAACTGCTCGACACCCTGGCGGAAGCCAACGACCCGCTGCCGGACGGCCGGCGGCTCAGCGACCTCGTCTACCCGCCGCGGTCGTTCGCCGCGGACGCTGCCGAGACGCAGGCCGCCGCGCTGACCGCGACCGACGTGGCCCAACCGGCGCTCGGTGCGGTCAGCTTCGGCGCCTGGCGGCTGCTGAGTAACCGCTTCGGGCTGGACGCCGCCGCCTTCGCCGGCCACAGCTACGGCGAACTGCCGGCCCTGGCCGCCGCCGGCCGCATCACTTCGGAAGACCTGTTCGCCCTGTCCCGCCGCCGCGGCGAGCTGATGAAAGCCGCCGCCGGGGACAACGCCGGGGCCATGCTGGCTGTGGTCGCCGCACAGGCCGACGTGGAACAGACCGTCGCCGAGCTGGGCCTCAAAGTGGTGGTGGCTAACCAGAACAGCCCGACACAAACCGTGTTGTCCGGGGCCACGGCCGACATCGACGCGGCGGCCGTGGCCTTCAAGGCCCAGAAGGTGAAAGCCGTCCGACTGCCAGTGGCGGCGGCCTTCCACAGCCCGCTCGTGGCCCAGGCGAGCTGGCCGTTCCGGGATTCCCTGCGGGGGGTCCGCGTCAGCGGCGAGGGGCGGCCGGTGTACGCCAACACCACCGCCCAGCCGTACCCGGACGACGCCGGCCTGTGCCGCGACCTGCTCGGCGGCCAGCTCGCCCGGCCGGTGCGGTTCGCCGACACGGTGCGGGCGATGGCCGAGACGGGGGTGCGGACGTTCGTCGAAGTCGGCCCCGGCGGCGTGCTCAGCAAGCTGGCCGAAGCCACCCTCGCCGACGCGGGAGTGCCGGATTTTCTGACGGTAGCGGTCGGTCCGGCCGGCGCCAAGCGGCCGGGTATGCTAGACTTGGCAAGTTTGCTGGCCAGGCTGAGCGCCCGCGGGCACGCCGTCAACCTGTCCGCCTGGGAGGCGGGCAGCAGCTGCCGTCCGGCCCCGGAGCCGGCCGGGCACACGGTCCCGGTCGGCGGGGCGAACGTGATGACCCCGCGACCGGCCCGCCCGAGCCGCCCGCCGACGCGAGCCGTCGTCGGGACGGAACCCGTTCGCCAACCAGAACTTCCGCCCGCCGAGACCGCGATGTCCCCCCCGCCGACTTCCGACGCCCTCGGCCAGGCGCTCAGCCTCACCCAGCAGACACTGGCCGCGCTCCAGCAGTTGCAGGAGCAGACGGCCCGGCTGCACAAGCAGTTCCTGGAGTCGCAGGAGCAGGCCCAGCGGACCCTGTTCGCCCTGGTCGGCCAGCAGCAGGCGCTGATCGGCGGGACGGGTCTAGTCGCCCCGACGCCGCTGCCCCCGGTGGCCAGTCTGCCGCCGCCCGTAATCGCCCCGGTTCTCACGCCGGCCGCCCCGGTGGCCCCGCCGGTGATGGTGGTCAAGCCGGCCGTGCCGGCGGCCAAGCCCGCTCCCGCCCCGGTCGCCAAGCCCAACCCCGCCGATGTGGTGGAGCGGGTGCTGCTGGAGGTGGTGGCCGAGAAGACCGGCTACCCGGCCGGACTCCTCGACCCGGCCATGCAGCTCGACGCCGACCTGGGCATCGA
>JAYVUZ010000139.1:0-15236 GCA_043787415.1 Fimbriiglobus sp. | reverse complement strand
GCGTGAGCCGGTCCGGTCCGGGGGTTCCCGGACCGGACCGGCTCACGCCGGCCGCTCGCCTTCCGCTGGTGGTCCGTTTCCCAGCCATACCAGC
The DNA here is from genome assembly GCA_043787415.1 of Fimbriiglobus sp. Classification (GTDB taxonomy): domain Bacteria; phylum Planctomycetota; class Planctomycetia; order Gemmatales; family Gemmataceae; genus JAXMAZ01. The sequence continues at coordinate 15,142 of JAYVUZ010000139.1, read as the reverse complement.
CAAATCTCGCCGAACGGCTCGGGCTGTTCCAGCCCGATCACGTGTCCTTTGACCAACTCCAGGATCGCCAGGAACAGCCCGAGCAGCCGGCCGCGGTGCCGGGGCGGGGCGAACACGTCGGTAAACCCGAGCCGGCCGGCCGTTCCCAACCGCCGTCGCACCTCGGCCTCGTAAACGTGCTGGGGCGTGTCGTCGGCCACCACCTGTGGGGCGTCGGCCCGGGTTTCACGGGCCAGCCGGGCGAACGCCGCCACCAAGTCCCACAGCTCGACCGTCCGCACCACCGGGGCGTTCGGGTCTGACGGTTCGTCCGGGGCGACCCGCGGCCGGCGGGTGGCCTGGGTCGCCGCCAGTTCCTCCAGTGCAGCCGCCGCCACCTTCGTCTTGCGATACTCCAAAAGCTGCCGCACCAGCTCCCGGCGGGGGTCCGGGGCGGCGTCGGCGGCCGGCTCCGGGGCGGCCGGCAGGAGCGTTTTCACCTTCGCTTCCATGAGCGACGCGGCGGTGACGAGGAACTCGCCGGCCAGCTCCAGCCCGACTTCTTTCAGGTCCGTGAGGTAAGCCAGGTACTGGTCGCAGAGGTGGGCGAGCGAAATGTCGCGGACGTCCACCTCGTCCCGCTGGACGAGGTGTAGGAGCAGGTCGAGCGGGCCGTTGAAGGCGCCGAGGACGGCGGTGAAGGGGGACACGGGTCTGTTGTAGGGTGGTGCCGAGTCTTCCAGGCCCACCGTGCGGAACCATCACCCGACGGTGGGCCTGGAAGACTCGGCACCACCCTACAACAATCAGTCCGCGTCCACGTCCGCCCACTGGGCCACGTCGGCCCGGCTGTACGGGCTGCACTCGGCCGCCGCGGCGGCGGCCCGCCAGGCCGGCCCCAGGTGCGGCACGGCGGTCAGCGGCACGCCCACCATCTCCCGCACCACCGCCGCCTCGTCGGGCGTCTCGGCCACCGCCTGGCTGGCCGGCAGCACGCCAGCGGCGATCCGCCGCAGCGGCTCGCCGGCCGCCCCCGGCGGGGCGGCGAACACGCACACCTCCTGACCGACCCACGGCCCGGCGGCCAGCTCGGCGGCGGCGGCGGCGTGGCCGCGGTGCAACCCGTCGGCCAGGCCGGCGTCGGTGCCGAACCGCCGCCGCACCATGCCGGCCAGGTCGGCCTCGCCGAGCCGGTCGTTCAAGTACAGCCGGGTCTCGGCCCGCAGCACGGCGAGCGTCCGGTCCGGGCCGTCGGCCGAGTTCAAGCACGCCTGGTACAGCCCGCCGAAGGTCCGCTCCAGCCCGGCCTGCACCCGGGCGTCGAGGGCCGTCAGGTCGTCGTCGGTCAGGCTCTTGAGGAACGTCTGGGCAGCGTCCTCGACGGTGGTACAGCCGGCCGGCAGGCAGTCCCCCGGGGCCGGCCCGCCGGCCAGCTCGTCGGCCTCCAGGGCCAGGAACGGCTGGTGCGCCTCCAGCCGCTGGCGGAACCGGCCGACCTCCTGTGCCTGCATCTTCAGTTGGTCCGTCAGGGCGTGGTACACCCGCAGGGCGGCCAGGTGGAGCAGGTAGTCGAGCTGGGCCGCCGGGTAGCCGGTCAGGGCCGCCGTCACCTCGGCCGCCGTCTGCTTCTTCAGGTTCTTGTGGACGCTGCCGACCAGGGCGAGCTGGTCCAGGCTGGTGATGGCCGCCTGCTGGGCCTGGCCGGCCAGCTTCTGGGCGTGGGCGGTCACCTGGTCGAGCAGGAAGAGCAGCCGGCGGCACGCCTCCTCGGCCCCGGCCAGCCGGAACTGCGGGTTCTCCACCAGTCCGGGCAGGGCGTGCGACAGCTCCCCCAGGGCGTCGGCGGCGGCCGCGTCGGCGGCGGCCGCCAGCGACTCTTCCACCGGCACCGGCTGCTTGCCCGGCTGGGCCTGCGGCCGGCCGAGCAGGTGGGTGAGCCGGCCGGCGGCCGCGGCCACCACGTTCGGGTCGGGGGTGCGGGCCAGCCAGCCGCGGGGGGCGGCGGCCTCGGTGGCGGCGGCCACCTGGTCGGCCAGCGGGGTGCCGGCCGCCTCGTCCGCCTCGGCCCGGAACCGGGCCGCCAGCTTGTCCGGGTCCAGCCCCAACCGGGTCCACAGGCCGGTCACCCAGCCGGCCGCCAGCGACCCCTCCCGGGCCGGGTCGGGCGTCACCCAGTGGTGGACCAACACCGGGGCCATCACCCGGGCCACCCGCGCAACCACCTCGGCCCGCGGCCAGCCCCAGCGGGTGAGGCCGGCCGCCCGCACCGTCACGCCGCCGGCCGGCACCGGCGGGCGGAAGTCGTCGGCCGTGCGGCCGACCGGGGTGAGCAGGTGCAGCCGTAGCCAGGTGGCCGTCACCTCGGCCGGGTCGGGGCCGTTGGCCGGACCCGCCGGCGGCGGGGCCAGCACGCCCGACCGCCGCGGATCCCGGCGGACGCCGCTGCCCATCGGTACCGTCAGCGACCCGCTGCGTCGGCCGCCGGTGAACGGGGTGGTGCCCATGCTGCCGCTGCCGACGGCGGCCGGCGGGTGGGGCAGCCCGGCGGCCAGGTAGACGGCGGCGAACGGCGGGGCCGGGTCGCACGCGCGGTCGTCCGGCCAGTGGGTGAAGGTGGTGTCGGCCCGGGTGAAGTGGTTCAGCTCGGTCAGGGCGGCGTACACGTTCGCCTGGGCGGCCGGGGTGGACACCGCGTCCTCGGCCGGCAGGTGCAGCACGGCCGTCAGGTCCGGGTCGTGGTAGCCGAGCTTCCGCAGCTTGGCCCGCACCAGGTAGGCCAGGTCGAACAGCATCCCGGACCCGGTGCCGCCGGCCAGCCCGGCCACCACCACCACCTTCGGCCGGTTGGTCCGCACCTCCAGCCCGGTGTCGGCGGCCGCGTCGGCCATTGCCTGGGGGTCGAGGGCGGCCTCGAGTTCGGCCTGGAGCTTGGCCGCGACGGCCTTCTGGTGGTCGAGGAAGGCCAGCCGGCCGAGGCACCGCAGGCCGAGCGTGACCGGCACCCGCGGCAGCCGGTACAAGAGAGCCGGGTCCATCCACTCGTCGCACAGGCTGCGGCCGCCGCGGCGGGGGTCGAGGTAGTGGGTGGCCCGGTTCAGCCGCACGTCCAGCACCATCTCGTCGGCCAGCGGGGCCAGCCCGTCGCCGGCCGGCTGGACGGCCGCCGCCAGGGCGTCCGGGTCGGTGTCGATGAGCAGCGTCCGCAGGCACGGCAGCCGGTCCGGCGGGCCGAAGCGGTCGCCGACCTGCTTGCGGAGCCGTTGCAGCACCCGCATCCCGGTGAACCCGAGGCCGATGACGAGCGTCGGCCGCAGCACCCCGGGGCCGGCCACCGCCGGCGGGGCGGTGGTGACCAGTTCCACCGGCTCGGCGACCGGCCGCGGCGTCGGCGGGTCGAGGACGGCCACCGCCGCCGCGGCCGGGGCCAGCCGTTTGAGCAGGGCGATTGTTTTGCTCTCGCTCAGCGCCAGATCGGGGAAGCTGGCCGGCGGGTCGAAGCTGGCCCCGGGCAGCAGGGCGGCCGGCGGGGGGGTGGCCGGCGGCGGCGGCACCGGGGTACCGTCCCGCAGCGCCCGCACCATCGCCCCCACGCTCAAGAAGCGGTCTTCCGGCTTCTTGGCCAGCGCCTTCTGGAGCGCCGGCCGGTCGGCCGCCGGGGCCGGCTGGAGGTTGGGCGGCGCCTGGAGGTGCTGCATGAGCAGTTGCTGGAAGCTGCCGCCGTCGAACGGCCGCTGGCCGGTGAGCAGCTCCTGATACACACAGGCGAGCGAGTACTGGTCGCAGTACCGGGACACGAACCCGTCGAACGTCTCCGGGGCGGCGTACACCGGGGTGATGCCGCCGGTCACGTTCACCATCACCCCCTGCAAGTCCTTCACCTGGCCGAAGTCGGCCACCTTCACGTGGTTGTACAGCAGGAACAGGTTCTGCGGCTTGATGTCCAGGTGTTGCAGGTTGAACTGGTCGTCGAACAGGTCGAGCACCTCGGCCGTCTCGGTCATGTACCGCAGCAGCTCGTCCCGGGGGATGCCCGGCAGGCCGGCCTTGCGGCACTGGCGGAAGCGGTCCCACAGGTTGCAGTCGGCCAGCTCCATGACGATGAGCAGCCGCCCCTCGACCACGTCGATGCGGTCCAGGGCCAGCAGGTACGGGTGCCGCACCTGCTTGACCCGGTGCAGGCTCTTCAGCTCCTGCTCGGCGAAGCGGTAGGTGTCGCAGTCCTTGTTCCGCAGGTCGCCGTGGATGACCTTCATGGCCTTCATCAGGCCGCCGGGGGCCTCGCACTTCCACACCTCGCCGAACCCGCCGCTGCCCAGCCGGCTGATCAGCCGGTAGCCCGTGACAGGTTCCCCGCCGGCGTCGAAGCGAACGGTCATATGTCGGGATCAGGGGCTGAAGGTTTCGGGGTTCGGTCCTACCAGCAAGGCCGGGGTCGGGGTCGGGGCGTGTTCAACCCGGCCCGTTCGCCCCGGACTCTCAGTCCGGCGGCGGCACGTCCCGGCGGGCGTGCGGCGGGTGGTCGGTGCCGAGCTGGGCCAGGAACGCCGACTTGGCGTGGCTGCCCAGGTGCGGCAGCCGGGCCAGCGGGGCACGCGGGCACTCCCGCACCACCAGGATGTCGTCGGCCATGAGCACCGAGTCGAAGGCCACGTCCGGGCAGGCGTCGGCGGCCAGTTGCCGCACCCGGTCGCCGGCCGGCCCGGGCGGGGCCGCCAGCACCGCCGCCTGGGCCGGCGGGTCGGCCCAGCCGAACAGGTCCGGGGCGGCCTTCACGAACACCTCGCAGAGGAGCTGTTCGGTGGCCGGGCCGTCCCCGCGGAGCCGCAGCAGCACCGTCGCCGAGTCGGCCCGGTCCAGCCGCTCGTCCAGGAACGTGCGGGCGCGGTCGGCCAGCAGCGCCAGGAAGGCCGGCTGCTTGTCCGCCTTCTGGCACACCACCGTCAGCCCGCGGAACTGCTTGCCGACGAGCCGCTGCAGGGCCTCGTCGAACCCCTGCAGGTCCTCCGGCTGGAGGGTGCCGATGAGCCACTCGGCCCCGGCCTCCGGGTGGTCGCCGCCGTCCGGCAGCACGAGCGTGGTCGGGCCGGGGTCGTACTCGTCGGCCGCCGGCCGCCGGGTGTCGGCCAGGGCGGCCAGGGCGGCCAGCCGGGACCGGACGAAGGCCACGTCCCGGCTGAACTCGGGCAGGCTGCCGGCCAGCGAGCGGTACACGCTCAGGGCGGCGTCGGTCAGGGCCAGCCGCAGCCGCTTGTGGGCGTACCCGCTGAGGGCGTCGGCCAGCTCCGGCCCGGCCCGGCGGGCGCCCAGCGCCCCCCGCTGGTAGCCGATGGCGGCCAGCGCCTTGCCGTACCCGTCGCTCACCTCCCGGTGCAGCCCCTCCCGCACCGCCTCGAACTCCTCGGTGGTGGCCTTGGCCCGGGCGGTCAGTTGGGCGATGGCCTCGTCGGCCCCGGCCAGCCGGTACTGGGGCAGCTCGATGAACCGCACCACCAGCTCGCTCAGGAAGGCGTCGGCCCGCCGCACCAGCTCGCCGGCGGCGGCCTTCAGGGCGGCCAGCAGCGGGGTGTCCTCGGCGGCGTCGGCCGGCGGCTTGCCGACCAGCCGCAGCAGCGGGTCGAAGATGACGGCGGCCGTCTCGGCGTCCACCCGGTTGCCCCCCGGGGACAGGTTGCGGAGGCTGTCCACGGCGGCGTCGAACACCACCCCGGGTTCCTCCCGCAGGTGGTCCCGGGCCGCCTCGGCCAGGTGCGCCTGCACCGCCCCGGGGTCGAGCTTGCGGGCCGCCCACTCCTCGGCCAGGTACGCCTGAATCGGCACCCGCAGGTGCAGCGCCTCCTTGCACGCCCAGCGGTCGAGCACCGTCCGGGCGAACCGCCGGGTGGCGGCCGCCAGCACCTCCGGCCGGGGCCAGCTCAGCCGGTGCAGGCCGGTGAGCGTGACCGTCGGGCCGGCCGCCGCCGGGGCCAGGCTGCGGACGCTCTCGGCCGCCTTGCCGGCCGGGGTGAACAGGTCGGTGAACATTGCCCGGGCGGCCAGCCCCCAGGCCGCCCGCTGCGGCTTCGACCGGATGGCCATGGGCAGGTTGAACAGGGCGGTGCGGGTGAACGGGCCGTCGGCGTCGGTGACGGCTGGCTCGGCCGGGTCGAACCGCTGGCTGTACCGCCCGCCGTCGCCGCTGAAGTGCCGCAGCTCGTGCAGCGCCCCGAACACGTTGGCCAGGGCCGGGCCGCGGGGCACGCTCGGGTCGGCCGGCGGGGCCAGCAGCACCCCGACCGCCTCCGGCTTGCGGTAGCCGAACCCCCGCAGCTCGTGCTTGAGCAGGTAGCCCAGGTCGATGGCCATGCCCGACCCGGTGCCGCCGGCCAGCCCGGCCACCACATACGCCCGCAGCCGGTTGGACCGCACCCCCAGGCCGGTGGTCTTGCCGGCCGCGTCCAGTTGCTCGTCGGCCAGGAGCGCCTCCACCTCCTGACGGACCCGCTGGGCGACCAGCTTGGCGTTGTCCAGCAGGGCCAGCCGGCCGAACGCCCGCACCCCGGCCGCCGCCCCCGGGTTCTTCGGCAGCTTGTACAGGAGGCCGGGCGGCAACCACGTCTCGACCGGCAGGCCGCCCGGCTGGAGGTAGTGGGTGGCGCGGTTGAGCCGGGTCGGTACCACCGCACGGGCGGGCAGCGGCTGGAGGCACTCGGCGGCGGCGGCCAGGGCGTCCGGGTCGGTGTCCAGGTACAGGAAGCGGACGGTCGGCAGGCCGTCGGCCGAGCCGAAGCGGTCGGCCATCATCTGCCGCAGCCGGTCCACCACCCGCAGCCCGGTCTGGCCGACGGCCACCACCAAGGCGGGGAACAGCAGCCCGTCCCCGGCCCGCTCCGGCGGGGCCACCCCGAGGCTGGTCATGCGGCCGGTCTGCACCACCGGCCGGGCCTGAGTCATGGTCGGCAGCGGCTGCGACCCGCTGGCCGCCAGCGGGGTGATCAGCCGGGGCCGGGGCGAGGCCGTCCCGCCGCCGGCCAGGGCGGTCACCCGCTGGCCGGCCGTCACCAGCCCCGCCACCTGCGACTTGGGGACGGTGGCCGTCATCACTGGGGACGGCGGCGGCGTGTCCGTCTCGGCCCGCGGGGTCGGCGGCCGCACCCCCCCGCTGGGCGGGCCGGCCGGCCCGCCGCGGAGCGCCCGCACCATTTCCGTGCAGGTCGGCCAGCGGCCCTCCGGCGTCTTGGCCAGGGCGCGGCCGATCACCCGCCGGTCGGCCGGGGACAGGGCGTCCAGCTCCGGCAGCCCGTTGATGTGCTGCATCATCAGCTGCTTGGTGTTGGCCCCGTTGAACGGCCGGGTGCCGGTGAGCAGCTCCTGGAAGACGATGGCCAGGCTGTACTGGTCGGTGTGCCGGCTGACCGTGCCCTCGAACGTCTCCGGGGCCGCGTACACCGGCGTCACCCCGCCGGTGATGGTCACCCGGTCCCGCCCGGCCTCCATGTCCTTGGCCAGCCCGAAGTCGGCCACCTTGACGTGGTTGTGTACCAGGAACAGGTTCTGCGGCTTGATGTCCAGGTGCTGGATGCCGTAGTGCGTGTTCATCAGGTCGAGGGCCTCGGCGGCCTCGCCCATGTACCCCAGCAGCTCGTCCCGCGGCACCCCGGTCAGGGCCTGCGCCCGGCACTGGCGGAAGCGGTCCCACAGGTTGCGGTCGGCCAGCTCCATCACGATGATGAGCTGCCCCTCGATGACCTCGAACCGCTCCAGCGTCAGGATGTACGGGTGCCGGATGGCCTTCACCCGGTTGATCGCCTTCTGCTCCTGCTCGGCCGGCCGGGACTCGGCTTCATCCACCGCGTCCAGGTCGCCGAACACGAACTTGGCGGCCTTCTCCATGCCCCCCGGGGCGATCACCTTCCACACCTCCCCGAACCCGCCGCGGCCCAGCCGGCTGACCAGCCGGTAGCCGTCCAGCGGGGGCGGGAGGAGTTCGTCGGGGACCAGGCGAACCGGCATCGGAGTCGTTCCGGGACCGTCGGGAAAATCGAGTCAACGGTTACGCGGACTGTAGAACACGACGGGGGGTTCGGCAAAGGTATCGCGGTCGGCACAGGCCGGATAATTCCGCCGGGGCGGGCATGAGTGAGCCGGTGTACGCCATCTCCGTCAAGCAGCCGTGGGCCACCCTGCTGGCCTGCGGGGTGAAGACGGTCGAGGTCCGCACCTGGTCCACACGGCGGCAGGGGCGGGTGTTCATCCACGCCGGCAAGGTGCCCGACCCGCGGCCGGACGGCTGGGCCTGGCTGACCACCCCCCGCCTGCGGGCGATGGCCGAGCGGGTCGGCGGCATCGTCGGCGTCGGCGAGTTGACTGGCTGCGTGCGGTACGACACCCCGGAGCGGTTCGCCGCCGACCGGGGCCGGCACCTGAACCCGCCGGACTGGTTCCGCGAAGCCGGGCTGTGTGGGCTGGCGTTCCGCCACCTGGAGGCGGTAGACTTCTGGCCGTGCCCCGGCAACCTGTACTTCTTCCCGGTGGAGGGCTACCCCCCGTGAGCGGCGAACGGACTCGCACCAAACTGCTGGTCAGCGTCACCTCGGCCGAGGAGGCCAAGCAGGCGCTGGACGGCGGGGCCGACCTGATCGACGTGAAAGATCCGACCCGCGGGCCGCTGGGCATGGCCCACCACGAGGCCGTGGCGGCGGTATGCGCGGCCGTCGCCGGAAAGGTGCCGGTGAGCGCGGCGCTGGGCGAGTGGTCGCCGGACATTCTGACGGCCGCCGTGTGGCACCTGGAACTGCCGCTCCAGTACGTGAAGTGGGGGCTGGCCGGGTACGTCGGTGGGCCGGCCTGGGGCGAAGACCTGCTGGAAACCCGGCGGCAGGTGCCGGCCGGGCTGGAGGTGGTGGCCGTCGCCTACGCCGACTGGGAGAAGGCGAACAGCCCGCCGCCGGCCGAGGTGGCGCGGTTTGCCAAGCGGTTCCGCTTCCGGGCGCTGCTGCTGGACACGTTCGTGAAGGACGGCAAAACGACCCTGCTGGACGTGATGCCGGCGGCGGCGCTCGGCGAGCTGGTGGCCGGTGTGAAGCGGGGCGGGGTGCCGGTGGCGGTGGGCGGCAGTTTACGACTGGAGCAGGTGCCGGCGGTGGTGGAGGCGGGGGCCGACTGGGTGGCGGTGCGGGGGGCGGTGTGCGTGGGCGGCAAGCGGGACGGCGGGCTGGACCCGGTGCGGCTGAAGAAGTGGCGGGCGGCGGTATGAACTCGACACTTGCACTTACGCCATCAGACGCGCCGACCGAAGCGTTCGCCGACTGGCGGCTCGACTCGTCGGCCCGTCCGCTCTTCCTGGTCGGCGCCGCCGATACCGTGCTGCGGGGCTTGCCCACAGATTCCATCGACTGCGTCATCACCTCCCCGCCCTACTGGGGGCACCGGAGCTACGCCGGCGGCGGCGTCGGGCACGAGGACACCTACCCTCAGTACGTTGCCAACCTGCTGGCGGTGTTCGCCCAGGTGCGGCGGGTGCTGAAACCGACCGGCTCGATCTGGCTAAATCTCGGCGACGCCTACCAGAGCAAGAATCTGCTCGGGCTGCCGTGGCGGGTTGCCCATGCCATGACCGACACACAGGGCTGGGTGTTGCGAAACGCCGTGGTCTGGAACAAGGTGAAGGGCGGGATGGACAACAGTACGGACAAACTGCGGAACGTACACGAGCTGCTGTTCCACTTCGTCCGCCAACCGAAGGGCTATTTCTACGACGTGTCCGCCGTCCGACAGAACCCACGGACGGCCAAGGTGGTCAATGGGGCGGTCGTTTCCGCGACCGGCGTCAGTGGCATTCGCTACCGCCGTCAGATTGAACTCTCGACCGCGCTGACGGAAGCCGAGCGTCAGTTGGCGACGACAGCACTCGACCAAATCCTGGACGACGTTCGTCAGGGTCTGCTCGCCGACTTCCGCATGATCATTCGCGGCGTCCAGCGGGTGACGCACTCCGATTCCGAAACCGTGTCGGGGCGTGCCAGGGAGTTGCGGGAGCGAGGATTCTACTTCCTCAAGTACCATCCGGACGGCAGCAAACTCGGCGACGTGTGGGACATCTTGCCCGAGGACACCCAGAAGCGGAAGTCGCACTTCGCCCCGTTCCCCGAAGACCTGTGCAAGCTGCCAATTCTGGCCACCTGCCCGGAGGACGGCGTCGTACTCGACCCGTTCTGTGGCACCGGCACGGCCAACTACGTCGCCTACCGGCTCGGCCGCAAGTCGGTCGGGGTGGACATCTCAGCCGAATACATTCTGGCTGCACGGGAACGGTGTCGTCTGCTGCTATGAGTCAGACCAAGATCACGGAACTCTACGGCCTGCCGACCACGTCCGACCCGCCGGGCGGTTGGGCCGCCGTTGCGGCCGAGCAGGCTTGCCCGTACCTCGGCCGCAAGTGCCTGAAGAACCGGAAAAGCGCCCCCGAGCAGACGATCGGCAGTTGCACCGTGTCTCACGGCCGGCCCGCCGGCGGCATCGTCATCTGCCCGCACCGCCTCCTCGACCGGCGGCAAGTGTTCACCGACTGCCTGCACCTGCTCGCGTTGCACGAGCCGGGGAATGAGTTACATGTTGTCCCCGAACTGAATGTCCCCGGCGGCAGCGTCGATTATTGCCTCGTGTCGGTGCGGGGCGGCAAGGACCGCGACTTCGTCGGCATCGAGCTCCAAACGCTCGACACCACGGGGACCGTCTGGCCCGAGCGGCAACGCTTCCTACGGACGCACGGCGTCGTGGTCCGGGCTGCCGACGCCGACTCGGGCAAGCCCTACGGCATGAATTGGAAGATGACCGCAAAGACCATTCTGGTTCAGCTCCACCACAAGGTCGGCACGTTCCAGCACGTCGGTAAGCCGCTCGCGCTGGTCGTCCAGTCTCCGCTCCTGCGGCACATGCAGAAGCAGTTCGACTTCCACCACCTGCACGCGTCACCGATGCTCGGCGACGCGATGCACTTCCACGCCTACGACCTCTTGCCCGGCGATAGCGAGAACCGCCTGCAACTGGTCGAGCGGCTGAGCACCGACCGGGATGGGATCGCCAAGTGCCTGGGCCTGAAGGGCGAGGCGAACCTTGAACTGGACGAACTGCTGACACAGATTGAAGCCAAACTGACGACCAACACCCGCTGGGCTATCGGTGGGTCAACTCCTCTTGCACCCGCTGCCATAGACGTGTCGGAGTAGTCACTCCCCCGCCGGCGGCAGCCCCTGCACGGCGGCGTCGAGGTCGCCGCGGGCCGCCCGCACCTGCGGCGACCGGCCCACCGCCCCCTCGCCCCGGAATGCCCGCGCGTTCGACAGGTCCACGTCCGCCCGCCGCCGCAACTCCACCAGCCGCTTGTACCCGTCCGACCCCGGCTGGTGGACGGCGCCCGCCTGCTCCAGTGCCGGCCCGAACCCGTCCCGCACCACGCCCGCCAGCAGGCCGCTCAGCTCGGCGACCCGGCTCGGGTCGGCGTCCGGCTCGCCGGCGGCATCGGATAGCGCCCGCGACAGGCTCACCACCGCATCCCGGCAGCGGTCGGCCCGGTCCAGGGCGTCGCCGGCTTCGGCCAGCCTGAGCGCCTGGTCGAGCAACTGGTCCAACAGCGGCGAGTGGGCGCGGAACAGCTTCAACTGCTCGGCCGCCGACTTGCCCGGGGCCGGCCCCTGGGCCGAAGCCGCCAGGCCGACCGCCGCCACCACGCCAAGAGTTAGCCACGCCCGGCTCACGGTCACGCCCCCCCGTCACGGGTCAGGGCGTCCAGCCGTTCGCGGGCCGCCTTGGCCGTCGCCGCCATCTTCTGGAGCATCGGCCGGGTGTGTTCCGGCGCCCGGCCGGCCAGCCCGCTCGCCTCCGCCTCGGCCTTCGCCAGAGTCGCCGACGCCGCCGGCAGGGCCGCCGCCCGCTCGCCGGCCGGCAGCCGTTCGGCCTGCGGCACCACACCCTTCGCCACCGCCTTGTCGAACAGCTTCTGCAGGCCGGCCATCGACTCGGTGTCGGCGATCAGGTACATCTGGCGGGCCTCGGCCCCGAGGGTGTCCGCCATGTCAACCAGCTCCGTCAGCCGGGTCCGCGGGTCGTTGGTCCGGGTCAGGGCCACCAGCGTGCGGACGTTCTTGCCCAGCAGGTCGTGCCGGACCGCCACCTCGGCGGGCGGAGCGGCCGGCGGCCGGTCGGCCCACCACACGCCGCCGACGGCCAAGGCGATGCCGGCGGCGAGGCCGGCCGGGTAACGCCACCGGCCGCGCTCCAGAAGTGCCGGCAGCAGGGTGCTGTCCCGCCGCGGCACCGTCGGCACCCGGGTGATGATCGGCCCGGCTTCATCCAGCGCGAGGAGGAACTTCTCCTTCGCCGCCGGATCGGTCGGCACCGGCAGTGCCAGCAAGGCATCGTCGAGCCGGGTCAGGCCGGCGACGAACCCGCCGCAGGCGTCGCACCCGCCGACGTGGTCCCGCAGGCCGGCCGGCAGCCGCCGGGGGTCCGCGAGGAGCAGCTTGTTCCGCACCGTCTGACAGCTCATGACTCGCCCACCCCGGGGGGCAACAGGTCCGGCGACAACACGCCCACCAACCGCTGGCGGGCCTTGAACACCCGCCACCGGGCCGTCTCCTCGGTGGTGCCCAGCACCTCCGCCACTTCCTTGAACGACAGCCCGGCCTCGGCCCGCAGCAGGAGGGCGGCCCGGAAGTCCGGGCTCAGCCCCTCGATGGCCTCTTGCACCCGCCGCACCACCTCCCGGTCGCTGGCCGTCGTCTCGGCCGACGGGGCCGGGCGGCTCGGGGTTTCGTCCGGCAGCGGGTGGGCGGCCCGCTTGTCCGTCCGCTTCAGGTTGACGAAGTTGTTGTGCCCGATGCGGAACAGCCAGGCCCGGAAGTTGGTCCCGGGGCGGAAGCTCCCGACGGCTGCGAGGGCCTTCAGGAACGTCTCTTGCGTCAAGTCCTCGGCCCGGTGGCGGTCGCGGGTCAGGTGGAACAGCCAGCGGTACAGGCGGTCCCAGTACAGCCCGACGAGCCGGCCGAACGCCTGGCGGTCGCCCGCCTGGGCGGCCACGATCAGGTCGGTCTCCTCGGCGGTGGCGAGGAGGGTGTCGGCGTCAGTTGGCACACGCCCACCCTAGCCGGCCGTCCGGCCGGCGTCCATCGCCGGGCGGGTTACAGGGCAGAACGTGAGCGGGGCGGAAGTGTTGGCGGGACGGAGTTACTAACTGGCCAGCGGCCCACCGCTGATGGGGCGGGCACCGGCGGGTAGGTGTGGGGCGGCGTCTCGCAACAAGTTGCCGACCAAGTGAAGGCTGAGCCGCTCGGCCGGGTGTTCCCGGCGGACGGGGGTGGCGAGTGCCAGAAAGCGGTCCCCCACCGACCGCAGTAGTTCGGTCGCCCCGGCGGGCGACACCGCCGGGGCCGGGATGCGAACCTCCATCACTTTGCGGGTGTACCGACCGAGTCGGACGGACACTGGCGGCGAGTGGGCGTCACCCAATGGTTGCAACTCGCCCCCCGGCTCCTCACCGTAGTAATGGATGTCGATCCGCAGCCCGTCGGCGTCGCCAGCGACTGTCAGTTTGCCCGGGATGGCGTAAGGGGACAGCCAAGCCTGCTGCCGGTCATCGCCCTCGTGCGTCTCGAACTCCGCCACCTCGTCCCGGCTATAGTACCGAGTGGTCGCGGTCGCTGTCATGACTCACCCTCCCTGAGGAGCGTCCCGATCAAGGTGGCATACCGCTCGAGCCGCTTTTTCTGAATCGTATGCTGGGCACTGCTCGGGAGCTTGTGGAAATCCCGGAGGCTGTCGATCAGCAGCACCCCCCAGCGGACCGCCCCGACCTCGATCATAGCGCCGGCGAAGTACTGGGACTTCACGGCCCACCGCTCGGCCTCCGCGAATGTACACCTCAGGCTTTGGGCATACACCTCTTTCGTGGCCGCGTCGTCGCCTTCCGGCCAATCGCAGGCCGCCCGCTTGTACGAAGTCGTGCTGTGTACCCAAACCTCACCGGCCACGCCACGGCACTTGGCCGGGTTGTGGTCGTCAATCTGCCAGACGGTTTCCGAAAGCGGGTTGTCGCCCTTGCGAGCGTACACGGCGAGCCACTGGTCGCAGCCCCCGGGGCCACCCCGCCCGGCTAGCCGGCGGAATAGAGTAATCCGGTGCTTCCACCGCTCGGCCGCCTCCTCCTGTTCGAAGAAGTGTCCGTGCATGTGGTTCAGTACGGCCAACACGGCCCGCCTCATCTGGTCGGCGGCCGTCCGCTTGGCGACGGCATTCAGCCGTGCGGCCACCCCTTTGACCAGAACCAACACGACCGAACACCCCAACCCGGCATAAATCCACGGTGTCTTACTCCCGAGTGGCGGGGTATCGTCGGGATCGGGCGACAAAACTGTGGCCGCGCCGCAGATGGGCAGCGCCACGGCCAGAGCCGGTTCAAGCCAATTACATCCGCTCTGTAGGGCGGAGACGGCTTGCCTTCGCCACCACGACATGGCCCCTCCGCCGGCAGCGACCGACAGCGTTCTGAACGCCTTCATTCTCACCGCCGGGGCAAATTCGGCCACCCTCACACAACCGGCACCCGCTCCAGTTTCAGCAGTTGCAGCACGGCCGGCGGCAGCCGGTAGCCGGTCGCCTGGCCCCACGGGTAGCTGGTGCCGTCGGCCGCCGTGCCGACGTTCAGTTGCCCCGTCGCCGCGTGCGTCTTGGCCTCCCGGTACCAGTGTTCGGCCAGCAGCAGCGTCGCCTGTTTGACCGTGTCCGGCACCTCGATTGTGGCCGTATACACCACCCGCACCGCCCACTGCGGGCGGGTCGGGCCGAACGCCTCGTCCAGGCTCTCGACCACCCCGCGCTCGGCGTGGACGCGGTAGCTGGTCGGCGGCCGCTCGACCCCGGCGGCTGTCACCGACGCGACCGCCGCCACCGGGTAGTGTTCCAGAAATAGCAGACGCCCGCGGCCGTCGTGGTCCTCGGTGAACGGTCCGGCCGTGAAGTCTTGGCCGACGAACCGCCTCACCGCCCGGTCGGCGGCGGCCGACACCCGCTCGCACAGGTTGGCGTCGCCGGCTGGGGCGGACACCGCGTCCGACAGGTCGCTTCCGCTCAGCAGGGCCATGATGAAGCTCCAATGGTTTGGGCGAGCGGCCGGCGTGAGCCGGTCCGATCC
>JAYVUZ010000138.1:0-22432 GCA_043787415.1 Fimbriiglobus sp. | reverse complement strand
CCGGCAGGATGGGGCGGGCCACGGTGACTCCTCCGCTGGTGCCCCCTCATGGTCGCCACCGAACCACCCCCCGGCTAGGTTTCGTTAGGATTTCTTAGTGCGACGGTCACGAAGCGAACTCCTCAGCCCCGACCGGCTCGAGGGCGCTGGGCTGGAGGGGCTTCGTCGGGCGGTGATGCGGGCCGGGGCTGTGCCCCCGGCCGACTGGTGGTCGCCGCCCCGTTCCGGCCGCTGGGCGGGACACTCGGCGGGCAGGCCTAGGCCTGCCGGGTGATCGCCATCGGCGGCGGGGTGAACTGGAGTTGCGTCCGCTTCGACAGGGCGTCGACGAACACCCGCCACGGCGTGGCGTTGCGGGGCCGGTGGTGCGGGGACAGAGCCAGCCCGTCCCGCAACAGGGCCTGGCCCCTGGCCCACAGCCCGGCCCCCGCGGCCGGGCGGCTCGCCCACGGCCGCGGGGGCCGGGCTGACATCTGCGAGTTGGTCACCAGGGCGACGGCCAGTACCCCCCGGCGGGGCCGGGCCGACAGCTCCGAGAGCGGGTCGAGCAGGCTCATCGCCTCGGCCGCGTTGACAGTCTCCCGGGTGAGGCCGCCCCAGCGGGTCCAGACCTTGTATATGCAGCGGTCGTAGACGGCCGACCCCCAGCCGCACGGCCGGTGCCAGCCCGACCCCGAGCCATCGCTCAGGACGCGCACGTCGTAGGACGGGAGGCCGGCTAGGGCCGGGGTGCAGTCGGGCAGGAGTGGTATAACGTGTTCGCCCGCAAATAAGCGCTCCGGGCCGCTCGCAAGGAGTCGGTCAACTCCTGCTGGGCGGCGGCCAGGGCGGCCCGCTGGGCATCCGCCATCCGGCCCAGGAGCATGTGCCGCATCAGGCCCATACCGACGGCGTCGGTAGGTGCGGGTCACCCGAACCGGGTCGAGGCGGTGGTTCAGGTTGCCGGTGAAGTCGAGGGCGACGGCCACCCCGCGGAGGTCGGGCGGAGTGGCCAGCAGGGTCCGGGACCACTCGGTCGGCGTTTCGGTCGCTCCCAGCGCCCACTTGTCTCGGGCGGCCGTGTCACGTTTCTCCCAACCGGCGTCGAACTCGGACTGGGACATTTATTAGAGTTTTGTCATCTGTCGGGTCCAATTGTACTCCCGCGAGGTGTCCGGCCTGGCGTCCGCTGGACACCAACCGTGAAGTCGTTAAGCCGGTTGGCAGCCCGAGCCGCTGCCAGGCCCGGGGCGAACAGCCGGGCCGGCTGTCCGGCCCACCCCCCGGACGGGCCGACCATTTCACACGACTCCCACGGTGCGGCCAGGACCAGCACGGCCGCCCAGCCGCACCAGACGGACAGGCAGAACGGGCCAGTCAGGAGCCGGTCGACGAACCGCCCGCCGGCTTCGTGCCGGGTCCGGTCGGCGCGGAACAGCTCGGAGTGGTGCCACACCTCGACCAGGCCGTTGGCGGCCAGCGCGGCCACTCCCCAGGCGAGCAGGTCGAGTCCGGTCATCGGTCGTCCAGGAGTGAGCCGACCGTCGCGGCCACGGCGAACACGCCGTGGGCCGGGCCGACCAGCGGCCAAACGCTGTCCGTCAGCCAGGCGGCGGCGACTGCCCCGAGGGCCGTTACGACTAGCACCTACAAAGTCTCGGGGGCGAGCTGACCCCCCGACCAGCCGACCCGGCGCACTAGCCCGCACCCGGCCGCGGGTGCGTCGGGGTCCACACCGGCGGCATCGGGGCCGCCAGAACGATGTCCGGGGTTAACTCGGCCGGCCGGACGGCGGCCCCCAGCGTCTCGGGCGCCAGCCGCGGCCCCCGGCCCGGGGGCGTGGCCCCCGTCCTGGCCCAGCCGGGCCAGCGCCTCCCAACTCGAACGCGACTGCATGCGTGGGTTCCTCGATCGGATGGTAGACGGCCGCAGCCGGCCGGCGGAATCTGGTTTGCCTTCTGGCATGCCCAGGCTGCCCGGCTAGGCTCTGTCTGCTGGATCCGGTTGGGCGGCCAACACCCGGAGGTGTCGTCGGAGGGTGGCCAGTCGGACGGTGGCCCGGAAGTTGACGGCCAGCTTGTCGAACCGGGTGCCGACGGCCCGGTTCTCCTTGCGGCACCCGCTGCACGGCTCGACCCCGGCCCGCCGCCGGTACGCCGCCCGGTCGAGGTGGCCCCGGCCGTCCCCCGGCCGCTGGTCCGACCGCCGGGGGCTGACGGCCCGGACCCCGTGCCGGCGGGGCCCCGCCCGGACGGGCGGGTCGCCGTCCCCTTTGTCCCCGGCCAGGGCCTGACGCCGGCGGCGGGGCCGGCCCCGCCCGGCCGGGACGCGGACGGCGGCCATGACCCGCTCGAACTGGGGACACGCGTGCCACTGGCCGCCGGTGCGGGCGACCGCCCGGGGCAGGCGGTTGGCGTCGGTGACGAGGGGGATGTCGGTGCCGCACCCGCCCCGGGACACCCCCGGGGCGTGGTCGGCCGGCTCACCGGGTGGGAGGTTCCCCCGCCGCCCCGGCCGCCGCGCGGGACGCCCGGACGCGGATCCCGTCCGCCGGGTACCGGGCGTAGTCGGTCGACCCGGCTGCGTTCAGCCGGCGTTGGCGGGCGGACCGGAGTGCCGCCCGCCGGCCCGACCGGCAGCGAACCGCTCGGACGCCGTCGGCCACGGGCCGTCCCGGCCGGGCAAGTCCCGCCACGGGCAGCCGGTGCGGAGCCGGTGGGGGAAACCCTCCCACCGCTCGGGGTGGTCCGGTGGTCCCGCCACTGACCGCCCCGCCGGGGCGGTCAGTGGCGGAAAGTACGGGGCCAGGACCGCCCACTCGCGGTCGGACCGGTCGCGTCGGTGCTGGCGGACTCAAGGCACGAACGCCCGCGACCGATTCAGCAGACAGAGCCTAAGCGGCGATTCGCACTTTGTCGCTGCTCCCCCGGTTGCCAGCGGTGCTGGAAAAACGTGTGCATTGGCTTCGGCGAGTACCGAGCTTATCAACTGCGGCATCAGCCGGGTCGTGTGGTGGGCGCTGGGCACGATGAACGGCGGGGAGGCGATCGGTGACTTCTGAAAAACGCCCGCACCCGGCCGCCGGGCCGGGTGCGAGGCACTGACCCTGTGGGGATTCGAACCCCAGTATCGACCTTGAAAGGGTCGTGTCCTAGGCCTCTAGACGACAGGGCCGACGTTCCCCAAACCATAGGGGCTAGTTGCGGGGCCGTCAACCCGGCCGGCCGAAAGCCGAACCCCGCCGGCCGGTACGCCCCTCTGAATCCCCGTCGGCCGCCGGCCGGGTGCCTACAATCCGCTTAGGCGACCTCGCAAATCCCCCGGCCGGCTCCGGGGGCGGATTGAACCCCCAGGAGTGCCAGACATGGCCAGCCCGAACGTGCTCGAACTGACCACCGACAACTTCGCCGAGCAGGTGAAGTCGGGCGTTCTCGTGGCCGACTTCTGGGCGCCCTGGTGCGGCCCGTGCCGCCAGCTCACCCCGGTCATCGACCGCATCGCCGACCAGTTCGCCGGCAAGGCCAAGGTCGGAAAAGTGAACGTCGATGAGAACGGCGACCTCGCCGTGAAGTACGACGTGGCCACCATCCCCCGGGTGATGATCTTCAAGGGCAGCGACACCCCGGTGTTCCAACACGTCGGGACGATTTCCGACGCCGACCTGGCCAAGGTCATCAACCAGCACTTGTAACTGGTCTCGCACGCCCACGGATGTTCGTCCGTGGGCTTTGCCCCGTCTTGAACCCATCTCAAGTGCTGGCCCAAAATCGCCGATAACCTGTGCGGACTGTTCCGCGCAGAGGGCGACGTATGGACCCGGTCCGGCACGGCGAATTGGTCGCACTCGCGGGTAAACACGCCGGCGTCGCTCGGCCCCTCGGGGCTGCCGTCACGGTCGTCGGCTCCGACCCGGCGTGCGACCTGCGGCTCACCGCCCCCGGCGTCCAGCCGGTGCATTGCGTCCTCGCCGCCACCCCGGCCGGCTTGGCCCTGCGGTCGATGCACCCGCAACACACCCGCGTCAACGGGGCCGTGGTTGTCGCCCGGCTGCTGACCGACGGCGACGAACTGACCGTCGGCCCACTCAGCTTCCGGGTGTCGCTGCCGGAGGAGTTGGTGCCGCTAGTCGAGGCGCCGCCGGACGAGCTGGACCTGCAAGAGGCGGCGCTGGCCGGCCTGATCTGTGCCCGGCAGGAGCAGTTCGCCCGCTGGGCCGCCGAGCTGGCCGACAAGCGGCAAGAGGTACGGCAGCTCAAGACGAAGGTCCACGCCGCCACCGACGTCGCCCACAAGGCGGCCGGCGAGCGGCTGAACCAGGCCGACCGGCTGGCCCTCGACCTGACGGGCGACCGGGCGCGGGTGAAGCGGCTGGCCGCCCGGTTCACCGCCCGGCTGCGGCGGAAGTACGCCACCGACTCCGCCGGCCTGATCGCCGGCAAGAAGCAGTTGCGGGCCGAGCAGGAGCGGTTCCACGCCGCCGCCCAGGCCCACACGGAGCGACTGGCCCGCGGCTGGGAGCTGCTCACCGACGGCCAGAAGCGGCTGGTGGCGGACCGCCAGGCGGCCGACGCACTGACCGCCGAAGAGCGGCAGGCGCTCGACACCCGGGCTGCGGAACTCGACAGCGAAACGGCGGCCCGCGAGTCCAACCAGGCCCGGGTCGAGACGCGGGTCGAACACCTGCTCGGCGAGATCAGCCGGCTGGACGCCCGGGCCACCGCCTCGCGGGCCGCCGTGGACAAGCTGGAACGGGAGCGGACCACCCTCCAACCGCTGCCGCCGGTCCTCGGCCCGACCACGACCACCATCCAGTACCCGGCCGGCATCCCGCTGGTGCTGACCCCGGCCGCCGCGGCGAACGAGTTGCTCGGCGTACTGGCCGTCCGCGAGACGGAGATGGCCCGCACCGAGGCCACGCTG
This sequence comes from Fimbriiglobus sp., assembly GCA_043787415.1. Lineage (GTDB taxonomy): Bacteria > Planctomycetota > Planctomycetia > Gemmatales > Gemmataceae > JAXMAZ01. The sequence goes on along the minus strand of JAYVUZ010000138.1, from coordinate 17,533 downwards.
GACGCCGCCCGGCGGGAGCTGGCAGTCCGTGCGGCGGCGCTGTACGACGACCGACTGGTGCTGGCCGAACAACTGGCGGTCATCGCCCGCGCCCGGCAGGTGTGGCAGGCGACCGAGTGCCAGGTGGTGGCCGAACTCGAAGACTTCGCCCGCGGCCTCGGCCGCCAGGAGTTGGTGATCGTCGCCCGGGAGCGGCAGGTTCTGGCGCGAGAAGAAGCGGCCCGGGGGCGGGCCGCCGAGCTGGAAGCCGCACGCGGCAAGCTCGAAGGCTGGCAGGCGCTGCTGAACGGCTACGAGGCGGCGGCCCTGGCCGACCGCGACCGGCTGCTCGCCCAGGCGGACGCCAAGCGGGAACAGTTGGAGACGTGGGAGCGGTCGCTCGGCGGGCTGTTCCACCGCTGGCACGACGAACACGAGTCGGCGACCCACGCCCTCCGGAACGAACTGACCGGCTGGCAGGCCGAGCGGCAGAAGCTGGCCGAGGCGGTGGCCGAACTGGGCCGCGAGCGGGCGACGCTGGCCGAGCAAGCGACCCGGGTGGCGGCCGAGGCGGTCGCCGCCGAGGAGGCGGCCCAGTCGCTGGTTGCTGCGGCCGGGCCGACGGCCGAGCGGCGGCTGCGGGTGCTGCGGGCCGGCTGGGAGCGGCACTTCACGCACCACGCCCGGACGCTGGCGGGGCGCCAACAGGCGGCCGAGGCGGTCGCCCGGGACGCCGACGATCGCTGCCGGGAACTGGGCCGGCGGGCGGCCGACGCCGCCGACCGGGAGCGGCACGCGGCCGAGGTGGTCCGGCGGGCCGACGCCGACCGGCTGACCCGCGGCCGGGAACTCGACGACCGGGCGGTGACGCTGTCGTTCGAGGAGGCCAAGATGGCCGTCACCCGGCAGGAACTGGCCGCCGCCCGCGGTGAGGTCGAGGCGCTGGCCCGGCGGCTGATCGGCGACGCCACGCCGGCCCTACCGTCGGCCGGCAGCCGGATCGGGGTGGTGGCCCTGGAGGCGGCCTGACCGCCGGCCGCCGCGAACCTTTCGCCTGCTCCCGGTGTCCGGCGGTCATCATGGCCAACCCGCTCGTCCTGGTCGCCCACGCCGCCCTGTCGCTCACCGAGCCGGCGTTCCTCAAGCATTACCGGCGGGGCAGGTTCCAGGTCCGCGACGGGGTGGCGTACACCGCCAGCGAGCTGCCCGGCCCCGGGTTCAACTTCGCCGCCTGCCTGGGCCGGTGCCCGCCGCTGGCCGCCGTCCTGCCGACCGCCCAGGCTTTCTTCGCCGACGCGGATCAGGGCTGGGGGATTCTGGTCGAAGGGGACGCCGGGCACCCGGTGGAGGCCGCGGTGCAGGCGGCCGCGGTGCAGGCGGCCGGGTGGGCGGTGGCCGAGGACGAGCAGGCGTTCGTCCGCCCGGACCTGGCCGACCTCGGGCCGATGAGCGGCCCGGCCGGGCTGGTACTCCGGCCGGTGGCCGACCCCACCGATGTCGAGACGTTCCGCCGGGTCTGCACGGTCGCCTTCGAGGCGCCGCCGGAGATCGCCGACCTCATCATGCCGTCGCTCGGCTTCGCCCGCGACCCGGCCATGCACTGGCTGCTGGCCGAGGTGGACGGGGCGGCCGTGGCGGCCGGCGGCTACTACCGGGCCGGCGATGTGGCGGTCATCTGCTGCCTGGCGACGCTGGCCGAACACCGCGGCCGGGGTGTCGGGGCGGCGCTCACCCGGGCGTGCCTGGTGGACGCACGGGGGAAGGGGTGCAAGGTGAGTGCGCTCCGCAGCGGGCCGAAGAGCGTGCCGCTGTACGAGCGGCTGGGGTTCCGGTACGCCTGCCAGCACCGCACCTACGCGGCACCGGCGGGCTAACCAAATGGGTTCTGTTGTCGTCGGCGAGCAGCGGCTCCTTCTCCATATCGGCGACCCGCCGTCGATGGCCGGGGAGTACGGTTGGCGGGCCGCTCTGTGTGAACACTTCGAGACGACGGCCGAACGAAGGGTGTCGGACTGGTGGTTCGTTGCTGTTGGGCCAGTGGTCGGTTGGCCGCGACTGGTCGTGACGCAGCGGTATAGTCCGGCCGGTGGCGGGTTTGACCCGGGTGCGATGCTGATTCCGGAAGTTGATCGCCTGTTTCTCGCGGCCGGTACACGGCTGTTGTGTTACGATCTAGCTGGCCCGACGCGGCTGTGGGAGGATGAGGCCGATACCGGGTTCTGGCACTGTTCACAGTCCGGTGACACAGTGCTGATAGGTGCCGAGCTAGAGATGGCCGCCTGGGACGTGTCCGGCCGAAAGCTCTGGATCCGATTTGTCGAGCCGCCGTGGTCGCATTCTGTCAGCGGCGGGGTGGTGACGCTGTAGGTAATGGGCACGCAAGGCCGATTCGACTTACGTACGGGGGCGGTACTCACTGAACCGCGACCGTAAAGCCACTACCGGATGACCACCACCCGGTTGACCAGCCGGCGGCCGGCGACGGCCGGCTTGACGCACTCCTGGGCCATCTGCTTCAGGTAGAAGCTGGACACCCGGCCGCTCAGAATCACGACCCCCTCGTCCGTTTCCACCACCAGCTTGCGAAGCTCCGGCATGGGGCTGATGGCCAGCACTTCGGCCGGGCACAGTTCGACGACGGACATGGTCGGCTCTCCTACCGGGTAACCGTTCCGGGGCGAACCTGAGCGGGCGAACGGCGACCGGATGGGACGGGGTCGGAATCCGTCCGAGGGCCGCAGCAGACGGGTGACTCCGCACCCGACGTTGAAAATGGTAAGCGGACGGCTCGCAGAAATCAACAGGTTTCCGCACCGTCGTTTGACTTGTCAGGTTTCCCCTGGCGCTGTTGAATTGGCGGCCGTCGATCGTTCAACACCGTTATGGGCTTTCTGACTCGCGCCCCGTGGCCGGCTGTTGTCGTTCTCGTGCTGGCGGTGGCGGCCGCGGTGCCGTCGTTCCTGCGACTGCCGCCGTGGGCCGACCTCACGCTGTACGACGTGGCCGCCCGCAACATGCTGGCCGGCGGCGTCCACTACCGGGACGTGTTCGACACGAACCTGCCCGGGTTCGTGTGGGCGCTGGCCGGCATCCGCTGGCTGCTCGGGCCGTCCACCGAGGTGGTGCGGGCGGTCGATCTGGGCGTCGTGGCCGGCATCGCTTGGCTGCTGGCGGCGCTCGCCGGGCGGGCCGGGGCGGGGCCGGCGGCCCGCTGGTGGCTCCTCGCCGGCGCGGCCCTGTTCTACCCGTTCACCCCGGAGATCAACCACGCCCAGCGGGACGTGTGGATGCTGCTGCCGGCCGCCGGGGCCACCCTGCTGCGGGTGCGGCGGGCCACTGACAGCCGGCTGTCACCGCTCGTCGGCGGGCTGATCGAAGGGGCGGTGTGGGGGCTGGCGGTGTGGGTGAAGCCGCACGCCGTTGTCCCGTGTGCGGCCGTCTGGCTGGCGACCGCCCGCCGCGGCTGGCTGCTCGACGCCGCTGGCTACCTGCTCGGCGGCGGGCTGGCCGGGGCGGTCGGCGTCGGCTACCTGTACGCGTCCGGCACCTGGGCGAGTTTCGTCGAGGTGTTCACCGTCTGGAATCAGGGGTACTTCGCCCGCGCGCTGGCCGAGACGTACGACCGCTTGCCGCTGGAGCTGGTGTACTTCCCGCCGTGGAGCTACTTGCACGTCGTCGGCGTGCCGCTGGCCGGCGTGCTGTTCTGGAAGCCCGGCCCGGCCGGGAAGGCGGTGGCCGCGCTCTACCTGGGGTGGCTGTTCCAGGCGGCGTTCTTCCAGCGGGACATCCCGTACATCCACGTCCCGGAAATCCTCCTCCTGCTGGCCGTACTGGCCGTCGGCCGGCTGCCGGCGGTGCCGTTGCTGGTCGGCTGGTTCGCCGTCCTGCCACTACTGGCCGCCCCGCCCGAACCGCGGGACGGCCGCGGGGCGGTGCCGAGGGAGCATGGCGGCTGGCGAACCCGGCACCCGCTGACCACTACCGCATTTTGGAACACCTGGCCGAACTGCTGGCGGTCGCTGCCGCCGGCCGACGCCGCCCGTCGGATGGACGCCCTGGCCCGGGTGGAGCGGTTCCACGGCGGGGCCAACTGGGCCGAGCAGGAAGAGGTCGCCGACTGGCTGACGGGGCAGGGGGTGCGGGACGGCGAGGTGCTGTGTTGGGACGACTCGCCGCACGCCCTGTACCTGCGGCTCGGCGTGCGGCCGGGGTTCCGGTTCCAGCACGTCCACCAGATGCGGGGCCTGGACGCGGCAGCGCGGGCACGAGTGGACGCCGAGCTGGACGCCGCCCTGCCGCGGGCCAGGTGGGTGGTCGGCGACCTGCGGTTCGCGGCGGCGGTGGACGCGCGGGGCGTCGGCGACTGGACGGAAGCCGGCCCGGACCTGCTGCCGCCGGACCTGAGCGACGGCTGGCGGGACCAGTTCCCGTTCACCCTTCGGCCCGTCTTTCGCAGCGGCGGCGGCAACGGGCGGTACGTGGTGTACGCGGTGCGATAAAGCCAGTCAGTCGTGGAAGGCCAGTGCGAGCATGGTTTCGTCGCCCGCTTCGAGGTTCCGCCAGTTAACGACGACAGTACATTCGGTCAGAGCGGCGTACACCTCCGGGCAGCGGGAAGGGAAGCCGGCGGCGTTGGTCAGCCGGATCACGCAGACCTCGCCATCCTGGACGTGTACGGTCGTCATGCCAAGCTCGGGGGCATCGACGCAACTCATGCAATCGATCCACGCGTTCATGTTCCGGCCGTAGAAGGCCGGGAAACCGAACGCCTTAGCGAACACGTCGTGGAAGCCGTCCCAGTCGGTGATCCGCCGAGCGTCGATGGGGACGACGGTCACGCGGTCCGTCCCCTGGCGTGAGCGATGGCCGCAAGAAATGCCGCCAACACTAGCCCCAACTCGCGGATGAAGTACCGTCTGGTGTCGAAGGCGACTACGGTGCCATGCAGCCGCAGAAACTGCCAGTCCTCGCCGGTCGTCACGCACCCGCTTACCGTTGTCGTCGGCCGCCCGGCACGCTCGTTGTACTGCCGGACGGCAACCATCTGGGCGACGGCCTGGCCAGTGCCCAGATCGATGTCGGCCCGCTTCGCCTCGACCACCGCAAGCAGTGGGGCTTGCAACACGACGGCTCCAGCATCCCCGCCGAACAGGAAATCGCATTCCCCGCTCAACCCGGCGGGGGGGTCCACGATCAACTGCTGGCCGGAGTACAACGTGACGCACCCGCCGGACAACTCGTCCACCCCGGCTAGCGTCGGAGCGATCAGGAACTCACTCCGAGACTTCTCGTTGCGTGTGCTGTAGGGCCGCGTCAGTTGACGCTCAACCATACTCGTCACCCACCCCGGCGGCACGACCGGGGGTAGGTCTGGAAAGAGTGGTCGTGCAGTTGCCGTTAGCCCGAAGGCCGCCAGGGCACTTTCCAGACTGAAGTCCGCGTAGGTCATGGCTCACACGCTGTAGGCGTTGCTGGTGGTGGTGCCGCCGCGGCCGGTCCAGTTGGTGTGGAAGAACTTGCCCCGCGGCTGGTCCAGCCGCTCGTAGGTGTGCGCCCCGAAGTAGTCCCGCTGGGCCTGGAGCAGGTTGGCCGGCAGCCGCTCGGTGCGGTAGCCGTCGAAGTAGGCCAGGGCCGTACTCATGGCCGGGAGCGGGATGCCCGCCGCGACACCGGCGGCCACCACCCGCCGCCAGCCGGCTTGGGCCGTCTGCACGGCCTCGGCGAAGAACGGGGCCACCAGCAGGTTCACCAGTCCCGGGTCTTTGTCGAACGCCGCCTTGATGTTGCCCAGGAAGGCCGACCGGATGATGCACCCGCCCCGCCACATCAGGGCGATGCCGCCGTTGTTCAGCGTCCAGCCGCTGGCCTTCGCCTGCGCCCGCATCAGGTCGTACCCCTGGGCGTAGCTCACCAGCTTGCTGGCGTACAGGGCCTGCTCGATGTCGGCGACCAGTCGGGCCTTGTCCCCGGTGAACGTCGCGTCCGGCCCCTTCAGCACCTTGCTGGCCGCCACCCGCTGGTCCTTCTGGGCCGACAGGCAGCGGCTGAACACGGCCTCGCCGATGAGTGTCAGCGGGATGCCCTGCTCGGTGGCCGCGTCCACCGTCCACTTGCCGGTGCCCTTCTGCCCGGCCGTGTCCAAGATCACGTCCACCGTCGGCCGGCCCGTGTCCGGGTCCACGTTCTTGAAGATGTCTGCGGTAATCTCGATCAGATACGAGTCCAGCACTCCCGTGTTCCACTTGCTGTAAGTGTCGTGCAGCTCTTTGGCCCCCATCCCGAGCAGCCGATGGAGCAAGTCGTAGGTCTCACAAATCAACTGCATGTCGCCGTACTCGATGCCGTTATGGACCATCTTGACGAAGTGTCCGGCGCCCTCCGGCCCGACCCAGTCGCAGCACGGGGCCATGCTCCCGTCGGTGTCCTTGGCCTTGGCGGCGATACCCTGAAAAATGTCCTTCACCAGCGGCCAGGCCTTGTCGTCCCCACCAGGCATGATGCTCGGCCCCTTCAGTGCCCCCTCCTCGCCGCCACTCACCCCGGTGCCGACGTACAGGACGCCCTTCGCCTGGGCCTCCTTCATGCGGCGGGTGGTGTCCGGGAAGTGGGTGTTGCCGCCATCGATCAGAACGTCCCCGGGTTCGAGGTACGGCAGAATTTGGGCGATGGTGTCGTCCACCGCCTGCCCGGCCTTCACCAGCATCATCACCTTGCGGGGCCGCTTGAGCGCCTTCGCCAGCTCGGCCGGGGAGTGGCAGGCGACGAACTTCTTGCCCGCGCCGCGGCCGGCCACGAACTCGTCCACCTTGGCCGTCGTGCGGTTGAACACGGCCACCGTGTGGCCGCGACTTTCCACGTTGAGGACCAGGTTTTCGCCCATCACGGCCAGGCCGATCAGCCCGAAGTCTGCGGTCGCGGCGGTCATGTGTCTGTCCCGGGTAGGTGTCAGCGGTGATTGTAGGTGAGGGCCGCCAGCAGCCCATCGAACAGCCGGCCCCGCACCCGGCCGCGGGGCCAGACGGCCGCCACGGTGCGGGTCAGCGGGTCGCCGGCCACCGGCCGGAACGCCACCCCCGGCGTCGGCCGGGCGGCCATCGCCGGCACCAGCGACACGCCCACCCCGAGCCGCACCAGTTCCAGCACCGTCGCCAGTTGTTGCACCTCGGCGGTGGCCACCGGAGCCAGCCGTCGGCCGGCGCAGAACCCCACCGTCTGGCCGGTCAGGCAGTGGGCGTCGTGCAGCAGCACGAACGGCTCGGCGGCCAGGCGGTCCATCCGCACCGTCTTTCCGGCGGCCAGTGGGTGGCCGTCCGGTAGGGCGGCCAGCAGCGGCTCGGTGACGAGTGGCTGCACGGTCAGTCCGTCGTCGGCCTGCGGGGTGGCGATCAGCCCGAGGTCGAGGGTGCCGGCCCGCATCTGCCGTAAGAGGTCCGACGTGGTCGCCTCCCGCAGGTCCAGCCTGGCCCGCGGGAAGTCGGCCGCGAACCGGACGGCCGCCGCCGGCAGCAGGTACGGGCAGACCGTCGGGATGGCGGCCACGCTCAGCCGGCCGGCGTCCGGGTCGCCGGCTACGCATGTGAGGGCGTCGTCGGCCAGGGCCAGGATGCGGTCGGCCCGGTCGCGGAAGGTGGCCCCGGCGTCGGTCAGCGTCACCCCGGTGCCGGCCCGGTGGAACAGCGGCCGGCCCAGTTCGGCTTCCAACTTGGCGACCTGCTGGCTGAGCGTGGGCTGGCTCACCCCGCACGCCGCCGCCGCCCGGGTGAACCCGCCCAGCCGCGCCGCCGCCGCGAAGTACCGGAGCTGCTGGAGGTCCATGTCTGAATGGTGTACACTGTTCCACATGGAACATGGGGGAGCTGGGCGATCATAGGCCAGCCCTATGGGTGTTATAGCCGGACGGGGTGTAAGTGGTCCGCCGGCCGCCGGATACCATCCCCTGTGTGGCGGCCGTCGCCACCCCTCTCGCTCCCGAGGACCAGACGATGTGGCACAAGAAGCATCTCCTGACCGCCTGCGTGGCCGGCCTGACCGCCGCCGGGGCGTCCGCCCGGCAGGCCCCGCCCGGGGCCGACAAGTGTCCGGTGCTGAACGCCCAGGCCGGGGGCGACAAGCCGAAGCCGGCCGGGCCGACGACGACCGGCGACCCGAAGCCGATGCCGGCCGGGGCTGCGTACCGGCCCGCCAACTGGTGGCCCGATCAGTTGAACCTGGACGTGCTGCACAAGCACTCGCCCAAGGGTAACCCGCTGGGCGAAGGGTTCAACTATGCCGCGGAGTTCCAGACGCTCGACCTGCCGGCCGTGAAGGCCGACCTCATGAAGCTGATGACCACCTCGCAGGACTGGTGGCCGGCCGACTACGGCACCTATGCGGGGCTGATGATCCGGCTGGCCTGGCACAGCGCGGGGACGTACCGCGTCACCGACGGCCGCGGCGGCGCGGCCTCGGGCATCCTCCGCCTAGCACCCGTCGGGAGCTGGCCGGACAACGCCAACCTGGACAAGGCCCGGCGGCTGCTCTGGCCGATCAAGCAGAAGTACGGCCAGAAGCTGTCGTGGGCCGACCTGATGGTCCTGGCCGGCAACTGCGCCCTCGAGTCGGCGGGGTTCAAAACGTTCGGCTTCGCCGGCGGCCGGGTGGACACCTGGGAGCCGGACGCGGACATCTACTGGGGGCCGGAGACGAAGTGGCTGGACGACAAGCGGCACACCGGCGACCGCGAACTCGACCAGCCGCTCGGCGCGACCCAGATGGGCCTGATCTACGTCAACCCGGAAGGCCCCAACGCCAAGCCCGACCCGCTGGCCGCCGCTCGGGACATCCGCACCACATTCGGCCGGATGGCCATGAACGACGAGGAGACGGTCGCCCTGATCGCCGGCGGCCACACGCTGGGCAAGGCCCACGGCGCGACCAACCCGGAGGGCAACGTCGGCCCCGAGCCGGAGCGGGCCGACGTGTCGCAGCAGGGCCTCGGCTGGAAGAACAAGTTCGGCAAGGGGAACGCGGGTGACACCATCACCAGTGGGCTGGAGGGGGCCTGGACGGCCACGCCGGCCAAGTGGTCCACCGGGTACTTCGACAACCTGTTTGGGTACGAATGGAAGCTGGGCAAGGGGCCGGGCGGGGCGTGGCAGTGGGCGCCGACGGACGAGGCCGCGAAGAGTCTGGTGCCGGACGCGCACGACCCGAAGAAGACGCACGCCCCGATGATGTTCACGACCGACATCGCTCTAAAGACGGACCCGGCGTACCTCAAGATTTCGACGCGGTTCCACGAGCACCCGAAGGAGCTGGATGTCGCCTTCGCCAAGGCGTGGTACAAGCTGACGCACCGCGACATGGGGCCGACCTCGCGGCTCCTCGGGCCGTGGGTGGCCGAGCCGCAGTTGTTTCAGGACCCCGTGCCAAAGGTCGATCACAAGCTGATTGGCCAGCAGGATGTCGCGGCCCTCAAGGCCAAGCTGCTCGCGTCGGGGCTTTCTACCTCGCAACTGGTTTCGACCGCCTGGGCGTCGGCCTCGACGTACCGTGGCACCGACAAGCGGGGCGGAGCCAATGGGGCACGCATCCGGCTCGCCCCGCAGAACGGCTGGAAGGCGAACCAGCCGGACGAACTCGCCAAAGTGCTGCCGATCTTGGAGAAAGTGCAGACCGACTTCAACAAGTCGCTGACCGGCGGCAAGAAGGTGTCGCTCGCCGACGTGATCGTCCTCGGCGGGTGCGCCGGAGTCGAGCAGGCGGCCAAGACGGCCGGGCACGAGGTGTCGGTCCCCTTCACGCCCGGCCGCACGGACGCGTCGCAGGAGCAGACGGACGTCGCCTCCTTCGCCGTCCTGGAGCCGACATCGGACGCGTTCCGCAACCACTTCAGCCGGGAGCTGACGACCCCGGCGGCCGCGCTGCTGGTGGACCGGGCCAACCTGCTGACGCTCACCGCCCCGGAGATGACCGTCCTCGTCGGCGGGCTGCGGGTGCTGAACGCCAACACCGGGGGCACCCAACTGGGCGTCCTCACCAAGCGGCCCGAGGCGCTGACGACCGACTTCTTCGTCAACCTGCTGGACGCCGGCACAGAGTGGAAGGTGTCCGCGGTGTGCGAGCACTTCCTCGACGGCCGGGACGCCAAGACGGGCAAAGCCAAGTGGACGGCCAGCGCCGCCGACCTGGTGTTCGGGTCGAACTCGCAGCTCCGGGCCATCGCCGAGGTGTACGCCGCCGACGACGCCAAGGAGAAGTTCGTGCGGGACTTCGTGGCCGCCTGGGCCAAGGTGATGAACTTGGACCGCTTCGACCTCGATCCCGCCCTGCGGAGCGGAACCAAGGCGGTGGCTACCCGGTGATGCCGGCCGTTCAAGCCGTCACGGGGTGGGACTGCTCACCCCCATGACGGCCTGCGTGGGATACACTCTCCCCATGCACACCGCCCTTTTCGCCCTTCTCCTCACACCCCTCGCAGCCCCGGCCCTCGAACCGGCCGGTGTGATCGTCATCTACAACGCTGCCGACCAACGGTCGAAGGCGGTGGCCGACCACTACGCCGCCAAGCGGGGCGTGCCGGCCGGCAACCTGATCGGGCTGCCGCTGCCCGGCAGCGAGGAGATGAGCCGCGCCGACTACGACGCCAAACTGGCCGGCCCGCTGCGCGAAAAACTGGCCCCGCGGCGGGCCGAAGTACAACTCATCCTCACCGTGTGGGGGGTGCCGCTGCGCGTCGGCCCACACCTGCCGACCGTGGCCGACAAGGCAGAAGCGGCAAAAGCCGAGACGGAGGCGGCTGAGGCCAAGAAGGCCGGCGACGCCAGGAAGGAGGCCGAGCTGACCCAGAAGTGGGCGGAACTGTCCGGCGACCAGAGCGTGGCCTGCGTGGACAGCGAGCTAATGCTGCTGTGGTGGCCCAAGTACCCGGCCGCCCGCTGGGTCATGAACCCGCTGTACTGGCAGGTCAAGCCGGAGGACCGGGCGAAGTTCCCGCCGGTGCTGCTGACCGGCCGGCTGGACGGCCCGTCCCACACCACGGCCAAGCGGCTGGTGGACGACGCGGTGGCCGCCGAGGCGGCCGGCGGGCCGGCCGGCAAGGCGTACATCGACGCCCGCGGCATCAAGTTCGACCCCCGGCAGGCGGCCCAGCAGGGCACCGGGTATCAGGGGTACGATCAGTCGTTTCGGGAGGCGGCCAATCTGCTCATGGCCGGCGGATTCGAGACCGTGCTGGACGACAAGGAGCCGGTGTTCGGCCCCGGCACTTGCCCGGACGCGGCCTTGTACGCCGGCTGGTACTCGCTGGGCACCTATGTCCCGAACCTGAAGCTGAACAAGGGGGCGGTGGCCTGGCACCTGGCCAGCAGCGAGGCCGTCACGCTGCGGGACCGGGAGAGCAAGCTGTGGTGCCCCCGGCTGCTGATGGACGGGGCGGCCGTGACCCTCGGGCCGGTGGCCGAGCCGTACACCGTCGGCTTCCCCAAGCCGGCCGAGTTCTTCGGCTTCCTGCTCACCGGCAAGTACACCGTGGCTGAGGTGTTCGCCCGCACCACCATCCTGACGAGCTGGCAGATGGTGCTGGTCGGCGACCCGCTGTACAACCCGTTCAAGGGCAAGCCGCGGCTGAAGGAAGAAGACGTGTTCCCGAGTCCGAGGACGAAGTAGGGCACGATTCACCGTGCCGCCGGCGGCAGGCGGCACGGTGACCGTGCCCTACAGCCGCTTCAGCCCTTCCTCGACGCTCACCGCCGGCACGTACCCCAGGTCGCGGCGGGCGGCGGTGATGTCGAACCAGTGGCTCGTGCCGAGTTGGCCGGCTACGAACCGGGTCATCGGCGGCTCGCTGCGGAGCCGCAGCAGGCGGTACACCCGTTCCAGCACCGCCCCTGCCAGCTTCGCCTTCCACAGCGACATGGATCGCGTAATCGGCGGCAACCCGTTCAGGGCCAGCACCCGGTTGAGGAACTCCCACAGCTCGACCGGCTCGCCGTTGCTGATGAAGTACGCCCGGCCGGCACACGCCGCCGCGGGGGCGAGGCGGTCGGCGGCGTTCAGGTGGGCGTCGGCGGCGTTGTCGACATACGTCACGTCCACCGTCACCGGCCGGTCGCCGATCCGGCGGAGCTTGCCGGCCTTCGCCCGCGCCAGCACCCGGGGCACGAGGTGCGGGTCGCCCGGTCCCCAGAGCAGGTGCGGCCGCAGGGCGACCGTGGCCAGGTCGGGGCTGTTGGCCGTCAGCACCAACTTCTCGGCGTCGGCTTTCGTGCGGGGGTAGTCGGCCGCGAAACTGGCGGGGTACGGCAGCGACTCGTCCCCGCCCTCGATCGGGCCGCCGGCGTGGACCACGCTCGGGGTGCTGGTGAACACCAGCCGCGGCACCCCGGCCGCCCGGCAGGCGTCGAGGACGCTTCGGGTGCCGACGACGTTGGTGGTGTGGTAGCTGCTCGCCGGACCCCAGACGCCGGCCTTGGCGGCGACGTGGAACACCGCGTCGCACCCGGCGGCGGCCCGCGCCACCGCGGTCGTGTCGGTCAGGTCGGCGTGGACCTGCGTTACGCCCAACTCGTCCAGCCACGGGTAGGCGGTGCGGGTGAGTGACACCACGCTGTCACCGCGGGCCAGCAGCTTGCGGACGATGCCGCCGCCGAGGAACCCGCCGCCGCCGGTGACGAGTGCTTTCATGCCGGGCCGCCGTTCCACTTCGGGCCGATCCGCCCATCGGCCCAAACCGCCAGCGCCCCGCGGAAGATTTTCGAGTTGTGTCGCACGTCCACCGGAAACCCGCCCCGCCGGTCGTACCGGAGGAACGCGACAATGTGGCGGGTGTGGTCGAACTGTATCGCCTGTTCGCGGAGGACGGCGTACTCGCCCCGACCGCCCCAGCCCAGGAACTCGCCCGGCTCGTAGCACAGCACCGGGTAGTTGGTGCCGTGCCGGGCGACGCCGACCAGGGCGGTCCGCAGCGAGGCGTAGTGCAGCACGTTGAACACCGGCTCCACCATGTCCGTGAACAGCGTCCCGTGCGGGGTGACGACGCGGTGCGACTTCCGCCCGCAGAACCACAGCCGGCCTTGCTCGTCGGCGTGTCCCACGTCACCCATGCGGTGTAGCACCTCGCCGGTGCGGGGGTCATGAATCTTGGCCTGCGCCGTCGTCTTCGGTCGGTTCAGGTACTCGCGGGTGACGACCGGCCCCCGCACCACGAACTCGCCGACTTCGCCGGGCGGTGACAGCAGGCTGTCACTCCACTCGGGGATCGGCCAGTCGCTGATGCGGATGACGTGGACCGTCACCCCCGGCACCGGCCGACCGACGCACACCCCCCGACCCTGCTCGGTCAGCGCCCGCGTCTCGTCGAGGATTTCGCGGCTGCCGATGTTGGCCACCGGCAGCGCCTCCGTCGCCCCGTAGGGGGTGAACAGTTCGACGCCCGCCGGCAGCAGTTTGGCGAACGCCTCCACCGCGGCGGCCGACGCCGGTGCCCCGGCCGAGATGGCCCGTCGCAGGGTGGGCAGCGCCACCCCGTGGTCGCCGAGTCGCCGGACCACGGCCGGCGAGCCGAACAGGTTCGTCACGCCGAACTGCCGCACCTGGGCCACCGCCTTGCGGGGGTCGAGCGTGGCCGGCCGGCTGGCGTCCATGTCCGGCACGACACAGCTCATGCCCAGCGCCGGGCCGAACAGGGCGAACAGCGGGAAGGTACACAGATCGACTTCGCCCGGCTCGATGCCGAAGGTGGCTCGCAGCGACGCGACCTGGGCGGCGAAGTTGCCGTGCGTGTAGACCGCTCCCTTCGCCGGGCCGGTGCTGCCACTGGTGAACAGGATCGCGGCCGTCTCGTCGCCCGCCGGTTCGGTGTCATCCCACGGCCCCAGGTCGCGGCCGAGGCGCCGCAACCCGTTCAGGCTGTGCCGGCAGAGCAGCCGGCCGCGGCCGACGTTCACCGTCAGCAGCGGCTTGCCCCGCAGCCAGCGGAACACGTGGCGGGCGAGGTGGGCTTTCGGCACCCCGACGAACGCCGCCGGGTCAGCTTCCGCGAGGCACGAGCCGAGGTTCGTCACCCCCATGCCCGGGTCGATGAGGACCGGCACCGCCCGCCGCCGCAGCAGGGCAAAGGCCAGTGCGAAGAAGTCGGCCGACGGCGGCACCAGTACCGCCACCCGGTCGCCCGGCCGCACGCCGGCCAGACTCAGCCCGTGGGCCAGGGCGTCGGCGTCGGCATCCAGTTCGGCGAAGGTGAGCGTGCGGTGCGGGGTGTCGCCGGTCGGCCGGACGCGGCGGGCCGGGATGTGGACGGCCGGGGCGTGGGGCGACTCGGTCGCCCGGCGGCGGAGGTGCAGGGCGACGTTCACCGGGGCGGCAGCCATGCGGGTCAGGATAGCGGGTGCCGCGCCAGGAAGTCTCGCACCTTCGCCACCGCCTCGTCCGGGGCGTCTTCCAGCAGGTAGTGGCCGCAGTCGGCCCAGGTGTGCGATTCGGCGTGTGGCAACCGCCGCTGCCACTCGGCTAGGAAGTGGCGGTCGAACACGAAGTCCCGCAGCCCCCAGAGCAGCAATGTCGGCGTGTTCTGAAACTTGGTCAGCGACGCGGCCGTGTGGCGGACGATGTCCATGCCGGGGTCGCCGTCACGGAGCGGGATGGTCTGCACGAACTTGAGCACCGCCAGCCGGTGGGCCGGGGTGTCATAGGGGGCGAGGTACATGGCCCGCACGTCGGCCGGCAGCGGCTTCCGCGTCACGCACCACCTTGCCGCAGCCCGGCAGAAAGCGTTTTGCTGGAGGATCAGCCACTCGCCGAGCCGGGTGTTGCGGCCGAGCCACAGGCTTCGCGGCAGTCGCTTGGTACTCGGCAGCGGGAACGCGGCCGTGTTGAGTGCCACGATCCGTTTCACCCGCTCCGGATGGCGGGCGGCCCAACCCAGGCCGATCATGCCGCCCCAGTCGTGGACCACCAGCGTCACCCGGTCGCCAGCATCAGCCAGTAAGGCGTCGAGGTCGTCGATGCGGCTCGTCAGCGAGAAGTCGTACTGGTCAGCGGTCGGCTTGTCGGATCGGCCGCAGCCGAGGTGGTCCGGCACGATGCAACGGTACTCTCCCCGGAGGACCAGCACCAGCGACCGGAAGTGGAAGCTCCAGGTCGGGTTGCCGTGGACCATCACCACCGGGTCGCCGGTACCCTCGTCCAGGTAGTGCAGCCGGCCGCCGGGGCGGTCGAGGAACCGACCGGCGAACGGGTACAAGGCCGGGTTCACCATTCGATGCCGAGCATCAGGCAGTTCAGCCCGCTGCCGATGCCCAGGAACCCGACCTTGTCGCCGGGCAGCAGGAACTCCCGCTCCTCGGCGATGGCGGCCGTCATGGGCAGGCTGACGGTGCCGACGTTGCCCAGGAACGGGAAGGTGCTGTACTCCTGCTCGGCCCGCAGGCCGAACCCCTGCATCATGGCGTCCCGGTGGCCGGCCCCCACCTGGTGGCAGATGACCTTGTCGATGGCGTCCTGTGCCCAGCCCATCTTGAGGAGGAACTGGATCCACGTCTTGAGGCCGAGATCGACCCCGTGTTTGAGCACCCCGCCGGCATGCGTCTCCATGAACGGCAGCATGAGGTGCCGCATCCCCAGGTCGAACCCGCGGGCGAGGATGGCTCCGGCCTGGGTGTCGAGCGCCTTCTGGAGGGCGAGCGTCAGGTTCTCCTCCAGCACCCGGCCGACGCTGTTGGGCAGCAGGGTTTGGACGCCCCACCGGCACAGGTCGTGGTGCTGGGGGGCGTTCTTGGCCGCACCACCGACCAGCCGCCGCCGCTGTTCGGCGGACACGCTCCGGTCCGTCACCAGCACCGCGACCGCACCGCTGCCGCCGGTGAAGGTGGCCAGGCTGCTGCGAAACACGTCGAGGGATTTGGAGCGGTTCACCCGGTCGATAGCCGTCTCGTTGATCTCCCGGGCCGTCTCGCAGCTCACCACCAGTCCGGCCTTGCACTGGCCCAGCTCGATGCGGTTGGCCACCTCAATGACCCCGTTCAGCACGCCCAGGCAGGCGTTCGACAGGTCGTACACGGTGGCGTCCTGGCTGACGCCCAGGTTGGCGGCGACGGCGCAGGCGGTGGCCGGCTCGTACTGCTCCCGGCACACCCCGGCGTAGATCAGCATCTCCACATCCTGCGGGCGGAACTGGGCCTTCTCCAGCGCCTTCCGGGCCGCCGCGGTGGCCCCGTCACTCAGCCGGTAGCCCTGGTCCCACCACCGCCGCTCGCCGATGCCGGTGAGCAGCTCCAGTTGGCCGCCGCTCATGCGGTGGGCGTCGTACAGCGGCCGGAGGCGTGCCTCCAGGTCGGCCGTCGAGACGACCACCGGCGGCAGTTCGTACCCGATGGCTTCGAGGTGGACGCGTTTGTAGTGCATCGTGCGGCGTGCGAGGCGGTGACGGGTCACAGCCATTCTAGACCGAAATCGGTCATCTGGTAGATAACCCGTCCGTCCACCGTCAGATGCCCGTCGGCCGTCAGCCGGTGCCGGGCGTCGTCCACGGCGGTGACTTCCAGCACCACCGTCGCCAGGGCGTCGGTGGACAGCACCTGGCCGCGGTAGGTCCAACTGTGTGGCTGGCCGACGGTGGCGGCCTGCCAGCCGGCCACCGGCACCCCCCACCGCTGCACGGCCGCGTACTTGAGCAGTTGCAGGAACGACTCCAGCCCGAGCGACCCTGGCCACACCGGGTCTTGGTAGAAGTGGGCCTTGAAGAACCAGAACCCCGGGTCCACCAGGATCGACCCCTGCACCAGCCCGAGGCCGGCCTTGCCGCCGGCGGGGAGGTAGCCGTCGACGCGGTCCACCATCCGTAGCATGGCGTCGGGGAACGGGGCGGCGTGCGGCAGCGGCACGCTCTCGGCCTTCTGCCCGGCGGTCAGGAACGGCACCTTCGCCGCCGGCATCCCCACCTGGTTGGCCAGGGCGTCCTTGGCGAAGAACCCGAAGTAGGTGGTGCCGTCGTACACCGGCTGGCCGCCGGCCGTCACCGCCAGCGAGTAGTGCTGGATGATCATGCCGGCCGAGTGGGACACGCCAGTGAGGGCCACGTTCACCGTCAGCATGCCGACCCCCGGCGTCACCCGCCGGTGCTGGGTGGCCTTGCCGCCGAGGTTGCGGAACGACAGGTCGGTGTCGCTGGTGAGGGCGCTGCCGCAGTACGCGGCCAGCCAGCCGCACGGCTGGAGGGCGACCTCCAAAAGCACGCTGAACGGCATCGCCCCGCTGCGGTCGGCGGCGAAGTACCAGGCGTCGGGTGACACGTCGTACTGGGCCTCGCAGGCGGCCCCGGCCTTCAGAACGAACGGCTCGCCCGTCACGGCGGTGATGCGGTCGAGGAACTGGTACGGCGGCCCCGGCAGTCGGGCGATCACCCGGTCCCGGTCGAACACCCGGTACGGCTGGCCGAACGCCTCCGACGGCCGGCCGTTGGAGTAAGCCAGGATGCTGGCCTTGTCGTAGACGGCCGGCTTGCGATCCTCGGGCGAGCGGCCGGCGTGAGCCGGTCCGGTAACCGCTCCCGGCCGGACCGGCTCACGCCGGCCGCTCG
>JAYVUZ010000137.1:0-23045 GCA_043787415.1 Fimbriiglobus sp. | reverse complement strand
CCCTCGCTCGCGCGTCGGGCTACGAACCAAAGGCCCTCACCGTATCGCCAGTTGTACCAGCACCACCGCCAGCAGCCCCACACTGATCACGCCGTTCACCTGGAAGAAGGCGGCGTTCACCCGGGTCAGGTCGTCCGGCCGGACGAGCCGGTGTTCGACCACCAGCAGCCCGGCGACGGCCGCCAGCCCGACGGCGTACACCGCCCCCAGGTGCGGCGACGCCCGCCCCAGCGCCGCCAGCGCCAGCACCATGACGGCGTGCAGCCCGGCGGCCAGCCGCAGGCTGCGTTTCACCCCCAGCCGCGCCGGCAGGCTGTGCAGCCCGGCGGCGCGGTCGAAGTCGGCGTCCTGGCAGGCGTACAGCACGTCGAAGCCCGTCACCCACAGCAGCACCGCCAGCCCGAGCAGCAGCGGCTCGGCGGCGACCGTCCCCGTGACGGCGACCCAGGCGGCCACCGGGGCGAGGCCGAGCGCCGCCCCGAGCCACACGTGCACGAGGCTGGTGAACCGCTTGGCGAGCGAGTAGCCGAGGACGAACAGCAGCACCGGCCCGCTCAGGTAGAGCGGCCACGGGTTCGCCGGCTGCCGCAGCAGGAATAGGCCGGTGGACGCCACGAACAGGACGCAACAGCCCACGGTGAAGGCCACCACCGTGCCGACGCCGAGGGTGCCGGCCGGCAGGTGCCGGGCGGCGGTGCGGGGGTTGGCGGCGTCCAGCCGGCGGTCCACCAGGCGGTTGAAGGCCATCGCCGCCGACCGGGCGAACACCATGCCCAGCAGGATGCCGACGAGGTCGAGCGGGCGGAACGGCTCCGTCTTCCAGGCGAGCGCCGCGCTCAGCAGCGCGAACGGCAGGGCGAAGACGGTGTGGCTGAAGCGGACCAGTTCGAGCAGCTTGCGGAGGGCAGCCATGCCGGTGTTGTAGCGGCCGGACGACTACTTGCGGTCCAGGATCAGGGCGACAACGATTGCCCCGCTCGCAAGGGTGCCGATGCCGCCCATGACGATGCCGAACCACGCCCGCCCCAGGCCGTGCCGCTTCGGCTTCCGGCGGATGTCCCGGACGGCCATGATGCCGCAGAACAGGGCCGCCGGCGACGGCAGGCAGAGGACCGAGAACAGGGCCAGGTAGCCGGCGGCGATGGCCCAGCCGGACACGTTGACCGGCAGGACGTACCCCATCGACGGGTCGTCCAGCGGGTCGCGGCGGCGGCCCCGTCGGCGCGGCCGTTCGATCTCGTCCTCGTCGTCATATTCATCGTATTCGGACTTGTCGCGGCGGGGCATGATGTCTCCTGGTGGGTCTTTTGTAGGGTGGTGCCGAGCCTGCGAGGCCCACGTCCGGGACATCAACGCTTCGGACGTGGGCCTCGCAGACTCGGCACCACCTTACAGAACAGCCTCGTCCCGCCGCAAATACTCCTCGGCGATGCCCTCGTGGCGGGCCAGGATGCCGCCCAGGCTCTTGGCCAGCAGGCGTGCCGCCTTGCCCAGCACCTCGTCCAGTTGGCCGAGGAACTTGCCGACCCACTCGCCGTCCAGGGTGGTGTCGTCCGGGTCCAGCCCGCTGACCACGCTCTTGCCCAGCAGCAGCGGCCGCAGCGGGTCGCCGGCCACCACGTTCGGCAGCGGCGGCAGCGGGATCGTCTTGGCCCGGTTGAGTGCCGCCCGCAGAGCCGCGTGGCCGTCGTCCAGCACCGCCCGGAACTGGCCCGGGTCCACCTGCCGCTGGCCCATGATGCCGCCCAGCGCGTTGGTGGCGGTGGCCCGCGCCGTCACCAGCCCGAGGTGCAGGTCTTGCAGGGCGAAGTGGAAGCGGTAGCGGTCGGCCAGCTCGTCCCGCAACCTTTCACCCAGCCGGTGGGCCATGCCGGCGTGCAGCCGGAACGCCTTGCGGTCGTGGTCGTGCATCCACTCGAAATCCTTGTCGATCTCCTCGCCCACCCGCTTGGCCAGCTTCTCGGCGTCCTTCGGCTTGTACTCCTTGCCGCGGTGGGTGAAGTGGGTGCCCTTCGCCTCCACCTGCCCGCTGGCCAAGCCCACGAGCCGGGTCACCTCCACCTGCCGCTTCTTGTGGGCCAGCATCCGCTCGGCCAGCTCGTCGTCGTACAGGAAGGCGTGGCCGGCCAGCTCGTCCGGCGAGTAATCGGGGGCGTCCGCCAGGATGTCCTCGGCGAACCCGGCCTTGATGTAGCGGTCGTCGTACAGGCCGTGGTAGCGGGGGTCGTAGGTGCTGGCCTCGGTCTCCTGGTCGATGAACGCCTGCACCTCCTCGGGCGACTTCCACTCGGCCCCCCGCTTCGGCTTCTTGTCGCCGCCGCCGTACATCTTGCGGGTCATCGCCTCTTTCACTGCCGGCACGTCGCGGAACAGCGTCCAGGCCGGCCGCGGGTCGGCCGGGCTGCGGACGTAGAACGCTTTGGCGCTCGCCTCCCGGTCGGGGTTGCTCGGGTGGGTGGCCCACATCCGCGGCACGCTCGTGTCCTCCGGGTCGAACACCCGGGTCGTCACGTCCGGGTCGTCGGGCAGCGGCGGCACCTCGCCGAGTGTCGGGTCGTGCTTGGCCCGCTTGATCTGCTCGGCCGCCCGGGTCTGGTGGTAGTACACGTCGGTGCTGTACAGGTCGTGGTCGGCCGCCTGCGCGAGTTCGCCGCACGCCTGGGCGAGCGCCTCGGAGGCGAGGTCGAGCCGCGCCAGGGCGTGAACAATCGCGTCCGACCCGGCCACGCGGACGGCCACCCGGTCGGCGTTGAACTCCATCTGCCGGCTGAGCGAGGTGTTGGCAAAGGTGATGGCCCGGAACAGCCCGGCCAGCCCCTTCCGCAGCACCCACAGCACGCCGGCGAAGGCGTACACGAACACCGACAGCCGGATGTCGACGTGCTTCATCTGCTCCACCGCGTCGTCCAGCCGGTCCCGGCCGTACACCACGTCGGCGATGGCCCGGTTGGCCGAGTACACGTACCGGCCGAGGGCCATGCTGCTCTGGGCGAAGTGGCCGAACTCGTGGGCCAGCACCGCCTTGAACTCGGCCAAATCCAGCCGGTTGACCAGCCCCAGGCCGATGAGCAGGTTCTTGCGGCCGGGCACGACCAGGCTGAGCAGGCTCTCGTGGTAGAACACCGCGGCGTTCACGTCCGGCGACAAGTAGACGCGGTGCGGGTACGGGGCGCCGGTGTCCCGGGTCAGCTTCCGCAGGAAGGCGAACAGCAGCGGCTGTTCCTCGGCCGTCACTTCCAGCCGCGGTCCGTCTTCGGAGCGGTTCCGCTTGAAGAAGCCCTTCACCAGGAACAGGGCGACGCCGGCACAGGACAGGCCGCCGGCGATCAGGGCGGCCACCGCCCAGCCGCTACCCCGGCTGTTGCCCCGACCGTTGCCGGCCGGCACCTGGCCGATCAGGGCGAACAACTGGTACGCCCCGTACAGGCTGCCGGCGACGAGCGCCAAATACACCAGCAGGAACAGCCCCAGGCTGAGAAGCACCACCAGCGCTTGCAGGCGGTAGCCGGCCGAGGGGGCGGTGAGTTTGGGTGGCAGGTCGGTCGGGTTCGGCGGGTAGTAGTCGCTCAGTACTCTGGCCACGAGGGTCGGCTCCGCGGGGCGTCGGGAGACGCTAGCCTGACGGGTCCGCGGCGGGAAAGCAAGGGGGCGGTTCGTAGCCCGAAGCGCGAGCGAGGGACGACATCGGCACGGGGAGGATATCGTCCCTCGCTCGCGCTTCGGGCTACGAACCGCCCGTCACGCCGCGCTGGCCAGCTCGGCGATGCGGCGGGCCAGGCTCTTGCCGACGCCTAGCCGGCCGATGGCCTCCGGGTGCGTGGCCACTTCCACCGGGTGTATCTGGACGGTGGCCGCCGCCCGGCGGACGGCCCGCACCCGGAACAGGTTGTCGCCGGCGGCGGCCAGGGCGTCGGCGTGTGCCCGGAGCGTGCGGGCCAGGTCGGTGTTGGTCATCGGCGGTTGCCCTCCCTATCCCCCCAGCTTGGCGGTACAGTGGGCCGGTTGCAACGTCGGTAGGAGGCGGTATGGCCGGGTTCCGGATGCACATCAGCGTGTCCACCGGCTGCGGCCTGGCCTACGGGGCGGCGGCCGTCAACCCGCTCGGGTTCGAGACGGCGACGGCCGTACTGGCCGCCGGCGTCACCGGCGTCGGCGGCATGTTGCCCGACCTGGACTCGGACTCCGGGGTGCCGGTGCGGGCCGCCTCCGGTCTGATCGCCGCCATGTCCCCGCTGCTGCTGCTGCCCCGGTTCCACGCCGCCGGCTTCTCGTACGACGGCACCCTGGCCGGCATGGCCGTGTTCTACCTGGCCGTGCGGTACCCGCTGGCCGGGCTGTTCAAGCGGGTGACCGTCCACCGCGGCATGTGGCACAGCCTCCCGGCCATGCTCATCGCCGGCCTCGTGGTGTTCCTGGAGTACGGCGGCCCGCACCGCACCAAGCTGCTGCTCGCCGGCGGCGTCATGATCGGGTTCTTCAGCCACCTCGTGCTGGACGAGATGTACTCGGTGGACTTCAACGGCATCCGGGTGAAGCTCAAGTCGTCGGCCGGGACGGCCGTCAAGCTCGTCTCTCCGTCGGTGTGGGCGACGTGCGTGTGCTACGGCCTGCTCGGCGGGCTGGGCTACGTGGCGTACCAGGATTGGGTCGGGCACGGCCTGCCGGTGCCGTGGAAGTAGGGCACGGTTCACCGTGCCGGCCGCGGCAATGACGGCACGGTGAACCGTGCCCTACGATGGGTGTGGCCGCTGCGGCAGCCGGACGACCACCGCCCGCACCGCCCATGCCGAGACGGCGACAAGGGCGAAGGCCGCCGCGTCGGCCGGCCGACGGCCGACGAGCAACAAGCCGACCGGCAGGGCCGCGAGGGTGACCGGCAGCCCGACGGCCGTCGTCACCCAGCCCGGGTAGCGGCGGGCCAGGGCCGGGGTCAGTTCGACCAAAAGCCGTTCCAGTGCCACCCCACCGAGGATGACCAGAACGGCGACCGCCGGCCGGAGTTTCTCCGCCCCGTCCGCCGCCGAAAGCACCAGCAGCCCCGCCGCCCCGAGGGCCAGCGCACTCGCCGTGTGATATGCCCCGAGCCACCGCGCGTCCCGCCACCCCGGCTGCGCGCTCGTGCTGAACAGCACGCCCTTGTACAGCACCGACCCGACGGCCGGCAGCAGCCCCAGCCCGGCCGCGAGGCGTCGCAGCTCGTCCCAGCCGAACAGGCTGGCCGCGGCGGCGACGGTCAGCGGCAGCGAGTAGGCGGTCAGGCACCACGTCCCCAGCGACATGGGCGACGACGGCTTGACCACCCGCAGCATGTGGTGGAACCGTGCCGGGTGCCCCAGGTCCAGCACCAGGAACAGCAGGTCGATGCCGAGCAGCACCAGGGCGACGGGGTACGCCCACCGCGCGGCCGGGGCGAACAGGTCGGGGCGGAGCAGGTCGGCGACGGCCGCGACGAGGAACAGCCCGGTGGTGCCGGCGTTGAACAGGAAGTCCCACACCACTAGCTCGTGCCAGTCGGGCGGCTGGGTCACTTCGCGGTCGGCGTACGGGGCGGTGGCCATGCCCGGGATTCTAGGCCGGCGTGAGCTATGCTGACGGCACCATTCGGGAGGGCACGTCGTGGCCGCCATCTGTGAGGGGTGCCGGTTCTACTCGCCGGCCGCCGCCGCCGGGCCGTGCCCGGACTGTGGGAAGCCGCTCAAGTTCACCCTGCTGCCGCCGCTCGGGGTCGACCCCGAGCCGCTGGTGCTGCCGGAGTTGGACGCCGACCGGCCGCCGCGGCGGTGGGAGTTGGACGCCGCCGGCCCCGGCCGGCCGTGGCTGTACGACGTCGTCACCGACCTCCGGTTCCTGGCCGTCGTCGGGGTGGCGGCCTTCGTGCTGCTGCTGGGGGCGATGTGGGTGGTCATCGCCCGGGGCAGCGGCGACCCCGACTTCACTCCGAAGCCCGGCCGGCGGGTATGATGGCGGCAGGAGGTGTCCCGTGTCGATCCGAAGCGTCTCGTTGACGGGTGTGGTCAACCCGGACCGTACCCTGACGGTGCGGGTGCCGGACGATGTCCCGCCGGGGCCGTGTCGGGTGGACGTGCTGGTCGGCGACCCGTCTCCGGTCTTGCCGCCGGCCGACCCGGGTGAGCGACCGTTCCCGTACAACCTGGCCGTGTTCGACGTGGGGCCGTGGCCGGCCGGGTTCACCGCCAGCCGCGAACAAATCTACGACGAGGACGACGATGCCGGCGGCTAGCTCCGTCGCCGGGCTGGGGGCCGGCGACGACCTCCTGCCGGACACTAACGTCTGGGTGTTTGCCACGACCGCCACCGCCCCGGAGCACCAACTGGCGGTGGACACGCTGGCGGCCGTACACGCGGCCGGCGTGCGGCTCTGGACCAGTCAGCAGATCCTCCGGGAGTACTACCGGAGCGCGACCCGGCCCCAGCGGTTCGCCGTCGCGGTGTCCGAGGCCGAGGCCGAGGCGGTCGGGAACGTCTGGCGGATCGCCCGCCAGTGCCGGATGGCGGCGGACTGGCCGGACGTGTTCGCCGAACTGATGCGGCTCGCCCTCGCCACGCCGGTTCACGGCAAGCAGGTCCACGACGCCAACATCGTCGCCACCATGCGGGCACACGGGCTGACTCATGTGCTGACGCACAACCTCAAAGACTTCAACCGCTTCGCCCACCTCGTCACCGTCGTGCCGCTCGTCCCCTAGGCCGGCACTACGCCACGGCCGCGCGGTCGCCGCCGCCGCTCTCGAACAGCTTGCCCCGCGGCCGTGGCATCCGGTGCATCCCCACGGCCCCGTCCGGCCGGCCCTCCCACTGGTGGGCCTGCACGGCGTCCAGCACCCGGTGGGCCAGGGCCAGGGCGTCCCGGCCGTCCTCCCCGGTGACGCGGGGCGTGCGGTTGTGGCGGACGCACTCCAGGAAGTGCCGCAGCTCGGCCGTGAGCTGGTCGTGCTTGCGGTCGCCGTCGACGTTCAGCACTTCCAGGTGCCGGCCGAACACCTCGTCCTTCAGCCGCGCCTTGGCCGCCGGGTCGAGCTTGTGGGCGTGCAGCCCGTGCCGCTTCACGTCGTCGCTCGGCTGCACCAGACTGAGCTTGCGGGACACGAAGTCCAGCCCGGCGTACCCCTCGCTTGCCCAGATGCGGAGGCGGCGCTTGGGCCGGGCGGCGATGCGGCTGGCCGTGACGTGGGCCACACACCCCGTCTCGAACTCCAGCCGGGCGTTCACCATGTCCTCGTGCCCGCCGAACACCGCCGCCCCGATGGCGCTGACGCGGGACACCGGCCCGTCCACCAGGCTCAGGATCAGGTCCAGGTCGTGGATCATCAGGTCGAGGACGGCCCCGATGTCGGTGCTGCGGCCGGTGTACGGGCCGTGCCGCTCGGCCTCGATGAGCGCCGGGCGGATGGGCCGGCGGCTCAGCTCCTCGAACGCCGGGTTGAACCGCTCGATGTGACCGACTTGGAGCGGCACGTCCGCCGCCCGGGCCAGGGCGATGAGGTCGTCGGCCTCGGCCACCGTCTGGCAGATCGGCTTCTCGACCAGCACCGGCGTGTTCCGCTTCAGGAAGGCGGCGGCGGCGGCGTGGTGGAAACTGGTCGGCGTCACCACCGACACCGCGTCCACCTCGCCGAGCAGCGGCTCGTAGCTGGTGTACGCCTTGGTGTGCAGCCGGCGGGAGACGGTCGCGGCCTGGTCCGGGTTGGAGTCCACGACGCCGACCAGGTCCACGTCCGGCTGGTGGGCCAGGATGCGGGCGTGGTGCTGCCCGAGGTGCCCGACGCCGATCACCGCCAGCCGCAGCCGGGTCATGCCGTCCGTGCCTTCTCAAGGGGGCGGCCGCAACCCGTCCGTGGGGGCCGCCGGGGGAAAACCGTCAAGCCACCCGCCGCCACGCCGCCGTCGGCACCGCCGCCGGGTGCAGGTTCGGGGCCGACAGCGTGCCCTCGGCTCGGGCGACCAGTTCGCCGGCCAGGGCCACGTTCAGGGCGTGCCCGCTGCGGTACGCCACCAGGTGCCCGGCCAGGTCGAACCCGCACAGGGCCAGGTCGCCGATCAGGTCGAGCACCTTGTGCCGGGCCGGCTCATCGGCGAACCGGACGGCGTTCTGGATCGGGCCGCGCTTGCCGAACACCAGCAGGTCGGCGGGCGTCAAGTGCCGGCCGACGCCCTGCTTCCGGAGCGCCGCGACTTCGCTCTCCAGCAGGAACGTCCGGCACGGGGCCAGCTCGCGGGCGAACGTCTCGGGGCTGACGGTGGTCGTGGTGTTCTGCCGGGGGATGAACGCCCGCGGGCCGTAGTCGAGGACGTAGCTGGCGGTCAGCCGGGTGTCGCCGCGGCCGTCCGGCGGGTGCAGCCCGACCGTGGCCCCGCCGGCCGTCACCAGCACCGGCTCGTCGGCCGCATAGATCGGCCGCCGGGCGGACTGGAGTTCCACACCCGCGTCGGTCAGAGCATTCACGAACCCGGCCGCCGAGCCGTCCAAACCCGGCGGCTCGGATGCGTCCAACTCGATGCGACAGTTGTCGATGCGGAGGCCGGCCAGGGCGGCCAGGGCGTGTTCGACGAGCGTCACCCCGCTGTCGACATGGCCCAGAGTGGTGCGGCGGGCGGTGCCGGTCACGTGCCCCGGGCTGGCCGGCGTCTCCGGCCGGTCGGCCAGGTCGGTGCGGACGAACACCAGGCCGGTGCCGGCGTCGGCCGGACAAAACCGGAGCCGAACTGGCACGCCGGTGACGAACCCGACCCCGTGGACGGTCACGGCCGCCCCGAGGGTCCGCTGGTTTCGGTGGCCGATCCGTTGCACACTTCCCCCTACCCCGAGCCGACCGGAGAGATTGGTCAACTCAAGTCTTTACTGATAGTCCGTCGTCCGGTCAGCGACAACCGAAAATGGCAGGCTGGGCAATCCCGGCCGATACGGCGACTATCGGCACAACCGGCAGCCTCGCATGACGCGGGCCGCCGGTTTCGGCCCGCCGTCTACTTCGGCGTGCCGGCCGGGGCGGTCGCGCCGGCCGGTTGGACGGCGCCCGGGGCCGGGAAGTTTTTGTTGAGCGTCAGGATCAGCACCTCGGTCATGTCCGCCTGCGGAGACACATAGAACGGCGTGGCGGCCGTCACCCGGAACTTGGCACTGAAGTACAGCGGGTTGTCCAGGTCTTTCGGGTCGGTGGCGTCCGGGTAGGCGAACACCAGGTCGTACCCGTTGGTCTGGGCGACCGCCTCGACGCACTTCTGCACCTCGCCGTACACCACCCGCAGGTACTGGCTGCTCTCGGTGTCCAGGGCGGCGCTGATCTGCCGCTCCTGGTCCTCGAACTTCCGCTGCTCGGCCACCAGCGTTTGCGTCATCGTGTCCCGCTTGACCTGGATCGGCTCCTTCTGGATGTCGTCTTGGAGCTTGAGAATGGTGACGCGCATCTGGCTGAGTGGCCCCGTGGCCGCCTGTTTCTTGTCGGTCATCATTTTGACGTAGGACTGGAACTTGCCGTAGTCCTTGACGACCTTCAGCACGTTGAACACGGCCACCTTGCCGCCCGGCTTGGGGCTGGGTGGCGCTTGCGCGGTGCCCTGGTTGGCCAGCACGAGGACGCCGCCGATGCCCACCAGGGCCGACAGGTAAGCGAACAGCCGATTCACGCTCCGCCCTCCACTGGCGATGTCAGCCACGCCGCCGTGGCCGCCGGGGTGGACATCCGATGTCCGCCCGGCCGGTACGATTCGACACTCTTGTAGCGACGGGGCCGGCGGGAATCAATCCGGCTTGTCGGCTCATCCCGACGGCCCCCCGCCGCCGATTCAGACGACCATGCGGTGGTGCGGACTCCTCGTCGTGTGTGGGCTGACGCTGGCCGGCTGCGGCCGGAGCGGGCCGCCGCCGGCGATGGGCGTTCGCGGCACCGTCACGTTTCAGGGCCGGCCGCTGGCCGGCGGGCTGGTGGTGTTCGCCCCGGACCACGCCCGCGGGGTGGCCGGCAAGCCGGTGAGCGCGTCCGTCGCCGACGACGGCAGCTACGCCGCCGAGGTGCCGCCCGGCTGGTATCGGGTGGCCGTCGCCGACCCGCCGGGCATCGACTGGGAGGGGCACGGCTGGCCGAAGTACCCGGCGGCGCTACGGCGGCCGGACCGGGCCGGGCTGGACCGCGAGGTGGTCGCCGGCCGAGACAACGTGCTGCACTTCCACGTCGAGGCCGGCGACTGAGTGAGGCAATCGCTTGCCGATCACCTGAAACGGGTTGGAAAATTCCCAGCCGCCCCTCTTGATTCGGCAGTGCCGGCTGCGAAATGTCATATGTCGCCGGCTCGCGTCGGATATGGAGAGTATCGTGCTGCGATTCTTCTTGCGGGGGGTCAGGTAAGCCTGCTCGGCGAACCCGCTTCAACCTCACCTCACTGGACGACCGGCTGGTGCCGTCGGCGACGACCACGCTGGTCGCCCCGGTGGGACCGATCAACACGCCCCCGGGTACGACTAACCTCCAGCAGCCGTTCGACGGCAACACAACGCCGAGTACGAGCACGCTGGAGCAGCCGTTCGACGACGGTCAGGAATACGATTGGGAGGCGCTGGCGCAGCCGCCCGCGAACCTTGCCGACCCGAACGGGCCGCCGACGGCTGATCCCGCCGGGCCGTCCGACGGAATCAACTACCCGCCGCCGACGCCGCGTGAGCCGGGTACGCCGCCGCCGCCCACGACGGATACTCGACCGCTCAGCCAGTCCGATCTCAATTATTACTTGGCTCTCTAACGTCTTAAGCTCGATGGGAAGATCAAGCCGGGCCAGAAGGATGACCTTGATCGCCTCCAGCAGCGGCTTGACCGAAACGGGGTGACTCAGCCACAGACGCCGCAGGAGTTGGAGTCGCTGCGGCGGTTGGTGGGCGCGCTCGGCCGGTTGCCCAAGAACCCCGGCAGCGCGTTGCTCGGTCAGTACGCCGATGCCCTCGGGGCGGTGAGCAAGGCGATCGGCAAGGTCGAGGACGGCGAGTACCAGCGGTACGCCGAGGCCCGCCGCAACATTGTAGGGAACAACGGCGGGCAACCCGGCCACGACGAGGCCGCGCAGGGTGTCGCCGACCCGGGTCAGGCCGAACGGTTCCGCATCCGGTACGAGTTGGAGCAGATTCAGAAGCGGATCCGGGAGCGGCAGCGGCAGCAGCAGCGTCCCGAGTAACGAACCGGGCGGCCGTCGGCCGACGACCGCCTACTACCCGAAGGGACACCGATGACGCTGACATGCGGGCCGCTCGTGGCCCTAGTTACTGTGCTCCTGCCGGTCGCCTGCAACCCCGTGACCACTGCCCGGCCGACGGCCGCCGAGGTGCGGGCACTGATCGGCAAGAGCCACTTGGATGACGGCTTCTTCGCGCTTGCGGAACGGTTCAGCACGCAGCGGACGGCGAGCTACTACAAAAATGGCCTCAAGACGTTCCACCACACCTGGCGGGAGAGTGGGTTTGACGCTTCGTTCGACGCCGACGGCCGCTGCGGCACTGTGTTCCTGTACAGCCAGGAGGTGCGGGAGGGGGGCGAGGGCGAGCGGCACGAGCGGTACGGCCCGTACCCCGGCGAGATGCCGTTCGGACTGACCTTCCGCGACAACCGCGACGCCGTGCTCAAGAAACTCGGCACCGACGGCTTAGATGAGCCGACGACCGACGACCCCTGGATGCACCGGATCGACTACCGGGCCAAAGGCGTTGGGGTCGAGTTCAACAAACCGCGGGCTCGGATCGGCGACCCGGACTGTCGGGTGCAGATGATCGTGCTGTCCAAACCAAAGGCCGCTGACGAGTAGTAGCGGTCCACCTGCTGTCAAACCGACCGCTGCCCTACTTCGGGCGGCGGTTTTGTTGTTCAGGTTCTTGCCGTGAGGCCATTTAACGTCCGCGTGTCTCCAGTCCAGCACGCAGACGACGCCACCCGACCCACAGCCCTGCCGCCGTCAACCCCCCTGAACAGGGGAAAGTTTCCTGTCCGGTTTCCGGCCGTCGCGCAGTTACTGTGCTGTGCGATGTCTCACTCCCACCCGCCGGCCCCGGCCGACGACACCGGCTTCCTCTGCTCCGGCGGTCCGGACGCCCTCGCCGTCTGCTTCGCCCGCTACCGGGAGCGGCTGCGGGCCATGGTCGCCTACCGCTTGGGCACCAGCCTCAGCGGCCGGTTCGACCCGTCGGACGTGCTGTAAGAGGCCTACCTGGACGCCGCCGCCCGGCTGCCGGAGTACGCCGCCCGCCCGGCCCTGCCGCCGTTCCTGTGGCTGCGGTTCCTCACCGCCCAACGGCTCGACCAGTTGTTCCGCACCCACCTCGGGGCGCAAATGCGGGCGGCCGACCGGGAGGTGCCGCTCGGGGTCGAGCCGGTGGGCGAACTCACCCCGCCGCCGGCCGCTGCCGTCCGGGCTGAGACCCAGGCGCGGGTGCTGGCCGCCCTCCACCGGCTCGGCGACGACGACCGGGCCGTGCTGGTGCTGCGGCACTTCGAGCAGCTCACCACCGCCGAGGCGGCCGCCGAACTGGCCATCACCGAGTCGGCGGCCGGCAAGCGGTACCTGCGGGCACTCCTCAAGTTGAAGGACGAGTTGGGCGGACCGATCGACCAGTGGAGCCTCGGCCCATGACCCCGACCGACCCGGCGGAAAGTGTTTGCCTGCTGGCGGACATCGTCTCCTTCGGGTATCGTACCGGCGTCCCACCGACCGCTGACGAGCTGCGCCGGCGGTTCCCCGACCTGGCCCCGGAGCTGCCGACTCTGGCCGGGCTGGTGCAGGCGCTGGAGGCGGCGGCCGCCACGCGGCGCGGCGAGCGGGGGGCGTAAGCCTCCCGTTGGCTGTCGGGGTGAACCGACATTGCCGCTGGCCGCGACAGCCAACGGGAGGCTTACGCCCCCCGCTCGCCGGACCCCCGTGGAGCCGCCCATGCCCCCGGACCAGACTGTCCTCGACCCCACCCAGCCGCCGGCCGCGGTGCCCCCGACGGTCGCCGGCCGGCAACCGGGGGCGTCCAACCCGGACGGCACCACCGACCGGCCGTCGGACGCCGACCCCGCCCGCACCACCGGCGGCGACTTCACCCCGTCGATGGCCGGCGACCCCGGGGCGGCCACCGGCTCGTTCGACCCGGCCGCCGCCCCGCCGCCCAGCGGCCCGGTCACCCTCCGCAAGCGGCCGCTGCCGACGGTGCCGGGGTACGCCATCCACGGCGTCCTCGGCCGCGGCGGCATGGGCGTGGTGTACCGGGCCACCCAGGAGGGCCTCGGCCGCCAGGTGGCGCTCAAGATGGTGCTGTCCGGCGGCCACGCCTCGGCCGCGCAGTTGGAGCGGTTCGGGGCCGAGGCGCGGGCGGTGGCCCACGTCCGGCACCCGAACATCGTCCAGATTTACGACATCGGGGAACACGACGGGTTGCCGTACTTCTCGCTGGAGATGTGTCCCGGCGGCAGCCTGGACAAGCTGCTGCACCACGAGCCGCAGGCGCCCGAGAAAGCCGCGGCGCTGCTGGAGAAGCTGGCCCGGGGCATGTTCGCCGCCCACTCGGCCAACATCATCCACCGCGACCTGAAGCCGGCCAACGTGCTGCTGGACGAGCACGGCGAGCCGAAGATCACCGACTTCGGGCTGGCCAAGGAGCTGGGCGGGGCGGACGGCAACACCCGCACCGGCAGCATCCTGGGCACGCCCAGCTACATGGCCCCGGAGCAGGCCCGCGGGGACACCAAAGGGACCGGCCCGGCGGCCGACCAGTACAGCCTCGGGGCGACGCTGTACGACCTGCTCACCGGCCGGCCGCCGTTCCAGGGCACGTCGGTGATGGAGACGCTGGAGGCGGTCCGCACCCGCGAGCCGGTGTCGCCCCGGGAGCTGCAGCCCGGGCTGCCCCGCGACCTGGAAACCATCACGCTGAAAGCGCTGGCGAAGGATGCGGACAAGCGGTACCCGACGTGCGGGGCGCTGGCCGACGACCTGCGGGCGTTCCTGGAGGGGCGGCCGATCAGCGCCCGCCCGGTGGGCGGGGTGGAGAAGGCCTGGCGGTGGGCGAAGCGGAACCCGGGCGTCGCCACCCCGTCGGCCGTGGCGGCGGTGCTGCTGCTGGCGACGGCCGCCCTGGGCACCACCTTCGCCGTGGTGTTCGACCAGCAGAAGCGGGAGGCGGTGACGCTGGCCGGCGACTTACAGGTGTCGCTCGTCGCCGAGCAGGCGGCCAAGCAGGTGGCGGAGGTCAAGCAGAAGGAGGCGGACGGGGCCAACGCCCTGACCCAGAGCGCGCTCCAGAAGGTGGGGGTGGACGCCCCGGCCGAGCTGCGGCGGTCGCTGTATGGTGGCCGCGGCCGGCTGGCCGTGTTGGACCTGATCGGGGGGGTGCTGGCCGGCCAGCTGGACCCGGCCAACTCGGCCAAGCTGCCGGACCGGGCGCGGTTCCAGTACCACGACGCCCTAGGCCGGCTGCTGAACGAGCGGGACGGGGCCGCGGCGGCCGAGCCGGAACTGGTCAAGGCGCTCGCCCTGGCCGAGACGCTGGCGACCACCGACGCCGTCACCCCCGGCCGCGCCCGCGCCACCCTGGCCCGGTCGCTGTTCACGCTGGCCAACGTGGACGAGTCCCTCGGCCGGCTGAAGACGTCCGACGAGCGGCTGGCCCGGGCCGAGGCGGTCATCCGCGACACGATCGCCGATCCGGCCTGCGGGGACGTGCCGCTGGCCGACCGCCGGCTCATCCTGGCTGAGGTACTCGGGGCGGCGGCCGACCGCCAGCGGTCCGGCGGGTACTTCGCCAAGTCGCTGGTCCAGCGGGAGGAGCAGGTGACGGAGCTGGCGGCCGTGGTCGACGACCCGGCGGCGGCGGCCGACAGCCGCCGGCGGGCCGGCCCGGCCCGGGCCGAGGCCGTCCGCCAGCGGGGCCGGGTGAAGGCCAAGTTGGGGCAAGACCCGGCCGCCGAGGCCGACTTCAAGGAGGCGGTCCGGCAGTTCGCCGCCCTGGACGCCGACGCCCGCAAGGCCCGCCGGCCGGACGACCGGCTGACCCGCGGCCACGCCGCCGCCGTCGGCGATCTGGCCGACTTCCTGCTCGTGCGGGACCGGCTGGCCGAGGCCGCCGGGCCGCACCTGACGCTGGTGGCCCTGAACCGCCAACTGGTGAACGACCCGGAGGTGGTGGCCCAGCGGCGGCGGCTGGCCGACGCTTACTACCAGGCCGGCACCCTCGGGCTGAGGAAGAACGGGGTGGCCAGCAGCCTGCCGTTCTACCGGCCGGGCTGGGACATCATGAAGGAGGTGGCGGCGGCCACGCCCGGCGGCCCGAACCGGCGGCTGGCCGATCTGTCGGTGGCGTACTTCGCCGCCCGCTGCGGGGACCACGCGGCGGCGGTGAAGGTCGTGCCGTGGCTGGTGGCCGGGGTGTCCGACCCGAACAACCAGGCCGAGTACCGGCGGCGGGCGGCCGAGGTGTACAGCCTGGCGGCCGGGGCGGCGGCGGCCAAAGACCCGGCGACGGCGGCGGCATACCGCGACCGGGCGTTCGGGCACCTCGACTGGATGTTAGGCAAGCCAGTGGCATGGGCCGACCCGGTGCGGCTGCGGACCGACCCGGACTACGAGCCGATCCGGGCCGACCCGCGGTTCGCCGCCTGCGTGGCCCGAGCCGAGGCCAACCAGGCGGCCCGGGCCGCGGCCGGCAAGTAGTCAGCCGGGTGGGGGCGGAGGTGGGGGCGGCTCGGGCGGTGCCGCCTCAAGCTCGGCGACGATGAGCAGAATCCGAGACAGCCACCGATCCGGCACGAAGCCGCCCGTGTCGGTCAGCTCGTCCACCGCTACATCGAACGCCCAGGAGCAGACGGCCTCGCCCGGCTGCCGCAGCTTGGTCCGCGGATGGCCGGCCCGGTCCCACGGCAGTTCGACGGTAACCTCTCGCGGCGCCTGGCCAAAGGTGCCGGTGACAGCCACCACTCGGACGACGCCCCCGGCCGCGATCCGGTCATCTGGTGTGACGACGACCGCCGGGCGAGTCTTCGGGTTCCGGCCCTGTGGGTCGAGGGTCGGGACGTACACGATGCGTCCCTGACGGATGGAACTCACGACTCGTCCGGGAGTGGCTGGAACGGGTCGTCGTCCACGGCATCCCACCACGACTGTGGCGGGCGAAAGTGGGCCGGCACTGGCCCCTCGGTCACCCACTCCGGCAGCTCGATGGTTTCCACGATCAGTCGGTGTAAATCGTCTTCCGTCTTCCAGCGGGTGACGACCATTTCGATGAACTGAGACAGCTCCCGTCGGGCGTCGGGGAGGCGGTCCAAATCTGGCACCACGCGACCGGCCAGTGTGGCGAGCGCCGGCAAGGCTTCGGCCGTCATGTTGGCATGAGTCAGCAACTGGTCGAACTCTCCGACGACCGTCGACCGAGAGGCGTGCAACTCGTCCGCGGGGCTGCGGATCAACTTCTGCCAGTACGCCCGCGCCTCGGTCGGAAGGCTGAGTGCGTGAGCGAGAACCGGCATCGCCTTATCCAACTTGGTCTGCCAGTAGCGTCGCGCCGCCGTGGCTTCGGTCAACACGTCGCCAAGTTGGCGGACCGCATCCCGCCCCCCCATCGCCGGCTTGATGTCCAGCACCGCGCTCATGCCCCACCTCCTCGCCACATCTTACCCGAAGAACTGGTCGAGGAACTTCTTGCTCTGCCGCAGGCTCCGCTTGCGGTCGGCCAGGTCGCGTTCGTAGGCCCGGTCCTCCACCTCGATGCACACCGGCCCGCGGTAGCCGGCGTCCGTCAGCGCCGCGAAGAACTCGCCCCAGTTCACGTCCCCCAGCCCCGGCAGCTTCGGCCGGTGCCAGCCCAGCCCCATCACCCCCACCTGGTGCAGCCGCTCGCGGTCGATGCGCTCGTCCTTGGCGTGGACGTGGATCAGGTGCGGGCCGAACTCCCGCACCGCCCGGGCCACGTCGATGAACTGCCACACCAGGTGGCTCGGGTCGAAGTTCAGCCCCACCCGGCCGCCGGGGAACCGCTCGAACAGTTGCCGCCAGGTGGCCGGACTCACCGGCAGGTTCTTGCCGCCCGGCCACTCGTCGTCGGTGAACAGCATGGGGCAGTGCTCGATGGCCAGCCGCACCCCGGCCCGCTCGGCCTCGGCGACGATGCCCGGCCACACCTCGTCCACCAGCCGGAAGTTGTCGGCCACCGTTTTGGCGGGGTCGCGGCCGAGGAACGTGGTGACCACGTCCACCCCGACCAGCGGGGCGGCGCGGATCACTGTCTTGAGGTGTTCGACGACCGCCGCCCGCACCGCCGGGTCGGGGTCGAGCGGGTTCGGGTAGTAGCCGAGGGCGGACAGCTTGACGCCGTGGATGTGCAGCAGGTGCTTGACGTGGTCGGCCTTCGCCGGGGTGAGGTCGGTCACGTCCAGGTGGGTGACGCCGGCGTACCGGCGGTCGGCCGTGCCGGGCGGCCAGCACATGACCTCGACGTAGGCGAACCCCTCGTCGGCGGCGAACGCCAGCACCTCTTCGAGCGGCAGGTCGGCCAGGATGGCGGACACGAACCCGAGTTGCATGGGGCACCGTGCGTGGGGGGGTGCCGGTCAGGTTACGTCACCGCCTCGACGATTTCCACTTCCGGAAACCGCTCCCGCAGGCCGGCCTCCAGTTGGGCGACGATCAGCGGCAGCGACGCCGGGCAACTGGCGCACGCCTCGCCGAGTGTCACCGTGGCGATGCCGTCCGCGAACGCCGTGACCCGCAGCGGGCCGGGGTCCAGCCCGAGGGCCGGGGCCAGCTCGCGGGCGGCGGCGGTCAGTTCGTCGAGCATGACAGTCCCTCGCGTGCCATCGCCACGTCGGTCAGCAGTTGTGCCCGCAGCTCTTCGACGCCGGCGAACCGCCGGGTGTCGCGTAGGCGTTCCACGAACGCCACGCTCAACGGCTTGTCGTACAGGTCGCCGGCGAAGTCGAGCAGATGCACCTCGACGGTGCGGACGGCCACCCCGAACGTCGGGGCCGGCCCGACGTTCGCCGCCGCCGGGTGACTGATCCCGTCCACCGTTGCCAGCACCGCGTACACCCCGTCCCGCGGCAGCAGCGTCGTCACGCCGCCGACGTTGGCCGTCGGGAACCCGAGGGTGCGGCCGCGGCGGGCGCCGGCCTCGACCACCCCGTCGATGTCGTAGTCGCGGCCGAGCAGGGTCGCCGCCCGCCGCACGTCGCCGGCCAATAGCGCCGCCCGCACCCGGCTGCTGGACACCGGCCCGTCGTCCGCCACCGCCGTCACCGCCTCGAACCCCAGCCCGTGGGCCTGGCACAGCCGCCGGAGTAACTCGCCGTCGCCGGCCCGGTCCTTGCCGAAGCGGAAGTTGTCCCCCTCCACCACGGCCCGGGCGGCGAGCGCCCCGATCAGCACGTCCTCGACGAACGCCTCCGGGCCGAGGGCCAGCAGGCCGGCGTCGGTGAGCAGGCGGACGACGTGGTCGGCCCCGGCGGCGTGCAGCAGGTCGGCCCGGCGGGCGACGGTAGTGAGGGCCGGCTTGGCGGCGGCCGGGTCGAGCAGGGCGAGCGGCGGCGGGTCGAAGGTGACGGCCACGCACGGCCCGCCGAGGCGGTCGGCCCACCGCCGGGCGGCCGCCACCAGGGCCTGGTGGCCGCGGTGGACGCCGTCGAAGTTGCCGACGGTGACGGCCCCGGCGGCCAGTTCGGGCGGCGGGGCGGCGGTCCAGGCCAGGGTCCGGTGCATCGGGAGTATGTTACCCGGCGGCGGGTATCTCGTCCGGCCGGGCCGGCTCCAGGTAGTCGTCGCTCATTTCGGATTCGACGAACTCGTCGTCGGCCACCTGTTCGCGGAAACGGTAGAAGCGGACGCCGCGCCGGCCGACCGGCCCCACGTCCTCCAGAATCCGCACGACGTGACGGGACGCGCCGGCCGTCCACACCGCCCAGTCGCCCGCCCGAAACCGGCCGCCCGGCCGTACCACGGTTGGCATCTCGACCTCCTCACACCCATGGTGTCGTGCCGGTGACGCGAGTCAAGTGGTTTCGCAGCACGCCGTCGAACGTGCGGGCCAGGCCGTGACAGGCGACCCGCCACCCGATGACGGTCGCCAGCCGGAGCCGGGTGCTGCCGCCGAGCCGGTCCGGGTCGAAATCCTGATGGGCGATTGCGTTCCGCCACGCGTTCAGGGTCAGGAGGAGGTCGTGTCGGGTGCCGGCCACCGGGTGGGCGGCACGCACCTCGTTCCAGAACTTGATGCCCAGCCGGTTGAAGTCCGCGCCGAGGTTGCCAGGGTTGGGGTTGCCGTGCGACAGCTTCAAGTCGCGCAGAAACTCGGCCAGGACGATCGGCCCGGGGACGGGCGAGAGATGACCGGCCAGATGGTACGCCGACTCGCGGTACAGGTCACGGCAGTAGCCCTGAAACTGCGGCGACAAGAGCACGGCGTAGGCGTGGTTCACCTGCTGGGTCGCGTACCGGCGACCCCGCCTCGGGCCACCGATGGCTCGGTGAGCGGCCGCGATCTCGTCGAGTGCGGCCCGCCGATTCGTCCGCCAGTCGGCGTAGGCGTTGGAACTCACGACCCGCCCCCCCGCACCGCCAGCGCCTGCACGTCCTTCCACACCTTCCCGTACCCCTCCTTGTCGAACGGCGGGCAGCCGGTCGGGAACTGGCCCAGCGGGTGCCGCCGCTCCCGCATGATGGCCGTGCAATAGCTGAACGTCCGGCACACCCGCTTGCGGTCGAGCGCCCCGTGGTCCCTCAGTTGTCGCACCCAGTCCGGCTGGCTGAGCGTCGCCCGGCCGACCCCGGCGAACGTCGCCCGGCCGGCCCGCAGGTTGCCGGCGGCGGCGTGCGGCAGGAACTCTTGCAGGTAGCTGTACCCGGTGCCGACGACGGGCAGCCCGGGGTTGGCCCGCTGCACCGCCGCCGTCAGGTCGAAGTGCCGGGCCACGCCGACGAGCGGGTGTTCGGGCATCCGGTAGCCGTCCGGCGGGGCCACCTCGAACGGCCGGCCGTAGTGCGGCTGGGCGTACGGGTTGCCGAGCGTCACGTTCACCGCCGCCACCCCCAGCGCGGCCATCTCGGCCACCCACCGCAGCGGCTCCGTCAGGTCGGGCGTCAGCGGGTCGTTCGGGTTCAGCCCCCAGCCGTTTTCGACGGGCGCGGAGAACGGGTCGGGTTCGCCCACGTCGTTCGCCCCCTTGCGGAACGGCACCCCGTCGAACACGTTCAGCCGGGTAGCCACGAGCAGCCCCGGCACCGCGGCCCGGACCGCCCGGATGATGTCGCGGGCCAGCCGGGTGCGGTTCTCGTAGCTGCCGCCGTACTTGCCGGGGCGGGTGCGGGCGCCGAGTAGTTCGCTCAGCAGGTAGCGGTGGCACTGCTTCACGTCCACGAAGTCGAACCCGGCGGCGGCCGCGAGCTTGGCCGTCGCCACGTAGTCGTCCACGAGGCGGGCCAACTCGTCGTCGGTGGCCAGCGGCGGCACCTTCGCCCCGGGTCGGCTCTCCAGAATCGTGTCCCGGCAGGCCACCACGGGCACGGAGCTGTACCGCCCGCTGTGGGTGAGCTGGAGGCCGAACAGCAGGTCCGCGTCGTCGCCGTTGGCGGCCCGGTGGGCGGCCCGGCACACCTGCACCAGGTCGCGGAAGGCGGCCAGGGTGTGGGGGGCGAGCCAGAGTTGCCGGGGGTTGGCGCGGGCACTCTCGGTGACGGCGCAGGCCTCGCCCCAGAGGAGCTTGGCCCCGCCGTCGCCGAAGCGGGTGTAGCGGCGGACGGTGAGTTCGCCGGGCGAGCCGTCCGGGTTGCCGTCGCACCCCTCCATCGGGTGGACGCACCAGCGGTTGCCGACGGCCCGGCCGCCGACCGTGGCCGGGGCAAAGGTGGGGGCGAAGTCGCCGCTGAGCGGTAGCTCGACGCCGAGGGCGGTAGCCGCGGCGGCGAGGTCGGCGGCGGTTTTGAACTGGAAGTAGGCGGCCATTCGGGAGGGGTGGTTAGTGGTTGATGGCTAAGTGCTGCCTGACAAACCTGTGATCCCGCTCGGTCTTGCCCGGGGCGTCGGACCCCCGAGCGGGGTTTCCGTAGTCTGGGCGATCTGGCGACAATGCCTGTTTTGAGTCATCCTCGCAACGGTCAATCTCGATAACTGTTACGACCAGCCCAAGCGGACTTAGGCACCTTGGGCACATGCCGCCCGGGGGCGGGGTGCTGGGCGATCAGGGCAACCGACCCCGACCCATGCCACAAATGGAGGCCCCATGCGGAAGCTTGTGCCTATCGCCATGCTGCTCATGGCAGCGGCGTCCCCGTCCCTGGCCCAAGGGCCGCCCGGGACGGTCGCCCCGGCGGCCGGCGCCCCGGCGGCGGCATTCGCCGGCCGCGGGGGCACCCAGCCCGCCTTCCCACAGGACAGCCTCTTCGGCCCCGAGGTGGCCGATGTCGGCGCGGCCGGGTCGGGCGGCTCGGCCGCCCAGTACTGGCTGAGGGCCGAATACCTGTTGTGGTGGACGAAGGGCAGCCGGCTGCCGCCGATCGTCACCACCGGCCAGCCCGGCGCGACGCCCCTCCCGGGCGCGCTCGGGCAAGCGGACACCAGGATACTCTACGGGGACGACGGCGGCACGGGCCGTCCGCGGTCGGGCGGCCGGTTCACCGGCGGGTTGTGGCTCGACTGCTGCCATACGGTCGGGGTCGAAGGGAGCTACTTCTTCCTCGCCGACCGCAACACCCGCTTCGACGCGGCGTCCGATGCCACGCTCGGCTCGCCGCTCATCGCCCGGCCGTTCTTCGACGTGCTCACCGGCCGCCAGAACGCCCAACTGGTGGCGTTCCCGGCCCTGGCGGGTGGGACCACGCCCCTGCCCGCCGGGGGCGCCGGCCTCGCCAGCGGGGACATCCACGCCTCCACGTACAGCCGCTTCCAGGGGGCCGACGTGAACGCCTTCTGCTGCTTGTGCACGGGGTGTAACTACTCGGTGCAGGCGCTCGCCGGGTTCCGCTACCTGCAACTG
Organism: Fimbriiglobus sp.; assembly: GCA_043787415.1. Lineage (GTDB taxonomy): Bacteria > Planctomycetota > Planctomycetia > Gemmatales > Gemmataceae > JAXMAZ01. The sequence goes on along the minus strand of JAYVUZ010000137.1, from coordinate 1,056 downwards.
AACGAGGGGTTCGACGTCCGCGAGAGCACCCGGGTCAACCCGGCCCTGCCGGCGGGTGCCCCGTTCTTCGGCGGGAGCACAATCGCAATTGCCGACCAGTTCGACACGCGGAACAACTTTTACGGCGGGCAGGTCGGCCTACGGGGCGAGGTCCGCCGCGGGGCGTTCTTCCTCGCGGCCCAGGCCAAGGTGGCACTGGGGGTGACGCACCAGACGGTCGACATCCTCGGCTCGACGGCCATCACGCCGGCGGGCGGGCCGACGGTCGTGACCCCGGCCGGGTTCCTGGCCTCGGGCAGCAACAGCGGCCACTACGTCCGCGACCGGTTCTCGGTCGTGCCCGAGGTCGGCGTCAACGCCGGCGTCCAGGTGACGGACAACCTACGTGCCTTCGTCGGGTACAACTTCCTGTATTGGAGTTCGGTCGTTCGCCCGGCCGACCAGATCGACGTCGGCCTGAGCGGCACGCAAATCCCGACCGACACCCGGTTCAACCCCGCCGCCGGGCCGGCCAGGCCGGGCGGCCCCATCCGCGACACCGGGTACTGGGCGCAAGGCATCAGCTTCGGTGTGGAGCTCCGCTTCTAGCTCGACCCGTGGGGGCAGTCCGACAGCCTCCCTTTCTCAGCCCGCAAGTTCGGCCCGGCGTCCCCTCGGCAGCGTCCGCGCTGGGGGTGGGCCGCGCCTCAGGAGACCAGCCCGTGAGCACGTTCGTGACCACCGCCTCGCGTCGCGTCCGCCCGACCCGGCCCGGGTTCCGGCCCGCCCTCCAGCCGCTCGAAGACCGCTTCGCACCGGCCCTGATAGTGTCCGAGATCTTCACCGCCATCCCGACCCTCCTGGTCCCGGCCGTCGGCCCACCCGGTACCGCCGGCCCGGCGGGGCCGGCCGGCCCCGCGGGGGTGACCGGAGCCACCGGCACCGCCGGGCCGCAGGGACCGACCGGGCCGCAGGGGCTGATCGGCAACACCGGGCCGCAGGGGCCGGCCGGCCCCGCGGGGGCCACCGGCGCGACCGGGCCGCAAGGCGTGCCGGGGCTGCCGGGGCTGCCGGGGC
>JAYVUZ010000136.1:0-26054 GCA_043787415.1 Fimbriiglobus sp. | reverse complement strand
AAGACCCTGTCCTGCTCCAAGTGCGACCGCAACCACCTGGGTGCCCTGTGGTACTTCATCCGCCACTACAACGCATCCCTACGCTGAGGCCACTACCCATACGCCTTCATGCGGAAGGTGCGGGCGATGGGTGACAAGCTGCGGCCGGTGCCGCACGTCAACGAGGAGTACGGGTACGAGGACCACTACCCGGGGCCGTGGGGCGGGGGCAAGAAGGCCCCCGCCCGGGCGGCGGCGAACCGCGCGGGGTTGGCCTGGGAGATGAGCTTCGCCGGCGGCTACCAGACCACCGGCGAGCGGGCCGACGTGCCCGGCCAGGGCGGCTGGCTGACCGGCCTCGGCGACGACTCGATGAAACTGCCGACACTGCACCGGCACTTGGCCGACTTCTTCACGGCACTCGAGTGGTGGCGGTGCGACCCGGTGGACCGCATCGCCGGGGGGCCAACCGGATGCTCGCCGACGCCGACCGCAAGACGGTGGCGCTGTACTGCTCCGACGTGCCGGCGGGTTTCCCGGGGCCGGTGCCGCTGCCGCCGGGCGAGTACCTGGGCCGCTGGTTCGACCCGCGAACCGGCAAGTGGTCCGAGCCTTTTCCGGTGTCCGGCGAGTGGCCGGTGGCGCAACACTTCCCGTGGGCGACACTGCTGGTGCGAAAGTGACGCGGCTCTGGCCCGCGCCGACCCCGGCCGCCCGCCATCGCGGGGCCGACTAACTGGACGGACGCCCACAATTCGCATGGCAATTTGCCCGTCCCGTTGCTAAAAGGAAGGGGTGCCCGAGAGTCAGTCACCGCCGTCGCCCGGCGAGCCGGCTGCCGGGCGGATTAGGCCTTACCCACCGATGATCTCACAAGCCGACGCCAAAACCATCGCCGCCCTGCTCGCCGCCGTCGGCGAGCCGACGCGGATGCTGCTGCTCCACCGGCTGACCGCCGGCCCGTCCCACGTCGGGGCGTTAGCCGACCTGGTCGGCGCCCCGGTGGTGAACGTGTCCCACCACCTGGGGGTGATGCGGCAGGCCGGCCTCCTCGACGACACCCGGGCCGGCCGGCGGAAGGTGTACGCCCTGCGGGACGACGTGTACACCGCCGGCGGCGGGGCCGGCGTCCTTGGCACCCTCCGCCGGGGCGGCTTCTCCCTGGTGCTCCGCACCGAGGAGGCGGCGGCCAAGGTGCGGGCCAAGCAGGCGGGATGATCGCCCGCCCGGTCTGGCTCACCATCGTCGCCCTGGCCGGCCCGGCCCTGGTCCAGCAGGGGCTGCTGCTCAGCATCCAGCTGTACGACCAGTTCCTCACCGGCCCGTTCTCGCCTGCCCACAAGGCCGCCCTCACCACCGCCAACTACCTGTACTGGTTCGTCACCAGCTACGCGGTGGTCGTCACCGCGGGGGCGACGGCGGTGGTCGGCCGGCTGGTCGGCGGCGGCGACCTGGCCACCGCCCGCCGGGCCGTCGGCCAGGCGGTGCTGCTCGGGCTGGCCTTCGGGGTGGTCGGCGGGGTCGCCGCCGAACTCGGCCTGCCGGGGCTGTTCCGCCTGCTCCAACTGCCTGAGACCGAGGCCGGGTACGCCGTCCGCTACCTCCGTCCGCTGGCGGCGCTGCTGCCCTTCTACATGGTGGAAGTGGCCGGGATCGCCTGCCTGGTCGGGGCTGGTGACACCCGCACCGCCCCGAAGGTGCTGGGCACGTCGGCGGTGGTGAACGTGCCGCTGGCGTACGCCTTCTCCCGCGGCTGGGGGCCGTTCCCGGAACTCGGGTTCGTGGGCATCGCCTGGGGCACCGGGCTGGCCCACGTCGCCGGCTGCCTGTTCGTGCTGGCCACCCTGGCCCGCGGCCGGTTCGGCCTGAAACTCGACGCCGAGAACCTCCGGCCCGACGGGCCGCTCGTCCGCCGGCTGCTGCGGGTCAGCCTGCCGGCCGCCGCCGACTCCCTGTCGGTCGGCGTCTTCCAACTGGTGTTCCTCGGGGTGGTGGCCCGGCTGGGGGCCGTGTCCCTGGCGGCCCACGGCATCGCCATCCGCATCGAGGCTCTCGGCTACCTGAGCGGGGCGGCGTTCGGGACGGCCGGGGTGGCGTTCGTCGGCCGCGCCCTCGGGGCCGGCCGGCCCGACCTGGCCGCCCGCGGGGCGTGGACCGCCCTCACGCTCGGCGGGCTGGTCATGTCGCTCATGGGGGTGGTGTTTTTCACCTTCGCCGCCCCGCTGTTCCGGCTGTTCTGCCCGACGCCGGACGACGCCCCGGTGGTGGACGCCGGCGTGCCGGCGCTGCGGCTCATCGCCTTCGCCATGCCCGCGCTGGCGGCCACCATCATCCTGACGAGCTGCCTCCGCGGGGCCGGCGATACCCGCCGGCTGGCGCTCATCACCTGGGTCGGCTTCCTCGGCGTGCGGCTGCCGCTCGGCCTGCTACTGACGCGGCCGGAGTGGCACCTCGGCCTGTTCGGGGCGTGGGTGGCGATGGTGACCGACATCTACCTGCGGGGCGGGCTGCTGCTGTGGCGGTTCCTGTCCGGCCGGTGGAAGACGGTGCGGGTGTAGGGCACGCACGGCGTGCCGTCCGGCGGCCCGTCGTTCCACCCGGTGGTAGCCCGCCACCGGCCGGCACGTTAAAACGTCCCCTACACCCGGAGCCGTCCCATGCCCCTCGACCCGTCCGCGACCCTCGGCGTCGGCTTCCTCGGCGCCGGCGACATCGCCGTGCTGCACGCCCAGGCCGTGACCAAAGCCCACAACGCCAAGCTGGTCGGCCTGTGGAACCGCGGCCAGGACCGGGCGAAGGAGCGGGCCGCCGAGTTCGGCTGCCGCACCTACGCCAGTCCCGAGGAACTGGTCAACGACCCGGCCATCCACGCCGTGTTCGTGCTGACCAACCTGGAGACGCACCGGGAGTACGCCGAGCTGGCGCTGCGGGCCGGCAAGCACGTCCTGGTCGAGAAGCCGGTCGGGGTGAGCGTGGCCGAGATCGAGGGCCTGGACCGGCTGGCCACCGAGAAGGGGCTGGTGTGCCTGCCGGGGCACAACTACGTGTACGAGGCCGGCATGGCCCGCACCAAAGAGCTGGTAGACGGTGGCGACCTCGGCCGCATCGTGTCGGCGTATGTGATGTACAACATCCACCACCCGGAGGAGGTGGCCAAACGTTATCCCGGCGTGGTACGGCAAATCCTGACGCACCACTCGTATATCCTGCTGTACCTGGTCGGTGCCCCGGTCGAGCTGTGCGCCATGAAGGCCACGCTGCACTACCAGGAGTACCCGGAGGAGGACATCGCCATGGTGCAGATGCGGCTGGCCAACGGGGCGCTGGCCCACTTCTGCGCCAGCTTCGCGGCCGACGACCACGCCGCCGACCCGTGGACGGTGATGGTGAAAGTCATCGGCACGGCCGGCAGCAGCCGGTACAGCTACCGCGACCACGTCCAGATCAAGCCGGGGCAGGTGCACAGTCAGACGTACACGGCCTACCAGGGGAGCGTGACGAACCAGGTGCGGCACTTCCTGGACGGCTGCGTGCGGCTCGGCCGGCCGCCGCTGTCTACGCTCAAGGACGCGGCCACCGCCCAGCGGATGATCGAAGCGGCCGAGCAGTCGATTCGGGATCGCAGCGTGGTGCGGCTGGGGTGAGTCGGCCGGTAGCGCCGGGTACGCGCGTGCGAACAAACGGCGGGTTGTGGAAACTCGTGAGGGTGGGGGAATTTGTGTTGAATCGTCGCCAAGCATCGGCCATTATTAATGGCATATCTGTAAATTGTTCGGATGTCGACATGCGTTTCGCCTTGGTTCTTACGTCGGTAGTCTGGTTGTCCACCCCAGTTTGGGCACAACTCGCTTCGTACAGTGCGAACGGAGTGACAGCGGGCCAGTTATCACTCACGAATTCGGCCGCTAGCGTCACGGGCCTCGGTGTCGGCGGCCTCTCCGGGTCGAACATCACGGCGACCACGACCGGCACGACGTTCCAGGGGATCGGGTTCACGGCTACCTCCGCGCCGACGGGGTTCGGTAACGCCCAGGGCTACCGACTCGTCCTGACCCCGACGGTCAACGGCACCCTCAACCTGTCCGGCCTGACGTTCGCCGGCACCTCGACCGGGCCGACGGACTTTTCCGTGGTGACCAACATCACCGGGCCCACAACCGTAGTTAGCACGAATGTGGGAACTAGCGGCACCATTGCGTTGACCTCGTTGGGTACGGCCGGTGCGGTCGATGTGGTTGCCAACACCAATTACGACTTCGTACTTGCCGGGTATGGGGTGGCGGGCACATTCGGGTTGACCTCGCTGTCCCTGAGCGGCACTTTTACCCCAGTGCCGGAGCCGGCCACCGTCGGCCTGCTGGCCGCCGCCGGGCTGGGGCTGGTCGGGTTCGCCCGCCGCCGGTTCTGCTAGTCGCGGCCGAATACCATGACGTGCGGGCCGGCCCTGTTGGCCGGCCTGCTCGCGTTTCCGGAGGCTGTCATGGACCGCCGCCCGCTCGGCCGCACCGGCCTGACTGTTCCCGCCATGTGCCTGGGCGGGGCGGCCGTCGGCCAGCAGTACGGCCCCGTCTCGGTGGCCGAGGTCCGCGACACCATCGATTGTGCCCTGGACCACGGCATCGACTTCGTGGACACGTCGGCGTACTACGGCCGGGGCGAGTCCGAGCGCATCCTGGGCGAGGTGCTGGCCGGCCGCCGCGACCGCGTCACGCTCTGCACCAAAGCCGGCCGGCTCGACCGCGACGTGTTCGACTTCACCCCGGCCGGGATGCGGGCTAGCCTCGAAGGCTCGCTCCAGCGGCTCCGCACCGACCATGTAGACATCCTGCTAGCCCACGACATCGAGTTCGCCGACGACCCCGAGCGGGTGTTCACCGACACCGCGGAGGTACTCCACCAGTTGAAGCGGGAGGGGAAGTGTCGCTTCGTCGGCATGTCCGGCTACCCGCTCGCGCTGTTGCAACAAGCCGTCGAGCGGTGCGGCCTCGACGTGGTGATGTCGTACTGCCACTACAATTTGCAGAACGCGAGGCTCGTGAGTGAGTTGCTGCCGGCGTGCGAGGCGAACGGGGTGGGCGTGCTGAACGCCAGCCCGCTCGGCATGGGGCTGCTGACGGCCGGCGGGCCGCCGCCGTGGCACCCGGCCGGCGGCGCCATCAAGGCCGCCTGCCGGGCGGCGGCCGCGGCGGTGCCGGACATCGCCGCCCTGGGGATGCAGTTCTGCGTCGCCGAGACGCGGTTCGCCACCGTCACCGGCACGGCCCAGCGGGCCGAGCTGGAGGCCAACCTGCGGGCGGTGGCATCGCCGCCGGACTCCGACCAACTCGCCGCCGTACGGGCGGCGCTAGCGGCGGTGCTGGGCGAGAGCTGGGCGAGCGGCAACTGGCCGGGCGGTTTGTCCCCCATGTTCGCCGCCCTGCTGGCCGCCGCCCGCGACCTCGCCGCTCGCGCCCCCGACCCGGCCGCCGCCGCCCGCATCCTGGACCGCGCCCGCCGGCTGGCCGTGCTGCTGGCCGACGGGGTCGCCGTCGGCCCGTCGCCCGCCGCCCGGTCCCTGCGGCATGACCAGCGGGCGTGTGCCGCCTACGCCGTGTCCGCCTGCGACGACCTGCTCGAAGGCGACCCCGCGGTGGCGGCCGCCCTCGGCGACGCCCTGCCCCGCACGGCCGCCGCCGCCCGCCGGCTGCTGGTCGAGCTGGACGCCGCCGCGGTGCCCCGGGCCGACACGCCCACCCCGCCGGCGGCGGTCGTCGGTCGGGTGCTGGTGGTGGACGACACGGCCGACCAGCGGGAACTCATCGCCCGCCAGCTCCGGCAGCTCGGCCACGCCGTCGAGGCGGTGGACGGCGGCGCCGCGGCACTCGCCCGGCTGGCGTCGGCCGGGCCGCCGGTGGACGTGATCCTGCTCGACGTGCTGATGCCGGGCATGACCGGGCCGGAACTGCTGCGGGTGCTGAAGGCGGACCCGCGGCTCGGCCGCATCCCGGTGGTCATGGTGTCCGCGCTGGCCGACGACGCCGGGGTGCTGGCCTGCCTGGCGGCCGGGGCCGACGACTACCTTACCCGGCCCGTCCGCCCCGAACTCCTGCGGGCACGCCTGGCGGGGTGCCTGGACCGCAAGCGGCTGCAAGACCGGGTGGACTCGTTAGTGCGGGCGGTGGTGCCGCCGGGCGTCGCCGCCGAGTGGCAGGCCACCGGCACCGTGGCCGCCCGCAGCCACGAGTGTGTGGGCGTGCTGTTCGCCGACGTGGTCGGGTTCAGCGCGTCGTGCGAGCGGCTGCGGGATCACCCCGCGGAAGTGGTGCGGCTGCTACAACTGCTGGTGGAGAAGTTCGAGGCCACAACAGCGGCCCACGGGGCCATGAAGATCAAGACGGTGGGCGACGCCTTCCTGGCCGTGGCCGGCCTGCCCGACCCGGACCCGCACCCGGCCCGGACGCTGCTCAAGTGCGGCCTCGGGCTGATCGCCGACACGGCCGGCCACCCGGCCGGCTGGCAGGTGCGGGTGGGCGTCCACGTCGGCCCGGTGGTGAGCGGGCTGCTCGGCCGGACGCAGGTAGGGTTCGACGTGTGGGGGCACACGGTGAACGTGGCCGCGCGGGTGGAGGGCCACGGCCGGCCGGGTCGGGTGACGCTGACCGACGAGGCGTGGCGGACGCTGGACGGCGTGACGGGGGAGGGCCGGCAGGTGGCCGCCCGCAACATCGGCGTGCTGACGGTGTGGGACTTCGCCGGCTGGGGGTGACGGCGGTTGGTTCTCACGCGGCGCGGGGTGGTCGTGCGAACCAACCGTGCGGTGCGAACCAACCTTGCCGGTCAACGACTTACAGCGATTCAGTGGCGTGAGAACCAACACGGGCCGTCACGGCAGCAGGTCACTCACCGCCACCGCCCCACCGGTCGGCAGCGGCACCGACTGCCCCGGCGTGTAGTCGGCACGGGCGGCGTACCCCGGCGGGTCGGCGGCCGGCTGCGGGTCGGTGTACACCTCCACCTGCCGGTCCGGGATGTTGACGACCCAGTACACGGGCAACCCGGCGCGGGCGTAGATGCGCTGCTTGTCCCGGCGGTCGATGAGTCGGGACGAGTCGGCCACCTCGATCACCAGGCCGATGTCGGCCGGGCCGGGGTGGCGGGTGAAGTAGTCGCGGTTGGTGCCGCGGGCCACGGTCGCGTCCGGCTCCGGCTCGCTCCCCGGCAAGGTGATCGGCAGTTGCACCGACAGCGTCCAACCGGCCGGTAGGAGACGCCCGAGCTGGGTGTTCAGTTCGCGGACGCAGCCGGCGTGGGGCGGGTCTTGCGGCATCTTCCTGACCACCACCCCTTCGATCAGTTCGTACCCCGACCCCTCCGGCAGCTCGCCGGTGGCAATCATCCCCCGGTACTCGTCCGGGGTGAGCCGCCGCACCGGCCCGGCCCCCGCCGGCTGCGACCGCTGGGCCGGCGGCGGCGTAACGATGCTCGACATTTCAATCCCTCCGGGGGTCACCACTCGGCCGCCGCCACCGCCGCCCCGACCACCAGCGGCAGGGCCGGCTCTTGCCGCGGCGGGTGCCACCGCAGCACCGGCTCCTTGGCCGCCTTCACCTCGTCCGGCCGGCTGATGACGTGCGTGTGCGGGGCCGTCCGCAGCAGCTCCGGGTCTTCGTCGGCGATGCGGCACAGCACCTCGGCGAAGGCGTCCAGCGTCTCCTTGCTCTCCGTCTCCGTCGGCTCCATCATCAGGGCCTCCGGCACGACCAGCGGGAAGTACACCGTCGGGGCGTGGAAGCCGTAGTCCAGCAGCCGCTTGCACACGTCCATGGCCTTCACTTTTTTCGTGCGGAGCAGTTGCCTCGCACTCGCCACGAACTCGTGCATGCACGGCCCGGCGTGCGGCACCTCGTACTTCTCGGCCACGAGCGTCCGCAGGTAGTTGGCGTTCAGCACCGCCATTTCACTGACATGTTTCAGCCCGTCCGGCCCGAGCGTGCGGATGTAACAGTAGCCGCGGAACAGGATGCCGATGGTGCCGAAGAAGCTCCGCGTCCGGCCGACGCTGTCCGGCATGTCGTAGTTGAGCCGGTAGCGGTCGCCGTCCTTCACCACCACCGGGGCCGGCAGGTACGGGGCCAGGAAGTCCCGCACCGCAATGGGGCCGCTGCCGGGGCCGCCGCCGCCGTGCGGGCCGGTGAACGTCTTGTGGACGTTGTAGTGTTGCATGTCCGCCCCGAAGTCGCCCGGCCGGGTGATCCCGAGGATCGCATTCATGTTCGCCCCGTCCAGGTAGACGAGGGCGCCCTTCTCGTGCAGCAGATCGGTGATCGTGCGGATTTGCGTCTCGAACAGGCCGAGCGTGCTGGGGTTGGTGATCATGAACACGGCTGTGTCGTCGCCCAGCTTGCTCTTCAGGTCGGCCAGGTCCACCCGGCCGTCCGGCCCGCCCTTGACGGTGACGGCCTCGAACCCGGCCAGGGCCGCCGACGCCGGGTTGGTGCCGTGGGCGTTGTCCGGCACCAGCACCTTGCGGCGGTGCGTCTCGCCCTTCGCCCGGAAGTACTTGGCGGCCACGAACAGGGCGGCCAGCTCGCCCTGCGCCCCGGCGGCGGGTTGCAGGCTCACCGCCGGCAGGCCGCTGATCTCGGACAGGTACTGTTGCATGCCATACAGCAGCTCTAGCATCCCCTGCACGGTGTCGTCGTGTTGTAGCGGGTGCAGGTTCGCAAACCCGGGTAGTCCGGCCAGCCGTTCGTGCCGCTTGGGGTTGTACTTCATGGTACACGACCCCAGCGGGTAGAAGTTGGTGTCGATGCACATGTTGCGCGACGACAGGTTGGTGAAGTGGCGGATCAGGTCGATCTCGCCCACCTCCGGCAGCGGCGGCGGGGCGGCGGCCAGGTGGGCCGCCGGGACGAGCTGTGACAGCGGCTTGTCACTCGGCACGTCGCAGGCGGGCAGCCGGTGGCAGCGGCGGCCGGGCCGGGACAGCTCGAACACGAGGTCGGTGGACTGGTGGTTGTTCATGGGTGGCGGCTGTTGGATGGAGCGGACGGTCGGGGAAGGTGATCGTGGGCGGCGGGGCCGGCGGCGGTCACGGCTTCAGCCCCTTCGCGCGGAGGATGGCGTCGGCCCAGGTCTGCTGGTCGGGGGTGAGGGGCGGGTCGGGCGGGCCGGCGTAGTCCACCAGGTCGGGGTAGCGACCCCCGTCGTAGCAGCGGTCGAAGGCGGCTTGGAGGTCCACCGTCACGGCCGGCACGTCCGCGTCGAGCGGGATGCCGATGGCCGGCAGGCGGTCGGCCAGCTTGACGGCCGCCCCGAACCACTCCGGGCGGGCACCGGCCCGGACCACGCTCACGTGGTAGTCGAAGGCCCCGGCCCGCCGCTCCAACAGCCCCTTCGGCACGCTGGTGACGTGCGGGCCGCCGCGGAGCAGATCGATCTCGACCAGGTTCACTCCGCCCGCCCGGCACTCCTCTTGCTTGGAGCAGTAGAGTTCCCGCCCCTTGCTGCCGGCCGACTTGTTCGACCGGCTGACGATCTCGATGCACGTCACCAGCCGCTTGCCCTTGCCGGTCCGCACCTCCAAGAACGGCTGGTCCCACGGGTCGATGTCGGTCGAGAACCCGACGGCCGTCAGCCCAGGCAGGGTGACCAAACCGCCGGCCGGCACGACGCCCGGGCGGTCCCGCCGGACCAGGCTCACGTCCGGCTCCCGCCGCTGCACGTCGTCCGTCCAGACGCGGGTGCCGGTGCCGGCCGCGTACCCCGGCGGCAGACAGTGGTTGAGCGCTTCCCGCAAGCAGGTGATGAGCACGTCATGCACATCCCCGAACACCTCGGGGTCTTCCAGCCACGGGTCCATGCCCGGGAACGGACTCGGCATCGCTCGGCCCTCCGGGGTTACGCCAGCCGCTTCCGCACGGCCGCCGCCAGGCCGTCGATCTCAGCCCGGGTCCGCTTCTCGGTGACGGCCACCACCAGCCCGTCTTGCACCCCCGGGTACCAGCGGCCGGCCGGCAGGCCGGCGTGGTAGCCGTCGTCCCGCAGCCCGGCCAGCAGGGTGTTCACGTCCCCCGGCACGCTGACCGTGAACTCCTTGCCGAACGGCCGCGAGTACCTCAGCGACACCCCCGGAATCTTGCACAACTCGTCGGCGGCGTAGTGGGCCTTTCGCACGCACAGCTCGGCCGTCTCCTTCAACCCTTGCGGCCCGAGGGCGGTCAGGTGGACGGCCGCCCGCAGGGCGAACAGCCCCTGGTTGGTGCAGATGTTGGAGGTCGCCTTCTCCCGGCGGATGTGCTGCTCGCGGGTTTGCAGCGTCAGCACGAACGCCCGCTTGCCGTTGCGGTCGAGCGTCTGGCCGACCAGCCGGCCGGGGATTTTCCGCAGGTACTCCTTGTCGTCCCGACAGGCCAGGATGCCCAGGTACGGCCCGCCGAACCCGAACGGGATGCCCAGCCCCTGGCCCTCGCCCACGGCGATGTCGGCGCCGGCGTCGGCCGGCGTCCGCAGGACGCCGGCCAGCACCGGGTCGAAGCTGTGGATGAACACCGCCCCGACCTTCCGGGCGGCCTCGCCGATGGCCGTCATCTCCTCCAGGTGGCCGAAGAAGTTGGGCGACTGGGCGATCACGGCCACCGTGCCGTCGGTCACCGCGGCGGCCACGTCGGCCGGGTCGAGGAAGCCGTCCGGGCAGGGCAGCGTCCGCACCGTGCAGTTCAGGTTGGCGACGTAGGTGGTGAGCACCTGCCGGTACTCGGGGTGGACGCTCTCGGCGATCAGCACCTCGCCGGTGCGGCCGGTCACGCCCATGGCCATGAGCACGGCCTCCGCCACCGCCGACCCGCCCTCGTACAGCGAGGCGTTGGCCACCGGCAGGCCGGTGAGCTGGCACATGAGCGTCTGGTACTCGAACACCGCCTGGAGCGTCCCCTGGCTGGCCTCGGCCTGATACGGGGTGTAGGCCGTGTAGTTCTCGCTGCGGCCGGCGATCACATCGACTACTGTCGGGATGAAGTGGTCGTAGGCCCCGCCGCCGAGGAAGCACACGGCCTGGCCGGCCGGCACGTTCTTGGCCGCCAGGGCGGTCATGTGGTCGGTCAGCTCGATCTCGGTGAGGGCCGGCGGGACGGCCAGCGGCCGGGTCATCCGCAGGGCGTCCGGGATGGGGGCGAACAGGTCGTCGAGCGACTTGACCCCGATGCGGGCCAGCATGGCCGCCTGGTCGTCGGGGGTGTTGAGGGTGTAGGCGGACATGCTCAGGCGGTCCCGGGGGTGGCGGTGCGGGCGGCGTCCGCCCAGGCTTGCAGTTCCAAACACAGAGTCGATTCGTCAACCGTACCGGCTCGGCGGAGGTAACTCGTTAGCAGGTCGGGGGTCAGCACGGGGATGGCCAGGCTGACCGGCCGCTCGGCGTACACGCCGGCCGGGGTGAGGTGCAAGAAGGCCAACCGTTCGCCGTCCCACCGCCACACTTCCGGCACCTTCAGGGCGGCGTAGATGGGCAGCTTGCCGACCGCCCCACGGGTCATCTCGACCTCGACCGCCAGGTCCGGCGGCGGGTCCGTCTCGAAGTTCAGGTCGCGGTCGAGGATGGCCTGCACCCGGGCGGCCGACTGGATGTAGAAGCAGACATCCGGCTCCAGCCCTTTTTCCGCCGCCTCCTGGTCCATGGTCACATTGCCGGCCCCGACCACCGGCCGCCTGAGACCCATCAGCAGGCTGCGGACCAAGACGGCAATCAGACATTTCCAACGCTCGTGCCGGTAACCGTGCGACATGGCCTCGAACCTCCCGCCGTCGAACACCAGGCGGACTCCCGGACGGTGTTCGTCCCGAACCGCTTGTAGGTGCTGGTACTCGGCCCAGGTCAAGTTTGTGGCCGACACCGACCCGCCCGGGTCGAGGCCGATCAGGATGTCGGCCAGCGCTTCCACCCGCGGCCGCCGGGCCACCGGCGGCGGGGTGTCGGTGACGGCCGGCGTGGCGGTCGCGCTCATCCTGTCCCCTCCTAGTGCGCGTCGGCGGCGAGCTGCTCGTCGTACTGCGGCTTGGTCATCAGGTGGTCGAGGGTGGCCCCTTCGGCCAGCGTGATGCGGAGCATCCAGTTGCCGTACGGGTCCGCCTGCACCGGTTCCGGGTTGGCCAGCAGGGCGGCGTTCACCTCCGTCACCGTGCCCGTCACCGGGGCGTACAGGTCGAACACGGCTTTCACCGACTCGATCTCGCCGAAGCTCTTGCCGGCCGTCACGGCCGCGCCCGCCTTCGGCAGTTGCAGGTGGGTCACGTCGCCGAGCTGCTCGGCCGCGAAGGCGGTGATGCCGACCGTCACCACCCGGCCGTCCACGGCCGACCACTCGTGCGACTTGGCGTACCGCAGGGCTGACAGGTCCATCGGGGGTCTTCCTTCCGGGGGTTACTTGGCCCGCTTGTAGAACGGCAGCGGCACCACCCGGGCGTCGGCCGGGGTGCCGCGGATGTCCACCACCAGCGGGGTGCCCAGCGCCGCGTGGGACGGGTGGACGGTGCCCATGGCGATCGACTTGTGGAGGAACGGGGCGTAGCTGCCGCTGGTCACCACCCCGGCCGGGGCGCCGCCGGCCAGCACCGGGCACCCCTCCCGGGCGGCCCGCTTGCCGTCGAGTTCGAGGCCCACCCGCACCGGGTTGCCGGTCGCCGCCTTCGCGGCATCGCGGCCGACGAACTCGCCCTTGTCCAGCTTCACCGCCCACATCAGCTTGGCGCCGGCCGGGTCCACGGTTTCGTTCAGCTCGTGACCGTACAGCGGCATGGCCGCCTCCAGCCGCAGGGTGTCCCGCGCCCCGAGGCCGCACGCCACCGCCCCGCGCTCGATCAGCTCCTCCCACAGCGGCACGGCTAGCTCGTTCGGCACCGTCACCTCGAACCCGTCCTCGCCGGTGTACCCGGTGCGACTGACCGTCGCCCCGCAGCCGCGGTACACCGTTTCCGCCGCATGATAGTACTTGAGCGCGGCCGGGTCGGTGCCGAACAGCCCGTCCACCACTTTGGCCGCCTTCGGCCCCTGCACGGCGATCATGGCCGTGTCGAACGTGCGGTCGTCGATCTGCACCGCCCGGCCGGCGGCGTGTTGCCGGAAGTGGTCGAGAATCTTCACCCGGTTGCCGGCGTTCACCACCATGCCGTAGCCCCGCGGCCACTTGGACACCAGCACGTCGTCGCGGATGCCGCCCTGCTCGTTGAGCACCAGCCCGTACCGCACCTGGCCGTCGCTCATGGTGCCGACGCTGTTGCTGAACACGTGTTCGAGGAACGGCAGGGCGTCTCTGCCGGTGACGGTCAGCCGGGCCATGTGGCCGATGTCGAACAGCCCGACGGCGGTCCGCACGGTCAGGTGTTCGGCGACGATGCCGACGTACTGGACGGGCATCGCCCAGCCGCCGAACGGCACCAGTTTGCCGCCGTGGGCGGCGTGCCAGTCGGTCAGGGCGGTGCGGTGATCGGCCATGCGGTTCCCGGCAAACGACGCAGGGCGACGCCCGCCCGCCGGGTGTCGCCCCCTGTCTTAAGAGTTTACCATGTCCCGCCGAGAAATCCACCGCCGGCCGCCGCCGGGTATACTCGACGGCATTTCCCTTCCCCCCTCCCGGATGACTCATGCTCGCGCTGGTCTTGCTCCTGTCGGCCCCGCCGCCGCTGGTCTTCCCGGCCGACCCGTGGGTGCTGGACGCCAAACGCGACCTCGGGGCCGTCGGCGACGGCGCGGCCGACGACACGGCCGCCCTCCAGAACGGGTTGGACCTGAGTTGCGGGTTCCACCAGACGACGACGAAGGTGCTGTACCTGCCGCCCGGCACCTACCGGGTGACCAGGTCGCTGGTGGTCAACGGCGGCCTCGGCCCGTGGCTGTACGGGGCCGGCCGCGACCTCGTCCGCGTCAAGCTGGCCGACGGTTCGACGGGCGTCACGAGCGTCCTTCGCACCCACCCGAAGGATGACGGCGACACCTCGGCCGACTGGTTCATGCGGACCGTCCGCGGCCTGACCATCGACGCCGGCGACAACCCCGGCACGGACGGCGTGCGGTGGTACGCCACCAACACCGGCTCGCTGGCCGACGTGCGGGTGGTGGGCAACGGCCCGGTCGGGGTGAACAGCGGGTTCCTCGGCAAGAACGGCCCCAACCTGATTCAAGATGTGACCGTGGAGGGGTTCAAGGTGGGGGTGAAGAGCCACTGGAACTGGGGCCAGACGCTCAGCCGGGTGACGCTCCGCGACTGCGACGTGGGCCTGTCCGTGCAGGCCACGGTGGTGGCCGCCGAGGGCTTGCGCACCGACGGCTGTCGGCTGCCCGTGGAGGTGCGGATGCCGCAGGACTGGTACTGGTGGGCCGGGGTGCTGGCCGTGGTCGGCGGCGACCTCCGCGGCGGCGGCGCGGTGGCCGTCCACAACCGCGGCATCCTGTACGCCCGGGACGTGACCGCCGCCGGGTTCCCGGCCGCCCTGGACGACCGCGGCAAGCTCGTCCCCGGCCCGGTGGCCGAGTTCGCCTCACTCGGCGTGAAGTCCCTGTTCGACGGCCCGACCGCACCCCTCCGCCTGCCGATCCAACCGGAGCCGGCCGAGGAGTGGGAGGCCGACCCGGCCAAGTGGCTGTGTGCCAACGACCACGGGGCGACGGCCGGCGACAACCGGGACGACACTGCCGCCCTACAGAAGGCCATCGACGCCGCGGCGGCCGCCGGCCGGACGACGGTGTACCTCCGCGGGTGCGGCGGCGGCGACCCGAACTGGTACACCCTGGACGGCGACGTTCACATTCACGGCAGCGTCCGGCACGTCCTCGGGCTGGGCTTCGGCCGGGTGCTGGGCAAGGGCCGGCTGGTGGTGGACGACCGGTCGGCGAAGGTGGTGACGGTCCGCCACCTGGAAAGCTTCGGCGGCCGGCCCATCGTGGTCGAGAACCGCTCGGCGGCGAACACGCTGGTGGTGCGGAGTTGCGGGGTGACGGTCCGCGGGGCCGGGTCGGGGGACATCTTCGTGACCGACTGCCCGGCCCACGTCGAGCTGACGAAGCCGGGCCAGAAGCTGTGGGCGCGGCACCTCAACCCGGAGGGGGACAGCGACACCGGGCTGGTGGTCAACCGCGGCGGCGACCTGTGGGCGCTCGGGGTGAAGCACGAGGGGCGGGGCGTGCGGGTGGCGGCCGTCGGCGGGCGGACGGAGCTGTTCGGGGTGTTCAACTACGGCCCCGGGCTGACGGACGACGACCGCCGCACGTGGTTCGACCTGACGGACGCGAAGGTGGGGGTGTACGGCCTCCGCGAGCTGAACTTCGGCGGCCACGCCTGGAAGCGGAAGGTGGTCGAGCGCCGCGGGGGCACCACGAAGGAGCTGGGCGTGGAGGAGGGCCACGGGTGGATCGGCTGGAGCGGATTCGTGGGCGGCCAGTAATTTTGGCGAAAGCAGACCGATGTCGTGTTCGAGGAGAGACACCGATGCGTAGACCGAAAAAGCTACCACACGTCTATCGGCGACGGACCCTAGCCGTGTTGGACGGAGGCAACCGGCTCAGTCCCGAAAACGACTCATGGGATTGGCTCGACTACCCGCTCGGCGATCCTCCCGCCATCGTCAACGCTCTCCTCACTTCAGGCGTGACGGAAGGAGAGATGGCAAGCAGGTCAACCCGTCAAGGTGGTCTATCGTCACATGTCTCCACAATCCGCAAGTACCTAGAAGGTGAGCCACTGACCTTGCCAGCCGCACGCGGAACCGTGGTGAACGTAGGCGGCCGGTATCGATTCAGCCGGGAGAACATTCTCGCTCTCGAACCCGGATGGGCAACGCACGCTGCGACGAACCCGGCACAGCCTACGGCGTTGAGCGGAGCGGCGGGCGGGACTGGGTTCGGCGAATCGCTCCAAACCCGGCATATCGAGCAGGCGGCCGTCGCGGCCGTCCGCCGTTTATACCCGCCGCCAGATTGGGAAGTCGTGTCGGTGGAGAACCAGCCCGGTCTCGGCCACGACCTCGTCTGCCGTCGCGGGCCTGTTGTCGAACACGTTGAGGTCAAAGGAGTTGCCGGGGCGGAGCAGCAGGTCATCATGCGTGCTAGTCAGGAGCGGGCCGCCCGCACCGACCCGCACCATGTGATTTATATCGTCACGGCAGCACTGACCTCGAACCTACAAGTGTTCCGCTACTCGGGCGCTGACTTTCTAAAGCAGTTTGTCCTCACGCCGATCAGCTATGTGGCGACCCGTCGTCTCAGCTAGGCGCGCGCCCTCGGTACAATGCCGGCGGAGGGCACCCAATGACAATCGACCAGCCGACGGAGAACTACGCTGGCCGTTCGACTGGCCGTTCGGCCTGATCCACAGCGGGGCGGTTGCCGAGAGTCAGCAGGCTGATCCGGCCGCGCTCCCAGACGCCTGCTGATCGAGCACGGCCGGTTTTTCCGGTTGCATCGTCTTCGCCGACGGGTACACTCGCTTTTGTTTCGACGGTCCGCCACGTCCCCGAGCTAAGGAGAGGCTCCGATGGTCGCCATGATGACCCCGATGACTGCCCCCGGCATGACCGCCGGCACCCCCGGCATGGGCACCATGCCCGGCCCGATGGCCCCGAACATGGTCATGGTGCCGCGGTGTGCCATGAAGGTCGAGAAGTGCGCCGGCGGCATGAAGATCACTTGCACCTGCGACGACACCGCCGCCTGTGCCATGATGCAGAACCTGTGTCAGATGATGGCCGGCGGCATGTGTAGCCTGTGCTGCACCATGAACGGCATGACCGTGTGCATGTGCAACCTGACGATGGGCGTGTGCAAGATGGAGATGACGAAGGACGGCTGCTGCGTCACCTGCACCAGTGGGGACAAGGGCTGCGAGGCCATGATCCAGGGCTGCTGCGACTGCGTCATGGCCTGCCTGAAGGCCGGCTGCGCCGGCTGCCTGATGGTCGGCGGCACCCCGGTCGCCTGCTGCTGCTGAGCCATTCATGGGCTTGGCGAGCGGCCGGCGTGAGCCGGTCCGGCTGATACATCCAGCCGGACCGGCTCACACCGGCCGCTCGCCGTTGGTGTCGCTCCGCAGCCGGCCCACGACCACCACTTTCAGCACCAGCGTGCCGACGGCCAGTAAGGTCAGCACGCTGGCCAGGGCGAAGGCGGCCGGCTGGTTGTACTCCTGGAACAGCTTCTCCACCCGCAGCGGCATGGTGTCGGTGCGGCCGCCGACCCGGCCGCTCACCACGTAGATGGCCCCGAACTCGCCCATCGCCCGGGCGTTGCACAGGATCACCCCGTACAGCAGCCCCCACCGCAGGTTCGGCAGCGTCACCCGCCAGAACATCTGCCAGCCGCTCGCCCCCAGGCTGCGGGCCGCGAACTCCTCGTCCGGCCCCTGCGCCTCCAACACCGGCAACAGTTCCCGCGCCACGAACGGCACGGTGACGAAGACCGTCACCAGCACCAGCCCCGGGGCGGCGAAGATGACCTGGTAGCCGTGACTTTTCAGCCACCCCCCGAGTGGGGTTTGCAGCCCGAACAGCAGCACGAAGACGAGGCCGGCCACCACCGGCGAGACGCTGAACGGCAGGTCGATGAGGGTCGTCAGCAGGGTCCGCCCGGGGAAGCGGAAGCGGGCCAGGGTGTACGCCGCCGCCACGCCGAAGACGGTGTTCAGGGCCACCGCCACCGGGGCGACGACCAGCGTCAGGAATACGGCGTGGCGGGTGTCCGGGTCGCCGGTCAGGTTGTGCCAGTAGGCCCCGAGGCCGCCGCCGAGCGCCTGCCAGAAGACGCTCGCCAGCGGCACCACCACCAGCAGCCCGACGATGCCGAGGGTCAGGCCGACGAGGGTCCACTTGACCAGCAGCGGGTCGGTGCGGGGCCGCGGGGCGTCAGTCATGCCGCTTCCCCCAGCGGTCCAGCCGGTTGATGACCAGTAGCAGCGAGAAGGAGACGCCGAGCAGCACCACGGCGATGGCGGCGGCTTCGCGGTAGGCGTACTCTTCCAGTCGATTGATGATCAGCATCGGTGCGATTTCGGTCTGTCCCTGCACGTTACTACTAATGAACACCACCGACCCGTACTCGCCGACGGCGCGGGCGAAGGCCAGCGTGAAGCCGGTCAGGGCCGGCGGCACCAGCACCGGCAGGATGACCCGGCGGAAGGTCTGCCAGCGGTTCGCCCCCAGTACGGCGGCCGCTTCCTCCAATTCGGCGTCCAGGTCTTCGAGTACCGGCTGCACCGTGCGGACGACGAACGGGAAGCCGGTGAAGATGAGTACGAGGACGATGCCCAGCCGGGTGTACGCCGCCTCGATGCCGAGCGGCACCAGCACCTGGCCGAGCCAGCCGTTGCCGGCGTACAGGCCGGCGTACACCAGCCCGGCAACAGCGGTCGGCAGGGCGAACGGGATGTCCACCAGGGCGTCCACCAGCTTGCGGCCGGGGAACGGGTAGCGGACCAGCGTCCAGGCCACCACTAGCCCCAGCACCACGTTGACGGCCGCCGCCAGGAAGGAGGCCACGAAGGTGAGCTTGTAGGCGGCGACGGCCCGCGGCGTCCAGACGGCGGCGACGAACTCGGCCCACGTCAGGCCGCTAGCTTTCAGCACGCCGGCGGCCAGCGGCAGCAGCACGACGAGCGACAGGTAGAAGACGGTGAAGCCGAGGCCGAGGCCGAACCCCGGCAGCACCCGCCGCGCGGCGTGGCTCACGGGCCGCCCCCGGCGGTGATGCGGTCGAACACCCCGCCCTCGGCGAAGAACCGCTTCTGGACGGCATCCCAGTCCGGCCCGCACGCCGTCGCCGGGAACAGGGTGATGGCGGGGAACCGCGACGCCGTGCGGGCCTTCACCGTCGGGCTGGTCGGCCGGTAGTAGTGGCTGGCGATCACCTCCTGGGCCTCGTCGGTGTACAGGTACTTCAGGTATGCCTCGGCCGCCGCCCGGGTGCCCTTGCGGTCCACCACGGCATCGACCACCGCCACATGCGGCTCGGCCAGCACGCTCACCGGCGGGTAGACGATGTCCAACTGCCCCGCAAACTCTTGCACCTCCAGGTATGCCTCGTTCTCCCAAGTCAGGTGAACGTCGCCGATCCGCTTCTGGGCGAAAGTCATGGTCGCCCCGCGGGCGGCGGCGTCCAGCCCCTTCACCCGGCCGTACACCGCTGCGACGTACCGCTCGGCGTCCGCCTCGGAGCCGCCGCGGGTGACGACCGACCCCCACAGGGCCAGGAAGCTCCACTTGCCGTTGCCGCTGGTCTTGGGGTTGGGCGTGACCACCGACACGTCCGGCCGGTCTAGGTCGGGCCAGTCGCGGACGCCCTTCGGGTTGCCGGCCCGGACCACGAACACGATGGTCGAGGTGTACGGCAGGCTGCGGTTGGGCAGCTTCTGCTCCCAGCCCGGGGCGATGCGGCCGGCCTTGCGGATGGCGTCGGTGTCGGTCCACAGGGCGAGCGTCACCACGTCGGCGTCGTGGCCGTCGATGACCGCCCGAGCTTGGCTGCCGGACCCGCCGTGTGCCTGAAGGATGGTGATCGGGGCGCCGGTTTCGCGTTCGTACCGTTCGGCGAAGCGGGCGTTCAGGTCGCGCCACAGCTCGCGGGTGGGGTCGCAGGCAACGTTGAGCAGTTCGACCGGCCCGCCGTCGCGGACCACCCCGGCGGCGATGACCCAGGCCGCCGCCGCGAGGACGTAGGCGGCCAGACCGGCGAGTAGAAGCGGGCGGAGCATGAGCGACCAGGGTAATGTTGATCGGAGTTGTTGACTAGCCCAGCCGACGAGCGGGGGATTGGTTCTCACGCCGCACACCCCCCCCGTGAGAACCAATCGCCCGGTGCGAACCAACCTTGCCGGTCAAAGACTTGGGGCCGAAATCCCTCGGTGCGAATTAATCGCCGTCGGCGGGCGACGGCTTACCCGCCGCCTGGCACCCAGACCGTCTGCCGCAGTAGTCCCCACACGTTCCAGGCGAACGCGGCGAAGGATACGTAGAAGAGCGCGGTCACGGCCCGATGGACCCAGCGGAGGTAGCCGTAGTCCTTCCACGCCGGCGACCAGCCGGATCGTTCCTCCTCGTCGCGGAGCGGGCCGACGACGGTGATGAGTCAGTAGACGCCGACGTTGTACAGCACCAGCAGCACGGCCAGCAGCGACGGCAGAATCCGGCCCTCGTCCCACTTGAGCAGCACCTGCCAGAGGGGTCGCGGCTGGCTGTTGCGTCTGACGAACCGCTCGGCCCCGTCGAACGGCGTGGCGATCACCTCAGCCGCCGGCCCGCCGACGGCCCGGTGCGGTTCCCGCCAGTGATCCTTTTGGTGGGTCCACGAGTCGATGACCTTCTGCTCGGCCGCCGACGCGGTGCTGTAGAACGCCGCGCGACCGACATATGGCAGGGCGAAGACGATGACGAAGAAAAACAGGAACAGGGATCGGGGGCCGGAGTAGAGCTGGCGGAGAATGGACCAGGGATCGGAGTCGGTAAACTTGCGACCACGAACTCGGAGTAGGAAAGCTCGCCAACGAGGGACTACTGGTGAGAATTGAGCGCCGCGTATATAGTTTCTATCAAGTCGCATGCCGGAGACTTCCAACAATGAAGCATCGCCTAATTTGACTCCATCAAATGCAACTCCGCTCACATTCGACCCGTCTAGTCGGATCCCTGTCAGATCAGAATCTCTCAAATAGGCGTTGATTAAATTTGCATAGCTAAAATCACTTCTAACCAGTTTAGACCCGCGAAGGTCAGCGTGATGAAGTTTGCATCCATGCAACCATGCGTCAGTCATATCTACGCCACGTAGATCAGCTTTTGATAAATCAACGGAGCTAAATCTTACGGATCGTAGATTGGAAACGCTAAAAGGCATTCCTGAAAGATTGAGAAAGAGTTTGTCTAGCTTCTTTCCATCTTTGCCACCGCTCTCGATCCACTTCCTATGTTCAGTAAACATAGGCCTAAGTTGGTCATAGAGCGGATTCTCGCCTGCCCGTGACCAAGGCGGATCTTCGGATAACGGCAACTCTTCGGCCATACGTTTCACCTTAGCAATTAGTAGCCTTTATCGGTCACCAAATCCCAATCCACCGCGTCCTTGTCCAGCGTCGGCAGCGCTGCCGGACACGCCTCCAGATACTTGGTCGCCGCCCCGGTGTTGAACACCACCACCTCGTCGGACGCTGTCACCTCTCCGCGGGCCACCAGCCCAGCAAGCACATCAAAACATACCGCCGTCTCGGGGCAAATGCTAATCCCTTCTGCCGCCGACGCCCGCCGCATCCAGCCGGGGATACTCGCCTCGCTGCCGGCCACCGCCTTGCCACCCGATTCGCAGATGGCGTCGAGCATCAGGAAGTCGCCGACGGCCGACGGCACCCGCAGCCCGCTCGCAACAGTTGCCGCGTTCGGGAACGGCTCGGCGAACCGCTCGCCCCGGTCGAACGCCGTCACGATCGGGGCACACCCTTCGCTCTGGCAGGCGATGAGCCGGGGGAAGCGGTCGCCGGCGATCCACCCCAACTCGGCCAGCTCGCGGAACGCCTTCCACATGCCGATCAGGCCGGTGCCGCCGCCGGTCGGGTAGAGGATCACGTCCGGCAGCCGCCAGCCGAGCTGCTCGGCCAGCTCCAGCCCCATCGTCTTCTTGCCTTCGAGGCGGTACGGCTCCTTGAGCGTGGACAGGTCGAACCAGCCCATGCGGGCTGCCCCGTCGCGGACGATCTTGCCGCAGTCGGTGATGAGGCCGTTCACCCGGAACGCCTTCGCCCCGTACAGGCCGACCTCGAACTGGTTGACCACCGGCGTGTCGGCCGGCATGAAGACGAAGCATTCCATCCCGGCCCGCGCCGCGTACGCCGCGGCGGCGCCGCCGGCGTTGCCGGCGGTGGGGAGCGCCACCCGCGTTACGCCCAGCCACTTGGCCATGCTGATGGCGGTGGTCATGCCGCGGCTCTTGAACGCCCCGGTCGGCAACTGGCTCTCGTCCTTCACCCACAGCTTGGGTAGCCCGAGGTGCTCGCCGAGCCGCGGGCACGGCAGCAGTGGCGTCATGCCCTCGCCGAGCGTCACCGGCTCCACGTCGAGCGGCAGCGGCAGCAGCTCGCGGTACCGCCACAGGGTCGGCGGCCGGCGGGCGATCTCGGCCGGGCTGACGGCACTGCGAACCCGGGCGAGGTCGTACCGGGCGACCAGCGGCCGGCCGTTGTGGGTGTTGAGGAGTTGGCCCGGCTCGAACCGGGTGCCGTCGAGCGGGGCTTCTAGGTGCGTGACGAACGCGTTCATCCGAGCAGTGTAGCCAGCCCCGCCCGCAGCGAGTCGAACGCCAGCTCGACCGGGTCGATGTCCCGTGGCAGCCGCCACTCGATGCCGGCCACCGCGTCCAGCGCCTGCGCCCGGTGCGGCTCGACGGCCGTGGCCGCGAACACCAGGTCGCACACCGGGTACTCGACCCCGGCGTATCGGTAGCGATTCACCGTGGACGTGAGGTAGCGCACGTCGGCGATTTCCAGCCCGACTTCCTCCCGCGTCTCCCGGCGGAGGGCGTCCTCGGCCGTCTCGCCGATGTCGATGAACCCGCCGGGCACGGCCAGCTTGCCGGCCGCCGGGTCGTTGGCCCGGCGGACGAGCAGCACCCGGCCGGCGGCGTCGGACAGGTAGCCGCCGGCGGCCACCGTCGGGTTGAAGAAGTAGCGGAGGGAACAGCCGCCGCAGACGAACGGGTTGGCCCCCGGCGTGGCGGGGGCGGCGCAGCGGGGGCAGAAGCGGAACAGGTCGGGCGGACGCATGGAGTCAGTCTGGGCGAGCGGCCGGCGTGAGTCGGTCCGGCCTTGGGGTGTCGAATGGCGAACACGTCGTACCCCCAGCCCGGACCGGCTCACGCCGGCCGCTCGCCGTGCGAGAACCTACACGGCCGCCGGGGCCACCGGCGCCGGGGCGGCCGGGCGCTCCTTCTTGGCCTTCACCTCGGTCGGGTCGACGAACTCGATGATCGACTGGTGGCCGGCGTCGCCCAGCCGCCGCTGGTGCAGCTTGAGGATGCGGGTGTACCCGCCCGGCCGGTCCTTGAACCGCGGCCCGAGTTCGTCGAACAGCCGGTTCAGCACCGTCACCTCGGCCGTGCCGCCCTTCAGCCCCGGCTTGGTCACCGGCTCGCCGGTCTTGTCGTACACCCCGGTGCCGTGCATCGGCCCCAGCTTGGCCATCGCCTGCCGGCGGTAGTGCAGGGCCTTGATCCGGCCTTCGGGCGACCCGTCGTTGGCGGTGGCCGCCTTGCGGGCCAGCGTCACCAGCTTCTCGATGAACGGCCGCAGCGTCTTGGCCTTGGGCGTGGTGGTGGTGATGGACCCGTGGGTGATGATGGCCCGGGCCAGGTTGCGGGCCAGGGCGACGCGGTGGGAGCTGGTCCGGTTCAGGTGCCGGCCGGCGAGACGGTGACGCATAGGAACCTCGTGGCGTAGTGGTGGCGCCGCCCCGTGCCAAAGAAGGCGGCGGATGAATGACTGCGGAGTGCGGGTTTCGGACTGCGGATTAAAGACCCGTGTGGCGAGTGGTCTCCAATCCGCAGTCCGAAACCCGCACTCCGCACTCGGTCAGCGGCGGCCGGTCTTCATGCCCAGGTGCAGGCCCCGCTCTTGCAGCTTGCCCTTCACTTCCTTCAGGGTGGTCTCGCCGAAGTTGCGGACCTCCAGCAGCTCGTCGTCGCTCCGCATGACCAGGTCGCGGACCGTGGCGATGCCCTCGCTCTCCAGGCAGTTGGTCGCCCGGACGCTCAGCTCCAGCTCGGCCAGGCTCATGTTCAGCTTCCGCTCCAGCTCCTGGTCCACGCCGACGGCGGCCGCCCCGCCGATCTCGATCGGCTCGTCCAGCGGCACCTCCGGCCCGGGTTCGCTGTACTGCACGAACGGGTTCAGGTGCTTCCGCATGATCTTGGCGGCTTCCACCAGGGCCATCTGTGGGGTGATGGTCCCGTTGGTCCAGATTTCCATGATCAACTTGTCGTAGTTGGTCCGCTGGCCGACCCGCGTCTCTTCGATGTCGTACTTCACCCGGACGACCGGCGAGAACGACGAGTCCACCGGGATCGGCCCGATCTCCCGCTCCTTGCCGGCGTTCTCCTCGCTCGTCCGGTAGCCGCGGCCGTTCTCCACCACCAGCTCGATCACCAGCGGCACGTCGGCCGTCAGAGTGGCGATGTGGTGCTCGGGGTTGACGATCGTCACCAGCTCGTCGTGCTGGATGTCGGCGGCGCGAACCGGGCCGGCCCCGTGCTTCTCGATCCGGACAATCTTCGTCTGGTCGGACTGATTCTTGATGACCAGCGACTTGATGTTCAGGATGATGTCCGTCACATCCTCGACCACACCCGGGATGGTGCTGATCTCGTGCTGCACCCCCTGGATGCTCACCCGGGTGATGGCCGACCCTTCCAGGCTGGACAGCAGGATGCGCCGCAGGCTGTTGCCCACGGTCATGCCGAAGCCCCGCTCGAACGGCTCGGCGTGGAACTTGCCGTAGGTGTCGGTGAGCGAGGCCCGTTCGGCCTGAACCCGGCTGGGCAGTTCCAGCCCGCGCCACTTGATCCGCATGGGTCAACCCTCCGGCGGGGGCGGGCAGCTTTCCGCCGCCGGCCCGGCCCCCCGCGACCGGGGACGGGTGATCGGCGGCCCAGCAAGCCCGGCCCCGCGAAGTCACAAGGGAGTCAGAAACCCCGGCCGTTCGCGGCCGGCCGGAGTTGGTTTGACACCCGACGCCGCGTTAGCGGGTCGAGATTTCGATGATGAGCTGTTCCCGAATCTCGCTGATCCGCGGGTCCACGTCCTGCCGGGTGGGCATCCGGGTCATGGTGCCGGCCGGGTTCTCGTTGTCGATGATCTGCAGGAAGTCGGGCACCTGCGGCGGCATCTGCTGGAGGGCGTTTTTGGCTAGGTTCTGGCTGCGGGCGGCCAGCTTCACCTTCACCTGGTCGCCGGGCCGCAGTAACACGCTCGGGATGTCGCACTTGCGGCCGTTGATCATGACGTGGCCGTGGGCCACGAGCTGCCTGGCCTGAGCGCGGCTGGGGGCGAACCCGAGCCGGTGGACCACATTATCCAGCCGGCGTTCGAGGATGCTCAGCATCTGCTCGCCGGTGCTGCCGGTCGACCGGGCGGCGATCTCCAGGTAGCGACGGAACTGCCGCTCCAGGATGCCGTAAAACCACTTAAGCCGCTGCTTCTCCCGTAGCCGGATGCCGTACTCGGTCGCCTTGCTGCGACGCAGGCCGTGCATACCCGGCGGCGGAGCCTCGCGGTCGATCGGGCACTTCGGCGAGAAGCACCGCGACCCCTTAAGGAACAGCTTCATCTGCTCGCGGCGGCACCGCTTGCAGACCGAATCCGTGAACCGTGCCATGTTCTTAAACTACCCTCGGCCCGCGGGCCGGTGGACATGGGGTCAATAAAGCGGACTGTCGGGATTTGGTGGGACAGGCATTTCTGTCTGTCCGGAACCGAATCGGACAGGCAGAAATGCCTGTCCCACCGACCATCAGCCGCCGTCCGTCGTCCGGCCCCTGGCGAACCCCAGAGTCGTTGGCAGGGGGTGCCCGGAACGACGGCGAAGCCGGCGGGGCGACCCGCCGGCTTCGAGCGGTCAACGCCGCAACCTACACCCGCCGCTTTTTCGGCGGGCGACAACCGTTGTGCGGCAGCGGGGTCACGTCTTCGATGGCCTTGACGTTCAACCCATTGGCCTGGAGCGCGGTGACGGCCGACTCGCGGCCGGCCCCCGGCCCTTTGATCCGCACTTCGATTTCCCGCAGACCGAACTTGCCGGCCTTGGCAGCGCACTCTTCGCTCGCCCGTTGGGCGGCGAACGGCGTACTCTTACGGCTGCCTTTAAACCCGACCGCCCCGCCACTCGACTGGCACAGCACGTCACCGTTCGTGTCGGTTATCGTGACGATCGTGTTATTGAACGTCGACTGGATGTGAGCCACACCCCGACTGACGTTGCGACGCTGTTTCTTCTTTTTGCTCTTAGCCATGACTGGTTTCGTAGGGTGGTGCCGAGTCTTCGAGGCCCACCGTGCAGGTGGGTGTGCCTGACGGTGGGCCTCGAAG
>JAYVUZ010000135.1:0-5014 GCA_043787415.1 Fimbriiglobus sp. | reverse complement strand
GGACAGGGCGTAGCGGGTACTCACAGGCGGTCTCGCGGCGGCGGACGCGTGGCCGCCTCGACCCGAGAACACGCCACTCGCGTCCACACGACCTAGCCCTCCTTCTTGGTTTCGGGGAAGTAGCGGGCCTTACGGGCGTCGTTAGTCGGCTTGTCGAACAGTGCTTGGGATTCGTGGTAGTAGCCGACGGCGAACAGCCCCTGGGCTTCCAGCGTCAGTGTGGACGGGAAAGCAACGGCCGTCAGGCCGCCGATGACTTCCTGTACCAGCTTCTCGTAGAACGCGGGACGGCTGGCGTTCTTCAGGTGGAACGGCAGCTTCCGTAGGAGCTGCGGGAACACCACTACCGGGGTGGCCGAGGCCGCTCCGTAGTGGCGGTCGCGGATGGTGGCGGTCGGGCTGATGGCGTCCATCTGCACCTTCTCCAGCACGGCGAACAGCCGGCCCAGCCGGTAGGCCGTGTCCGGGCACTGCTCATCGACCATCGGGGTCACCTCCGGGAGAGAAGCAGGCAGCAGGCCGGCCCGGCGGGCGCGGACCAGATACCCGCGGATGAGACCGAACCGCTGCCACTCGCTGAACCGCTGGAACAGTTCGTCCTTCTCAACCCGGGTGCGGCGGACGGCGGCCGACATCACCTCGACGGGGAACGGCCGGCCGGCCAGCATCGCGGCGAACAGGCCGGCGGCCAGCCCGGACGGGGCGTTTTCCAGCTTGTTGCGGACGCCGAGGCAGGCCACCAGCCCCAACAGCGGCCGGGACCGGCCGGGGTCGCGGCCGGCGAGGTCGATGCCCTCGAAGAACTGCCTCTGGTGCCGCAGCACGTCGCCCAGCCGCTCCTCCTGCCAGCCGCGGACCGTCCCCCGGCCCTGCCCGCCGGTGAGCGTCAGGGCGTAGAACGCGGCCGGGTCGTGCGGATCGACCGGCTTGCCGCGGTACAAGGACGGGTACAGCGCCTCGACGGCCTGCGGCTCGCCGAGGCCGACGCTGTCGCCGAACAGGTCCACCGCGTTCGGGTCGCCCTTGCTCCAGAACACTACCACCGAGTCGTCGGCCAGCCGGACGTTCCGCCGCGGCATCGGGGCGCCCGTCGCGGGGTCCGGGTAGCCGTCGGCCAGCAGCCGGTTGAGCGCCTTCTCGTAGGCGTCGGCCGCCGGCTGGGACACCGCCGCCCCGCCCACCCCGGCCAGCCCGTAGGAGGCGAAGGCGTCGGCGTTCACCGACGTGAGCGGCACCCCGCCCTTGGTCTTGGACGCCGGCGGGATGCCCTTCGGCTTCGGGTGCAGCTCGACCGGCGGGGCCACCACGCCCGTCACCAGGCACGGCAGCCCGGCGCCGACGACGGCCGTCGGCTCGGTGCCGGGTTCGCCGCTGCCGCACTCCGGCTGCCGCCGCCGCTGCGCCCAGTACGCGGCCACCGCCGGCTGGGACGACACCAGCAGGCCGTCGTACTGGAAGCCGATCAGGTCGCCGCTGGTCAGCTCCGGCGGCGGCTCCGGTAGCGGGCCGGCGAAGAGCTTGACCAGCGCCACCAGCCCCGGGTCGCCGGTCGCCTCGGCCGCGACCGCTAGCTCGGCCTTGTACAGTTCGTGCCGGGCGGTGGCTCGCTCCCGCAACTTCTTCTCCTTCGCCGCATCGGCCCCCTTCGAGTCGTCCGCCGTCACCCAGCCGAACACGTACTCGGCCTTCCACGAACTCGGCCGAGCTGTTGACCGTCCGGCTCGACCGCTTCGGAACGTCTAGCCGGGGCGTCGTCGGCCGCGCCCCTCGCTCTGCCGGCAGGACGAGCGTGTCATGGGGGTCGCCCTTTATCTTCCCGTCCGCGCCGACAGTACTCAACCACCGCACCGGCATCGGCTGGTAGTCGGCGTTCTGGGTCAGCCCCTCCCACTCGGCCAGTTCGACCAGCGCCGTCAGAATCATCGGTCGCCCTCCCGGGCCAGGGTGTCGTCCGGCACCGCCTGCGCGAACGGCGGCACCGCGATCCGCCCGTTCACCAGCCTCGCCCGGTAGAACCGCGGCACGATCCGTTTACCGAACTCCAGGTCGTGCAGCATCAGCCCGAGGTCGCGGTCCTTCCACCCGGCCGGTAGCTTGCTCGCCAGTTCGGCCGGGGCCGGCTCCACGTCGGCGGCGAACTCCCGGCAGCCGAGGTACGGCTGGTGGAACGTCTGCCCGTCGGCCAGCCGCCGCGTGAAGACGTCCACGTGCTTGCCGACGTTGTCGTCCGGCCCGGCCTTCCCCGTCAGTTCGAAGTGTGCCTCGATGACGTAGTCCACGTCCCGCAAGGCGAGGGTGTTCCGCTGCTGGCGGTCGTCGTCGGCGAAGTAGCCCGGCACCGGCTCGCCCCGCGCCCACCGCTCCGCCGACGCC
Source organism: Fimbriiglobus sp. (assembly GCA_043787415.1). Lineage (GTDB taxonomy): Bacteria > Planctomycetota > Planctomycetia > Gemmatales > Gemmataceae > JAXMAZ01. Next base: position 2,641 of record JAYVUZ010000135.1, on the reverse strand, counting down.
GTCGGCACCCGCTTGGACACCTCGTTCCGCTTGAAGCTGGTGAACGCCACCGGGTTCAGCACGGTCAGCCCGGTCACCACCCAGCGGATGGCCGGCTTCCAGTGGACGGCCTCCAGCACCCCCCGGGCGGCCGACGGGGTGATGACCTCGTAACTGACCCGCTCGACGTGGAACTCCGGGCGGGTGAAACAGGCCAGTGGCCCCCGCGCCCGCACCCGGAACGTCTCCGCACACCGCCGCGGGGCCATGCCCCACCTCCGTTTCAGTCGTGTAGGTTGTTGGGGTTGATGGCGAACGAGCCGCCGAGGATCAGCCCGAGCCGGTCGTTATCGTACAGGTGCGTGTGCATTGGGCCGATGGCCAGCACGGCGTCGGCCACCCGTCGGAGCACCCCAGCCTCTTCTAGCGCCCGCACCTGTTGGGGGTGCAGCGTGACGACGAACGGCTGGAGTGCCCTCAGCCGGTCCCGATTGGGGCCGTCGCGTTCCAGCCCTCGCAGCCGCGACGCGGCGTCGCCGTACGGCACGACCACCGCCTCGCTGCCGTCGTCCTCGATCATCGAGAAGGACTCGCCGAGGGTACGGAACTGCCACTGCTGTCGCATGGCCTGCACCCCGGTCGGGTCGGTGGCGTGAACGGCATATACGTCCCGGAAGTAGCGGTCGTACACGGCCGGGTCGAGCGGGTCGAGCTTCGGATCGCCGGCCAACAGCGAATCGGCCACCGCAGCCGCCTTCTGTGGCGTACCCCGCGGCGGCTTGGTCGGGGCTACGAACACCCGCACCTCGCCGCGGCCCGCCAGCCGCCCCTCGCGGTTGCACCGCCCGGCCGCCTGGGCGATGGAGTCCAGCCCGCCAAAGGCGCGGAACACCACGGGGAAATCCAGATCGACGCCAGCTTCGACCAACTGCGTGGCCACCACCCGCACCGGCACCGGCTGTTCGCCGCGGCTACGCCGCCGGCGATTCGCCTCCAGCAACTGTTTGATCCGTTCGATGACCGTCAGCCGGTGCTTCGGGCACATGAGGGCCGACAGGTGCAGGCAGCCCGGCACCAACTCGGCCAGGGTGCGGGCGTCCTTCCGCAGGTGGTTGATGACCAGCATGTCCTCACCCTCCGCCCGCACGTCGGCGGCGAGGGCTTCCCAGTCGGCGATGGCGGCCGCGTCGAAGGTCACGTCCACCCGCCGCAGGCTCTCGAACGTCGGCCCGACCGCGCCGACGATCTCGGTGGTGGCCTCGAACCCCGGGAACGTCTTGCCGTCGAACGTCGTCCGGACGCCGACGGCCGGCTGGGTGGCTGTCGAGAGAACGAGCGACACCTTATAGTTCGCCACCAACTCCTTAAGGGCGTCCACAACCGGCAGCAGGTGCCCGACCGGGAGCGTCTGCACTTCGTCGAAAATCACCACGCTGTTGCAGACGTTGTGCAGCTTGCGGCACCGCGACGGCTTGTTGGCGAACAGGCTCTCCAGGAACTGGACGCTGGTCGTCACCACCACCGGGGCGTCCCAGTTCTCGGCGGCCAGCTTGGCCCAGCGGTGACGATCGGTCGGCGCGGTCAGGTCCAGGCTGGCGTGGTGTTCCAGAACGTTGTCCGCCCCGAACACCTGGCGGTAGACGGCGGCATTCTGGTCGATGATCGACGTGTATGGAATGACCACGATCACCCGTTCTAGCCCGTGTCTGACGGAGTGTTCGAGGGCGAAGGCCATACCGGCCAGAGTCTTGCCGGCCCCCGTTGGGGCGGTCAGGGTGAACACCCGTGGGGACAGCTCTGCTTTCTGCCGGCAGTCGGCCAGCACCTGCCGCCGCGCCTCGTTCACGGTTCCGGAGGCGTCGCCGAAGTTCGACAGGTGCGTGTTAAGTCGGGCGAGTAGCTCGGCCGGCGTCGCGTGCCGGCCAAGCCCGGCCGTGCGGTCGGCCGCCTGGCCGGCGTTGCGGAACTCCTCGGTGTTCAGCCCGTCCGCGTCCACCAGACAGGAGTACAGCATCCGCACCCAGAACTCGTACCGCCGCTTCTGCTCAGCCGTGCCGGCGCCTGACAGGAATGCCGGCGGGGTCGGTCGCTCGGCCGTCGGCCGATACGCCGCACCGTCCGCCTGGATGGCGGCGAGGCGGGCAAGATACTCCGGCTCTGTCAGCCGGGTCTGGAGGTCCGTAAAGTCGTGCAGGCCGCCATGGTGTCCGGCGATGACGAAACCGAGTGGCAGGCCGACGCCGCGGCCGAACGCCTGGACGGCATAGATCGCCCCGGCGTGCTTGTGGTCGATCAGCACCTTCGTGTTCTCCACCAGCTTCCGCTGCTGGAAGTCCGGGGCGTTCTTCCCCAGGTCGTGCCACAGCCCGGCCGCCCGGGCGTAGGCCGCGCTGCCGAAGTGCCGGGCGAAGCCGGCAGCCAGTTCGGCGACACACTCTGAGTGGTCGCGGAGGCCGTGCCACGGGCCGCCGGGGGTCACGGGCGAGTGGGCATAGGGCGGGTCGACCACGGGAGGTGCCTTCGTGGTTCGCGGGGCAAGTCGCCTATCCTGAGCCAGTGGTCGGGGGTAGTGGCCTCAGCGTAGGGATGCGTTGTAGTGGCGGATGAAGTACCACAGGGCACCCAGGTGGTTGCGGTCGCACTTGGAGCAGGACAGGGTCTT
>JAYVUZ010000134.1:0-11179 GCA_043787415.1 Fimbriiglobus sp. | reverse complement strand
AAGACCCTGTCCTGCTCCAAGTGCGACCGCAACCACCTGGGTGCCCTGTGGTACTTCATCCGCCACTACAACGCATCCCTACGCTGAGGCCACTACCGGCGTCCGCTCGACGCATTGGAGCAGGATGGCCGTTCGGGTGTTATCCCGCGCCGGCCGGAGGGCCGGTCGCCGGAAGGTGTTGATTTATAGGACGGTCGGGCGGGCGGTATAATACGTTTGGGATGAGTCCGTCAGCGTGTTATCTCGCGCCGGCCGGCGCATGTCGAATTACTCGTTCGGCCGCGGGTTGAGGGCGGGCACGACCCCGCGTGACGTGCGTTAGTGGGATAGGTCGCGCGGGGTTTCCGGGGTTGGTGGTTGCAAGTGCTTGCCCCGGGGGTATGTTTGCAACGGCGGCTGATTCAGACGAGTCTGCCGGGATAGATTGCGCCGGCGCGATCTAATAACAAGTTCGGCGGCCGAGGGTTTCGGGGGTGCCGGCGTGCCAGATGAGAGCGGCGTTCACTGCCACCATCAGCAGGGCGTGGTCACCCTGACGTGCGGCCAGGAGGCGTTCGCCCGGTTGGTCGCGGCCGTCGTCGCGGAGGCCGGACCGGCTGCGGCGTTCCCGGCGGTCATTGACGTGGTCGTCGTCAAGCGGGCCGAGCCGACCTCGCGACCGACGCCGTGGCTGGACCTGCTCGGGTGGATCGGGTGCGCGGCGGCCGCGGCGTCGGTCATACTCCTGTTGGGCGCGGGGGCGTACACGCTCTCGAGATGGGTATGGCAGCCCTGACGCCGAACCAGGCGCTGCAGCAGACCGGCGGGGCATGACGGCTTTCCCAGGTGTGTAGCTCACTTAGCCCCGCCGGCTGCTGAGCGGGGTCGTTCGGCGGCCGGAGGGCTTCGGCGGTGCGAGTCGTCTTGCGGAACCCGCACGCGGCGGACGGCCGGGACTTCCGGCACTCGCTCACCGTAGGCGGCGAGTACGAGGTGCTGGGCATCGAGTGCGACTCGCTCCGCCTGCTGACCGACGACGGCGAGCCGGTCCTGTTCGACCCCGAATGCTTCGAGATCACGGACCCGGCCGAGCCGGCGTTCTGGGTTGAGGAGTTGCCCGACGAGGCCGAGCGGAACGCCTACCCGCCGGGGTGGGGGGTGCCGGGGTTCTTCGAGGCGTGGCACGACCGAATGCCGCTCATCCGGCGGGTGTTCGCCGTGCAGTGCGCGGCGTGGTATCCTGGCACACAAAGGCCGGCCGAACCAGCCGCTGCAGCAGACCCGCCCTCAAAGCCGGGCGGGCTGCTGAGCTGAGTCGTTCGGCGGCAGACTCGGAGGGTTGCAAGTGGACACCAAGAGCAGTGGCATCCTGGGCGTGTGCCTTATCATCGCGGCAGTGATTGTCGCGCTCGTGCCCCGGCCCCAGCCGGCAGCGCCCGTCCCGTCTGGCCCGCAAGTAAGCCGATACCAGATGGGCGGCGTCCCCGGCCACGCCTACGTCGTCGACACCGCGACGGGGCAAGTCTGGGAGGATTTCGCCTCTGCCGGTCAAGGGAGCAGTGACCCGGACTTCAAGAAGCCGAAGGTCAAGTAGTGGGGGGCACTGCCGAACCAGGCGCTGCAGCAGACGGCGGGGCATGATTCGTTTCTGGGACTTCAAGCTCGCTGTGGCCCCCGCCGCGGCTGAACGGGGTCGTTCGGCGGCCGAGGGCGTGCCTCGGAGCGGCAGCAGATGGTGGTTGATCGTGCCCGTCGATTTATCTGGCTGGTGCTGCGGGCTGCTGGCATGGGTCGGCGGTACGGTATGGGTCGTGACCGCGGTCAGCCGCGCCAGGGCGGGTCGGTGTGCGGTCCGCCACCAGGCGCCGGGCCGCCGGTTCGGGGGGCCGCCGGTACCGCTGGCCTTGGTCGCCCTAGCCACTGCTGTCGCACTGTTCGTCGTCGGCGTGGCGGTCGGGGTAGCGGGCGACCTGCTCGGCGAGTTGCTGCTGCGGGCGCGGCGGTGCGGGTCGGCCCTAAGACGCCGAACCGAACACAGTAGTGGACGGCCCAGGGCAGCCGCTACTGTGTTCGGTCGTTCGGCGGCACCTTATCCGCTTTTCCGATACCCATCCGCCCCGGCTTACGCTCTAATAAGATATAGCCTCCCGTGCCCGGCCCCTGGCCGCGTGATGGTCTTCCGTTTGTCGCAAGGGCCTCTCCCCATGCCACTCTCCCACGCCGGCCGGTGGGCCGTCGTCGCCACGCTCCTGGCCGGCCCGGCGACCGCCGCCGACAAGGTCAGCTACAACCGCGACATTCGGCCCGTCTTGGCCGAGACGTGCTTCCCCTGCCACGGCCCGGACGCCGCCGCCCGCAAGGCTAAGCTGCGGCTCGATGACCGCCAGGCGGCCATTGATAAGGGCGTGCTGGCCCCCGGCCAGGTGGACGACAGCGAACTGGTGGCCCGGCTGTTCAAGGACGCCGACGACGACCAATTGATGCCGCCGAAGAATTCGCACAAGTCGCTCTCCGCCGAGCAGAAGGCGACCCTCAAGCGGTGGGTGGCCGAGGGGGCCGAGTACCAGTCGCACTGGAGCTTCCTGCCGCCGATCAAGCCGACCCCGCCGGCGGTGACGGACGCCGGCTGGGTCCGGTCGCCGATCGACGCCTTCGTGTTGAAGGAGTTGGAGAAGAAGGGGCTGGCCCCCGCCCCGGCGGCCGACAAGCGGACCCTCGCCCGCCGCTGGAGCCTCGACCTGACCGGCCTGCCGCCCAAGCCCGAGGCGGTGGCGAAGTACCTCACCGACGCCGCGCCGGGGGCCGACGAGCGGTACATCGACACCTTGCTCGCCAGCCCGCAGTGGGGCGAGCACCGCGGCCGGTACTGGCTGGACGCGGCCCGGTACGCCGACACCCACGGCATCCACTTCGACAACTACCGGGAGATGTGGGCGTACCGCGACTGGGTGTTCCAGGCCCTCAACCGCAACCTGCCGTTCGACCAGTTCACCCGCGAGCAACTGGCCGGTGACTTGCTGCCCAACCCGACCCTCGACCAGAAGGTGGCCACAGGGTTCGTGCGGTGCAACATCACGACGAACGAGGGCGGGGCCATCGACGAGGAGTACCTGGTGCTGTACGCCCGGGACCGCACCGAGACGGCCTCGCAGGTGTGGCTCGGGCTGACCACCGGCTGCGCCGTCTGCCACGACCACAAGTACGACCCGGTGAGCCAGAAGGAGTTCTACCGGCTGTCCGCGTTCTTCAACAACACGGTCCAGCGGGCGATGGACGGGAACGTGAAGGACACGCCGCCGACCCTGGTGGTGCCGAGCAGCGCCGACCGGGTCGCCTGGGACGCCGCCCGCACCGAACTGGCCGACCTGATCCGCCAGCGGGACGCCCGCAAGGTTGTCGCCAAGAGAGCATTCGAGGAGTGGGTAAAGGCGGCGACGCCGGCGGCCGTGCTGGACCGCCGCCCGACCGCCGGTCTGACGGCCTACCTGTGGGGCGACGAGGGGGCCGGCGGGCTACGGGCCGTCGTCGGCGGGTCGCCCCGCAGCTTCGAGCTGCCGAAGGACGGCGCCTGGGGGCCGGGGCCGCAGTCGGCGAAGGCCGTGCGGGTGCGGACAGGCAACCCGCTGGTAGTGCCGGGGGCCGGCGACTTCGAACGGGACGAGCCGTTCAGCTATGCCGCCTGGGTGACGGTGCCGCAGCGGGGCCAGACCGGGGCCGTGTTCGCCCGTATGGACGAGAAGGCCGGCCACCGCGGGTGGGACTTGTGGCTGGACAACGACAAGTTCGTCGTCCACCTGGTGAACACCTGGCCGACGGACGCCATCCGGGTGGCCACCCGCGGCGGCATCGACCCGAACCAGTGGCACCACGTGGCCGTCAGCTACGACGGGTCGGGGGCGGCGGCCGGGGTCCGCATTTACGTGGACGGTGAGCCGCAAGCGACCGACGTCAGCGAGGACCGGCTGCGGTCGAGCATCCGGGTGGACCGGCCGCTCAAGTTCGGGCAGCGGCATCACGGCCAGAGCTTGAAGCTGGTAGGCATCCAGGACTTCCGGCTGTACGACCGGGCGCTGGCCGGGCCGGAGGTGGCCGGCCTGGTGCAGGCGGCGAAGGCGGCCGACACGCTGGGCAAGGGGGACAAGCGGACGGCCGCCGAAGGCGAAGCTCTGTTCGACCACTACCTGACGACCGAGGACGCCGAGTTCCACACCGTCGCCGTCAAGCTGGTCGCCACCCGGCAGCGGGAGGCCGAGCTGAAGGGCCGTGGCACCATCGCCCACGTCGCCGCTGAGAAGACCACCCCGGCTGAGGCGTATGTGCTGTTCCGCGGGGAGTACGACCGCCGCAAGGATAAGGTGGCCCCCGGCACCCCGGCCGTGCTGCCGGCGTACCCGGCGGGGGCGCCGGCCAACCGCCTCGGGCTGGCCGACTGGCTGTTGCAGAAGGACCACCCGCTGACCGCCCGCGTCACCGTCAACCGCTTCTGGCAGGAGTTGTTCGGCGTCGGCCTGGTCCGCACGGCCGGCGACTTCGGGGTGAGCGGCGAGACGCCCAGCCACCCGGAGCTGCTCGACTGGCTGGCCACCGACTTCGCCCGCGACTGGGACATGAAGCGGTTCTTTAAGCAACTGGTGCTGTCGAACACCTACCGGCAGGCGGCGGTGGTGACGCCGGAGAAACTGGAGAAGGACCGGGACAACCGGCTGCTCAGCCGCGGCCCGCGGTTCCGCATGGACGCCGAAATGGTGCGGGACTACGCCTTGGCGGTGAGCGGGCTGCTGGTGCCGAAGCTGGGCGGGCCGAGCGTCAAGCCGTACCAGCCGGACGGGGTGTGGGAGGCGGTGGCCATGATCGGCAGCAACACCCGCGACTACAAGCAGGACCGCGGCGACAGCCTGTACCGGCGGAGCGTGTACACGTTCTGGAAGCGGGCCGCCCCGCCGGCGAGTTTGGACATCCTGAACGCCCCCAACCGGGAGACGTGTGCCGTCCGGCGGGAGCGGACCAACACGCCCCTTCAGGCGCTGGTGACACTCAACGACGTGCAGTTCGTGGAAGCCGCCCGGCACCTGGCGACTACGGTCCTCAAGGCCAAACCGGACACGCCGGGCCGGCTCGGCGAGCTGAGCGAGCGGCTGCTGGCCCGGCCGCTGACGCCGCACGAGGCGGAGCTGACGACCGGCGTGCTGGACCGGCTGGTGAAGCACTACGCGGCCGACACGGCGGGGGCGAAGAAACTGATCGGGTTCGGCGAGAGCAAACCGGACACGACACTGCCGGCCGGCGAGTTGGCCGCGTGGACCATGCTTGCCAACCAGTTGCTCAACCTGGACGAGGTGCTGAACAAGTAGCCCGGAGCCGCCCGATGCCCCGCCGACAGCCGCCGGCCCTCGTGCCCGGCCAACTCGACGCCCTCATCCACACCGTCCGCGGTCAGCGGGTGATGCTGGACTCGGACCTCGCTGAACTGTACGGCGTGACCACCTCGGCGTTGAACCAGGCGGTCGAGCGGAACGTTGATCGGTTCCCCGCCGATTTCGCCTTTGTCCTTGTCCGGGAAGAGTTTGCAAACTTGATGTCACAAACTGTGACATCAAGTTCGGGATACGGCGGGCGACGGAAGCTGCCTCGGGTGTTCACCGAGCCGGGTGTCGCCATGCTGTCCAGCGTGCTGCGATCACCGCGGGCGGCGCAGGTGAACATTGAGATCATGCGGGCGTTCGTCCGATTCCGCCGGCTGTTCGTCGCCCCGGGCGATTTCCTCGCACAACTTCAGGAGCTGCGCGAGTCGGCCGAGTTGCACGACGCCCAGATTCGGGCCATCAGTGACTTGCTCGACCGGATGCTCGCCACCCCGACCCCGCACCGGCGGCGGATCGGCTTCCACGTTCCCGCGGACCATCCTTCCCCGGACCCCACCCCATGACCCCGCTGCAATCGCTCACCCGCCGGCACTTCTTCGCCAACGCCGGGTTCAACCTCGGCGGCGCCGCCCTGTACTCGCTGCTCGCCCAGGAGGCCCGCTGCCGCGGGCCGCAGGCCACGGGGGTCGGGGCGGCTCTGCCGCAGACCCACTTCCCGGCCAAGGCGAAGGCGGTCATCTACCTGCACATGGTCGGCGGCCCGAGCCAGATGGACCTGTTCGACCCCAAGCCGAAGATGCAGGACCTCTACGACAAGGACCTGCCGGAGAGCATCCGCAACGGCCAGCGACTGACCACCATGACCAGCGGCCAGGCCCGCTTCCCCGTCGCCCCGTCCAAGTACAAGTTTGCCCAGCACGGCCAGAGCGGCACCTGGTTCAGCGAGATGCTGCCCCACACGGCCAGCATGGCCGACGACCTGTGCGTGGTGAAGTCCCTGCACACCGAGGCCATCAACCACGAGCCGGCCATCACCCTGATGCAGACCGGTAACCAGGTGACCGGCAAGCCGTGCCTGGGGGCGTGGGCCAGCTACGGCCTCGGCTCCCGCAACAAGGATTTGCCGACGTTCGTGGTCATGGTCGCCCAGCCGACCAACACCGAGCAGGTGCAGGCCATCTCGGCCCGGCTGTGGCAGAGCGGCTACCTGTCGGGCGAGCACGCCGGCGTCAGCTTCCGGTCGGGCGGCGACCCCATCCTGTACATCAACAACCCGCCGGGGGTGACGCCGGACGTGCGGCGGGCCACCCTGGACGGCTTGAAGCAGCTCAACGAGTTGACGCTGGGCAAGCTGCACGACCCGGAGACGGCGACCCGCATCAGCCAGTACGAGATGGCCTTCCGGATGCAAGCCAGCGTGCCCGACCTGGTGGACCTGAACAAAGAGTCGAAGGACACGCTGGCCCTGTACGGCCCGGCCGTCACCAAGCCGGGGTCGTTCGCGCACACGGCCCTGATGGCCCGCAAGCTGGTGCAGAAGGGCGTCCGGTTCGTGCAGGTGTACCACAACAACTGGGACCACCACGCCAACCTGCCGAAGCGGATGACCGACCAGTGCGCCGACGTGGACAAGCCGTGCTGGGGGCTGGTGCAAGACCTCAAGCGGTGCGGCCTGTTCGACGACACGCTGATCGTCTGGGGCGGCGAGTTCGGGCGGACCATCTACAGCCAGGGCGGGCTGACCAAAACGAACTACGGCCGGGACCACCACCCCCGCTGCTACACCGTGTGGATGGCCGGCGGCGGGGCCAAGGGCGGCGTGAGCTACGGGGAGACGGACGACTTCAGTTACAACATTGTCAAAGACCCGGTCCACGTTCGCGACTTCCACGCGACGGTGCTGCACCTGCTGGGCATCGACCACGAGAAGTTCAGCTTCCGCAGCCAGGGGCTGGACCAGAAGCTGACCGGGGTCGAGACGGCCAAGGTGGTGAAGGCGCTGGTGTCGTAGGTAAGATGTGTGGCGTCACACCGGAGGGCGACCATGCCGACGCTCGCGGACTACGGGATCGACAAGCTGAGCCTCGACGAGCGGACCGTGCTGCTGCACGAGCTGGAGGAGAGCGTCGCGGCCGACGCCGGCCGGTTCCGGCTGACCGACGCCCAGAAGGCCGAACTGGACCGGCGGTGCGCCGAGGACGACGCCGACCCGGATGCGGCCATCACGTGGGAAGAAGTCGATGCCCGGCTGCTGGCTCGCCTGCGTGGGGTTCGGCCATGACCCTGCTGAGGTACCGGCTCCGCCCGATTGCGGAGGTCGAACTCGGCAACGCCGCCGAATGGTACGAGCAACAGCGGCCGGGCCTCGGGTTCGACTTCCGGGCAGCGGTGTTGGCGACGTTTAACCACATCGCCGCCAACCCACGCCTGTACGCCGTCGAGCACAGCGACATCCGGCTGGCCCCGGTGGACAGGTTCCCGACGTATGTCGTCTGCTACCGGCTCCGCCCGGGTGTTGTCGTCGTGGTGTCGGTGTTCCACACGTCCCGTGACCCCGCCTCCTGGCAGGAGCGGGCGTAAGCCCGGTCACCTGCCTACTTCTTCAACTCGGGCTGGTCCAGCAGGAACGCCCGCCGCTTGACCAGGAACTTCTTCAGCTCCGCCGCCTCGTTGGCCAGCGACGCGGCCCGGCCGGGGTCGCCCTGCTGGCGGGCGTCGTCCCCCAGCCGGGCCACCAGGTCGTCGATGACCGGGCCGTACACCGCCTCGGTGAACCACTCGTCCAGGATGGCCCGCACCCGGGCCAGGAACAGCGGGCGGAAGTGCGGGTTGGCCAGCAGCGGCTTGGAGAACTCCCCGCCCGGCCGCCACCACCCCGGGAAGCGGTTGGGGTCATTCCCCGGCGGCACCGCCCCCTCCATCCCGAAGGTCAGCGGCAGTTCGGTCAGCGGCAGCTCGTTGTCCCCGCCGCCGGCCCCCCACGCCTGGTCGTGGTCCCACGGGTAGAACTGCCACTTGCCCCGCCTGGTGTCGAGGTAGGCGAAGTGGTTGTTGAAGTACCCGTCCCAGTACGACACCACCATGTTGACGGCGAAGAAGGTGGCCGCCTGGTCCACGTCCACCCGCTCGCGGATGGCCGCCCACTGCGCGGCCGGCTGGTCGCGGGTGCGGGCCATCAGGTCCACGAACGCCTTCAGGTCGGCGTGCCCGGCCCGGGGGTGAGTCTTCTGGATGTGGGTGCCGGCCAGCCCCTCGCCCTGCCAGATGACCTTGTATAGGTGGCCGTTCGGGTCCACCCCGTTCCGCCGCAGGAATGCCCGGTTCGGCCGCTCGACCAGCAGCCGGTGGCCGACCGGCTGACCGTCAACCGTCAGCCGCAGGAACTCGGCGAGCGGGGCGGCGTTCCCGGCCCGGCGGAACAGGTCGTAGGACAGGGCCTCGTCGAGGATGAGCCGGTCGTGGCCCTCGTAGAACAGGCTGGCGGCGGTCATGCCGCGGAACGGCCGGTCCTTGTGGAAGTGCAGCACGTGGCCGGTGTCCGGCTGCTGCACCCGGGGGGCGGCGGTGATGTGGTCGAACACCTGCACCGCCCTGCCGGCCGGGTCGGCGTACACGAACGCCGACGCCCCGCGGGGCGGGGCCGGTCCCTCCCGCGCCCCGCGGTCGCGGTTCGGCCCGACCTCTGGCGGGGCGACGCGATCCAGCCCGCCGACCAGCAGCACCGCCCGGCCGAGCGGGGCCGGGCCGAACGGGTCGTGGACGTAGGCGGACAGGGTCGGCCGCAGGTCGTGCGGGGCCGGGAACAAGCGGCTGGCGCCGTCCCGGCCGGTGGCCCGGACGCGGTACCGTAGCAGGGTGCCAGCCAGTTGCCCCGGGATGCTGGCCTGCCACCGCCCGCCGGCCGCCGGCTCCATCGGCACCGCCACTTCCGCCGCGATCTTCGCCGGCGTCACCGCCCGGTAGAGCAGCACCACCTCTCGCACGTCCGTGCCCGTCACCCGGGCGGACACCGGCAGCGGCTGGCCGGGCGGGGCCGTCGCCGGCCCGCTCTCCACCGACACCACCGGCGGGGGCGTCAGCGAGTAGGCACTGTTCCGCTGACCGGGGGTGCCGGCCGGGCGAGACGCGGCCGGCAGCGGCGACCCGGCCCAGTTGTCGGCGGTGTTGCCCGGGTCGGTCGGGCAGATGCGTTCGAGCGAGGCCGCCCGGCCGTCGGCACTGACCGGCCACGGCGCCCGGTCGGAAAACCGGGCCACGTCTACCAATGTGCCACCGGCGTCCCGCAGCTCCAGCCGTTCGCCGCCCCGTTTGAGCGGCCGGGCGAGCGGCCCGGCCGGCTTCAATTCGTCCCCGTAAGCCTTGGCGAATTCGGCCGGGTCGAGAGCGAAGACAAGGAACCCGCCGGCCGGCAGGGTAGTACCGGCGGGCACCGCGAGCAGTTTGCCCCCGTTCATTGTCCAGCCGCCGAGGGCAACGGGCTGGGCGCCGGGGTTGTGCAGTTCGACCCACTGGACCCGGTCCAGCTCGTCCGGGGCGTGGTAGAAGACTTCGTTGACGACCACCGCCGGCGGGGCGGCAGGGACCGGCCCGAGCAATAGCGCCGCCAAGATGGCCGCGGGCATTCCTCGCCTCCGATCGGTCGAACTAGGCAGACATGCCGCGGGCCGCCCGCGGCGAAGTCATTCTAGAGCGAGACGGCCGGGGTGGTTCGCACGGTCGAAACACGCGCTAACACCGCTTGGCGTCAAACCCCGCCGGGTAGCCCGTTCGAGGTGCGGCCGAGGTGGAACTCCCGCTCCCGACGGTGGTGGTGGTAGGCCAGCCCGAGGAAGGTGACAGCCAGCCCGACCACGGCCACGCTGGTCAGGAACACGAGTACGAAAGCGAGCGGCCGGTCCAGGTCGGACAAGTGCAGGAGGGCCGGCGGGCTGCCCCCGCCGAACATGCCGCCGCCGCCGTAGGGTCCGCCGGTACTCATCGTCGCGTCCTCGGAAAAGGAACGGGCCAAACCACGTTATGAACCGACCAAGCTACGGATGCCGACCAGACCGTTGGCATCAACGCCCTGATCGGGTCCGGCAGCAGGCCTGGCCGGGGTCAATCGACCAAGGGGCTGTCCCAGGAGATTTATCTCCTCGGGCGGCTCGACGGGTCTGAAGTGCGGCAAGTTGGCCCCGCGCCAGACGGGCGAGCGGCTCAAGCCGTTCGCGGCCGGCTCGCCGGCACGGACGGCTGCCGACGTGGCGGGCGGCCACCGCCACACGGCCGCCCTCTTCCTCGCCACGGTGCGGGCGGTCATCGCCGCCCACCGGGGGCCGGCGGCGACCGCCGCCTTCGACGGCCCGGTGGCGATCGGCGAGTCGGACCGCGGCGGCCGGCGGAGGGGGGGGCGGGGTCGGGGAGCGGCCGGCACGGTGGCCGTGTTCGGCGTCCCCCGGCGGGGCGGGGCCGTGCCCGCCCGGATGACCGCCGGCGGCGGGCCGGCGACGCTGGCGCCCGTCGCCCGCCGCGAGGTGGCCCCGGCGAGCGTCGCGGGCTCGGACTCGTCGGGCGGGTGCCACACCCTGTCGGTCGCGGGGTACGCGCACGCGCCGGGGAACCCGGACGCGGAGCGGGTGGCCGACGGGCGGCGGCACATCAACGGGGCCGAGAACGTCTGGACCCAGGCCGAGCGGCCCGTGCGGCGGTTGACCGGGGTGCCCAAGGCGTCGTTGCCGCCGTTGCTCCGGGACGGCGTGTGGCGGTTGGACGGCGGAACCCCGCGGGAACTACGGGGAACGCCGAGGGAACTGCCCCGTCGCCGGATGACTTCCCAGGACTGCCCCTAACGAAATTGG